>DASRII010000175.1:0-30913 GCA_035650075.1 Micromonosporaceae bacterium | reverse complement strand
TCGGCTGGGCTGCACGGTCGTACCGGTCGGCGCGGCCTTCGACCTGCACTCCGGGGTGAAGCCGAGCGCGCCGAGATTCATGCAGCGCATCGGCATGGAATGGCTGTTCCGCCTCGCGAGCGAGCCGATCCGGCTCTGGCGGCGGTACCTGTTCGGCATTCCGATCTTCATGTACGGCGTCGCCGCCGACCACTGGTGGCGCTGGCGGGACGCGCCGGAGGTCGCGATACCGCGCCAACGATCGCGATCGCTGTTCCGTCGCCGGGTACCCGACCAGGCGGAACCATGACCGAGCGCTTGCGCGAGGTGCGGCCGTGATAGGTGTGGTGCTGGCCGCCGGGTCGGGGCGGCGCTTGATGCCGTACACGGCCGACGTGCCGAAGACGCTCGTCACCGTCGCCGAAGGGGTCACGATCCTCGACGTGATCCTGGCCAACCTCGCGTCGGTCGGGGTCACCGACGTGGTGCTCGTCGTCGGGCACGCCGCCGCGTCGGTGCACCGCCGGGTTCCGGACTTGGAAAGCTCCTACGGCGTGCGGTTGCAGTTGATCCACAACGATCGCTATGGGTGGAACAACGCGTACTCGCTCTGGCTCGTGCGCTCGCAGCTCGAGGGCGGGGCGATCGTCGTCAACGGCGACACCCTGCACCCGGCCGCGGTGCAGAAGACCCTGTTCGCGCAGCGCGGGCCGGGAGTGCTCCTCGCGGTGGATACGCTGCGGGACCTCACCGACGAGGCGATGAAGGTACGGCTCGACGCCGCCGGCCGGGTCGTGCGGATCGCCAAGAACCTCTCGGACGCCGACGGTGAGTACATCGGCGTCGCGCTGCTCGAGGCCGCGGTGGTACCGGTACTCACCGAGTGCCTGGCCGACACCTGGCACCGAGACCCAAACCTTTTCTACGACGACGCGCTCCAGCTCCTGGCCGACCGGACGGCCGGAGTCAGCGCGGCCCCGATAGGCGCCCTCGACTGGGTCGAAGTAGACACCCCCGCCGACCTGTCACGCGCCCGCGAGATCGCCCGCCTCTACCCACTCTTGCTGGAGCGTTGATCATGAAGTTGGTGGTGCGACACGCCGTCGAACCACCAACAAAGTTCATGATCAACGCAAGGGGGTGGTCAAGCGTTCGGTGCGGAGTTTGGTGGGCCAGGTGTCGTCCAGCGGGGCGAGCGCGTCGACGCCGGTCGCCCACCGCAGCAACAGGTCGGCCAGGGCCGGGTTGCGGGACAGGGCCGGACCGTGGGAGTACGTCCCCAGCAGCCGCCCGTGCCAGGCGCCCTCGGTCTTGCCGTCGTTGCCGACGCCCACCGTGACCCGGGCCAGCGGCTGTGCGTCGGGGCCGAGGTGGGTACGACCACCGTGGTTCTCGAACCCCGTCAGCGTCGGTAGCCCCAGCTCGGGGTCCACCTCGCCGGCCAGCTCGCCCACGGCGCGGGTGGGGCCCCGGTCGGAGTACAGGTCCAGCAGGTCGAGGCCGGCACACTTGGCGCCCTTGGCAAAGAACGACGAGCCGACCAGCTGGTACCCGGCGCAGACCGCGAACACCACCGCGCCCCGGGCCACGGCCCGATGCAACCCGCCGTCGGCGTTCAGCCGCTGGGCGGCCAGCGCCTGCGGCCCGTCTTCGCCGCCGCCGAGCAGGTAGATGTCGGCCGAGTCCGGTACCGCTTCGTGGGAGGCGACCTCGACCGGCTCGACCGGCAGGCCGCGGCGGGCCGCCCGGTGGGTCAGGATCAGCAGGTTGCCCCGGTCGCCGTAGGTCGACAGCAGATCCGGGTACAGCCAGACGATTCGCAGCGCACTGTCAGTTGACACGGTCCAGCTCCGCCCGGATGTCCTGGAATGCGGTGTAGTTGGCGATGACCTCGAGCCGACCGGGCGGTACCGCGGCGACGGCCGCGCCGAACGTGCGCAGGTGCGTGAATGGCACGTCGTTGACCTCGAGCCGGACGGCGAGGTCGTACGCCCGGTCGCCGGTGATCAGCACCTGCCGCCCCCGGAGCGCGGAGAAGTCCACGTCGAACAGCCAGGAGGTATCGAGCCCGTCCGGATCCCGCGCGTTGATCGACAGGAGGGTCGGGGCGTCCTCGGCCATGTCGAACGCTTCGAGCCAGCCGGCCGGGTTCTTCGCCAGCAGCAGCCGGATCGTACGGCCGTTGCGCTGCACGGTGGCGTACCGGCCGGCGATCGAGGTGACCTCGGCCAACCTCGGGATGGCGTCCGCGACGGTGGCGCCGAACTCCACCGCCACGGCCAGCGCCGTCGCCGCGTTGGCCACGTTGACGCGGCCCGGCAGTTGCAGGGCTATCGCATGCCGCGCACCGCTCGGATCCACGACGAGAGAGTCCTCGACAGTCCACTGTGGATCGGGCCGGCGCAGGCCGCATCCGGTACATCGCCAGTCCACACCGGCCCGCACGATCTGCGAGCCGCACTCGGGGCACACCCACGAGTCGTCGTGCCAGCGCTGGCCGGCCGCCACCCAGGTGACCGTGCCGGCCGCGCCGGCGGCCCAGGCCACCATCGGGTCGTCGGCGTTGGCGACCACGTGTACCGCTGGGTGGGTGGCGAGCGCGTCGCGCCACAGCTGCGCCATCATCGCCACCTCCTTGGCTCGGTCGAGCTGGTCGCGGCTGAGGTTGAGCAGCGCGACGACGTGCGGGGAGGTCGCTCTCAGTACCGCCGCCAGGTAGTGCTCGTCGACCTCGAGCACGGCGTAGGCGGTGCGGCCGGCGCGCGCCAGCGCCGACGTGTGCCCGGTGGGCATGTTCGCGCCGAACGAGTTCGTGGCGACGGTGCCGAGCGAGCCCAGCGCGGCGGCCGTCAGCCGGGTGGTGGTCGTCTTGCCGTTCGTGCCGGAGACCAGCGCGACCTGCCGGCCGGCGGCGAGGTTCGCCAACAGGTTCGGGTCGATCATCAGCCCGAGCTTGCCGCCGATGACCGACCCGTCCCCACGCCCGGTCGCCCGCGACAGCGCTGCCGCCGTACGCGATACGGAGCTCGCGAGCCTCGTACGCAGCGGCAACTTGTCCTCCGTCACGGGCCGAGGGTACCGGACCAGTGACCGCCTGTCGGATGGAGGACTTCACCCTGCGAGTGGAGGGCCAGGCTTTCATTCCCCGTTGACGGTGGAGGGAAGTGGAGTACAGTGGGGCTCAGTGGGCAGGGCGGGTGGCTCTGCCGGTTCCGGGGGGAATCCACGGCAAGGGGGTGGGGCCGGTGTTTCTCGGCACCCATACCCCGCGACTGGACGACAAGGGCCGGCTGATCCTTCCCGCGAAGTTCCGGGACGAGCTGGCGGGAGGTGTCGTGATCACCAAAGGGCAGGAGCGCTGTCTCTACGTGTTCCCCACCGCCGAGTTCAACCGGATCGCGTCCCAGCTGCGCGAACAGCCGGTGACGCACAAGGCGGCCCGGGCATACAGCCGGGTGTTCTTCGCCAGCGCGCACGACGAGGTGCCCGACAAGCAGGGCCGGGTAACGATCCCGGGCCACCTGCGGGAGTACGCCGGGCTCGACCGTGAACTCGTCGTGATCGGGGCGAGCACCCGGGTGGAGATCTGGGACAAGCAGGCCTGGGATACCTACCTGGCAGAAAGCGAAGACGACTTTGCCGGCATCGAAGAGGGGGTGTTGCCGGGCGGTCTATAGGCGCGGGGGAGCCGGGCCGCGGCAGCGACGCCGTGGTTCCGACAACCGGCCGCCGCCGTACCGCGAGATCTCCAGCCGCTTGCGGCTCCTGGCGCCTCTTCCCCGGTGCCAGGGGAAGCCAAGCGGATGGGGATCTGGCAGTACGGCGCGCGGCCGTACTGCACTCGTCGAGGGGGTCAGCAATGGGGGAGCCGCGCGGTACCCACGTACCGGTGTTGCTCGAGCGGTGCCTCGAGCTGCTCGCTCCCGCGCTGTCCCGGCCCGGCCGGCAGACCGTGCACGTCGACGCGACCCTCGGTCTCGGGGGCCACGCCGAGGCGGTTCTGGCCGCCCATCCCGACCTCGTCCTGGTCGGTCTCGACCGGGACCGGGAGGCCCTCGCCCACGCCGAACGCCGGCTGGCGGCGTACGCCGACCGGACGCACCTGGTGCACGCCGTCTACGACGAACTGCCCGCGGTGCTCGACCGGCTCGGGTACGACCACACCGACGGCGCCCTGTTCGACCTCGGCGTCTCCTCGCTGCAACTCGACGAGGCGGACCGCGGGTTCTCGTACGCCCGCGAGGCGCCACTGGACATGCGGATGGACCAGACCGCAGGGGTCACAGCCGAGGACGTCGTCAACGACTACAGCGTCGCCGAGCTCACCCGGGTGATCCGGGAGTACGGCGAGGAGCGCTTCGCGCAACGGATCGCGGCCGCGATCGTGCGGGCCCGGGCCAAGGAACGGATCACCTCGTCGGTACGACTGGCCGACCTCGTGCGGGACGCGATCCCGGCGGCGGCCCGGCGTACCGGGGGGAACCCGGCCAAGCGCACGTTTCAAGCGCTGCGGATCGAGGTAAACAGCGAACTGTCCACATTGGAGCGGGCGGTACCGGCCGCGGTGGACGCGCTCGGCCCGGGTGGCCGCGTGGTGGTGCTGTCCTACCACTCGCTGGAGGACCGCATCGTCAAGCGCTGCCTGGTCGGCCGCGCCCGATCGACGGGTCCATTGGACCTGCCGGTCGAGTTGCCCGGTACCGGTCCGACGCTACGACTGCTCACCAGGGGGGCCGAGCAGCCGGGCGACGCGGAGGTCGCGGCGAACCCGCGAGCCGCGTCCGCCCGGCTGCGGGCCGCCGAACGGATCGACCCGCGACGGGCCACCCGCGAACGGCCCAAGCGACGGGTGAAGGCATTGCACCAGCCACATTTCAAGGGGACTCAGCTCAGGGGGAGGGGTGACGAAGACGATGACGACAGTGCATGAACAGCAGCGGCGCGCGCCGCGGTCGGGGGGCCGGACCGCGGAGCGTTTCCCAACTCAGGGCAGCGCCGCGCTGCAGCCGGTCGAGGTGGTACCCGAACAGGAACCACCACGGTTGCAGGTCGCACCACCGGCGCCGGTGGTGACACCGCGTGCGCCATTCGTGTTGCTCGTACTGACCCTCGTGGTCGCCGGGGTGCTCGGCATCCTGGTGCTCAACACGAAGATCAACGAGAACGCGTTCCGCCTGCACGACCTGCAGGAGCAACAGACCGCGCTGGATCAGCAGGAGCAGCAGCTGGAGCGGGAGTTGGCCGACCGCGAGTCGCCGGGCAGCCTCGCCGCGGCGGCACGTCGGCTCGGGCTGGTACCGGCGGGGAATCCGGCGTTCATCCGGATGCCCGACGGTCGGGTGATCGGGGTACCGCAGCCCGCCTCCGGACAGCCGAGCATCACCAGCCAGCAGCAAAACTCCGGCGGGGGGTGAACCGGTGGCGGCCGGGCGGACGCCGTCCGCCCGTAACAGTGGCCGCGAGCGAAGCGGGCTGTCCGAGGCGAAGAAGTACACGCCACGGGGGCGGACGGTCCGCGAAGC
The DNA here is from genome assembly GCA_035650075.1 of Micromonosporaceae bacterium. GTDB lineage: Bacteria > Actinomycetota > Actinomycetes > Mycobacteriales > Micromonosporaceae > DASSUC01. The sequence continues at coordinate 25,412 of DASRII010000175.1, read as the reverse complement.
CGCACGAGGGCGGGACCCGTTCGAGCCCGCCCTCGAGGTAGTCAAGGCGGGCCGGCGAAACCAGCCGCAGCCGCCACCGCGCCAGCGCGGCCGGGTACCGCCGGCACGACCGCGGGCGCCCAGGAAGGTAGCGCCGGCTCTCCCGGTACTCCCGCCTCGCCTGGCGGAACCCAAGCGGCGGTTGCGGGTCGCGACGGTGCTGGTGGCGGTGCTCTTCACGACGGTCTCGCTGCGCCTGGTGCAGTTGCAGGTCACGGACGCGAACGAGTTCGCCGCGGCCGGCCTCGCCGACCGGTTGCACACAGTGCCGATCGCCGCGCCCCGCGGGGCGATCTACGACCGCACGGGCGCGGTGCTCGCGCACAGCGTCGAGGCGCGGTACGTCTACGTGGACCCGACGATGATCGAGAACGCGGCGGACGCGGCGGCCAAGCTGTCCCCGGTGTTGGGCATCCCGCCGAGTCAGCTGATGCCCAAGCTGCTGCCGCACGATCGGCCCGACGGCCGGCCATCGCAGTTCGAGTGGCTGGCCCGCAGCGTGGACATTCCGACCGGGGAAGCGGTCAAGGCGCTGAACCTCAAGGGCATCGGCGTCCGGCGGGACGAGCGCCGGGAGGTACCCGGACACGACCTCGCCGCGAACCTGATCGGCTTCACCGGCGACGACCTGCACGGACTCGCCGGCCTGGAGGCGCGCTACGACGACGTGCTGGCCGGGGTCAACGGCGAGCGCACGTTCGAGATCGGCGTGGGTGACCTGGCCAAGGAGATTCCGGGTGGGTACAACCGCGAGACGCCGGCGCAGCAAGGGGCCTCGCTGCGGCTGACCCTCGACCGGGATCTCCAGTTCGAGGTGCAGCACCTGCTGTCCACGCACATGCGGAAGGTCAACGCGACGTTCGGCGCGGCCGTGGTGCTCGAGGTCGGTACCGGTGCCGTGCTCGCCCAGGCCAGCTACCCGCCGTACGACGCGGCGGACCCGTTCGAGGCACCCCCGGCGCAGCGTGGCGACGCGGCCACGGGGATCGTGGTGGACCCCGGCTCGGTACACAAGGCGATCGTGGTCGGCGCCTGCCTGCAGGAGGGTGTCATCACGCCGTCGACCGCGGTGGCCGTGGAACCGCGGATCCGCAAAGGGGACACCACGTTCGAGGACTCGCACTGGCACCCACCGGGGACGCGGCTGACCGTACCGGGCATCCTGGCCTATTCGTCCAACGTGGGCACCATCAAGCTGGCCGACCAGCTGGGGCCTCAGCGGCTGTACGAGTACCAGCAGCGGTTCGGGCTCGGTACCGCGACCGGCGTGGGCCTGCCCGGCGAGGCCTCGGGGCTCGTGCAGCCGCCGGCGAACTGGAGCGGTTCTTCGTACGGCTCGGTCCCCATCGGGCACGGGATAGCGGTCACGCCGTTGCAGATGGCGGCCGCGTACAACGCGATCGCCAACAACGGCGTGTGGATCCAGCCGCATCTGGTGGACGCCACGATCTCGCCGGGTGGTGTGGTGGTACCGGCCCCGATGCCGGTGACCCGGCAGGTGCTCAGCCCGGAGAACGCGGCCACGCTGCGGCAGATGCTCGAGGCGGTGGTGGTCGTCCCGGACGCGACCGGTACGACGGCTGCCGTGCCCGGCTACCGGGTGGCCGGCAAGACCGGAACCGGTCAACGGGTGGACAACGGGCACTACGTCAAGGGCGAGGTCGCCTCGTTCATCGGCATGGCGCCGGCCGACGCGCCCCGGTACGTCATCGCGGTCTTCGCGCACACCGCCGGCGGCAGCGGTGGCATGGTCGCCGGGCCCGCGTTCAGCGAGATGATGCAGTTCACCCTGCAGCACTACCGGGTACCGCCGACGGGTTCGCGTCCGCCGACGTTCACCATCTACCCGTGAGGCGCCTCTTCGAATGGCACCCCGTAACCGGGTAGGGTCAAGCGCCGTGCCCGGCTATCCGCGTCCCCGGACCGTGACCCCGCGCCCGTTGCGCGAACTCGCGGGGCTGCTGGGCGCTGTCTTCACCGGGCCGGGCGAAGTCGGGATCACCGGGATCACCCACGCGAGCGACGAGGTGCGTCCCGGTGACTTGTTCGCGGCGCTGCCCGGTGCGCGCCAGCACGGAGCGCGGTTCGCGCCGGCGGCCGCGACGGCGGGGGCGCGGGCGGTGCTGACCGATGCCGCTGGAGCCTCGATGGTGACCGGCCTGCCGGCGCTCGTGGTGGCGGATCCGCGCGGAGTGCTGGGTACCGCCGCGTCGTTCGTGTACGGCGACCCGACCGCGACGCTCACCGTGATCGGCATCACCGGTACGGCCGGCAAGACGTCCACGGTGTACCTCGTCGAGTCGGGGCTGCGCGCCGCCGGCCATACCGCAGGGCTGATCGGCACGGTGGAGACCCGGCTGGCCGACCTCGTCGTGGACAGCCTGCGTACCACGCCGGAGGCGACCGACCTGCAGGGGCTGTTCGCCGCGGCGGTCGAGGCCGGCGTGACGTCGGTGGCGATGGAGGTGTCCAGCCACGCGCTGGCGATGGGCCGCGTCTCCGGTACCCGGTTCGCCGTCGGCGGGTTCACCAACCTCGGCGTCGACCACCTCGACTTCCACGCCGACGCGGACGAGTACTTCGCCGCCAAGGCACAGCTCTTCGACGGCCGGTGCGCCGTGGAGATCGTCAACCTGGACGACGCTTCATTGACCGCCCTGCTGAAGCCGGCCACCGTCACCTACTCCGCCTCCGGTGACCCGCGCGCGACCTGGCGGGCCGTTGACGTGACCGGGCAGGGGTACGCGCAGCGGTTCACCGCGCTCGGCCCGGCTGGCGGGGTCGACATGTCGGTGGCGTCGCCCGGCCGGCACAACGTCGCCAACGCGTTGCTGGCGCTCGCCGCGTTGACGGCGGTCGGCGTACCGGCCGATGTCGCGGCCAAGGGGATCGCCGCGTGTCCGGGCGTGCCGGGGCGGCTCGAGCGGGTGACCGCGCCGGGGCCGGTGACGGGTGTCGTCGACTACGCGCACAAGCCCGACGCGATCGTCGCCGCGCTGCGCGCCCTGCGCGAGGTGACCACCGGCCGGCTCATCTGCGTGATCGGCGCGGGCGGGGACCGGGACCGCGGCAAGCGCCCGCTCATGGGTGCCGCCGCCGGCCACGGCGCCGACCTGGTGGTGGTGACCGACGACAACCCGCGTACCGAGGACTCCGCCACGGTCCGCACCGAGCTACGCGCCGGCGCCCTCGAGACGCCCGCAGAAGTGGTCGAGGTAGCCGGCCGCCGAGCCGCGATCGACTACGCCGTCTCCCGCGCCACCCCCGGCGACGTGGTAGCCCTGCTAGGCAAAGGCCACGAACGCGGCCAAGAGGTCTCCGGCGAGATCCTCCCCTTCGACGACCGGGTCGAGCTAGCGGCTGCCCTCACCGCCCGGTTCGGAGGCCCGCGTTGATCATGAACTTTGTTGCGAGTTGGACGGCGTGTCGCGATATCAACTTCATGATCGACGGGGTCGGGGTGGGGCCGGCATGATCGAGATGACGCTCGAGGAGATCGCGGCGGCTGTTGCGGGGGAGCTGCGCGGCGGCGATTCGGCGGCGCGGGTTACTGGGGGGGTCGAGTACGACTCGCGGCGGGTCGCGCCGGGCGGGCTGTTTGTCGCGTTTGCGGGATCTACTGTGGACGGCCACGACTTCGCGGCGGGGGCGGTCGAGGCCGGGGCGGTGGCGGTACTCGGAACCCGGGCGGTACCCGGAGTGCCGATGGTGCTCGTCGACGACGCGCGGACCGCGATGGGCAAGCTCGCCCGCGCGGTGGTCGACCGGCTGCCCGACCTGACGATCGTCGGGCTGACCGGCTCCTCCGGAAAGACCACGACCAAGGACTTCATCGCGCAGCTCCTCGGCCGGCTCGGGGCGACCGTCGCACCGGCCGGGTCGCTCAACAACGAGCTGGGTTACCCGTACACGGTGCTGCGGGCGGACGCGGACACCCGGTACCTCGTGCTGGAGATGGGCTCCCGCGGTCCGGGGCACCTCCGCTATCTGGCCGGGATCGCGCCGCCCCGGGTGGGCGTGGTGCTCAACGTGGGCGTGGCGCACATCGGCGAGTTCGGCTCGGTCGACGGCATCGCCGCGGCAAAGGGCGAGTTGCCCGAAGCCCTGCCCGAGGACGGGGTGGCCGTGCTCAACGCGGATGATCCACGGGTCGCCGCGATGGCCGGGCGCACCGCGGCCCGGGTCGTCCTCGTCGGCGAGTCCGCGGACGCGACGGTGCGGGCGGAGGACGTGACGCTGGACGAGCGCGGCCGGCCGGCGTACACATTGATCGTCCCCGAGGGAAAGACGAGCGTGCGGCTCGGCGTGGCCGGGCGGCACCAGGTCGGCAACACCCTGGCCGCGGCGGCCGTCGCGGTGGAGTGTGGCCTGCCGCTCGATGCGCTCGGCGAGGCCATCGGCGATCTGCGGGTGGTGTCGAGCCGAAGGATGGATGTCTTCGAGCGCGCCGACGGTGTGACCGTCATCGACGACTCGTACAACGCCAACCCGGCCTCGGTGGCGGCGGCGCTGCGGGCGCTGGCCGCGCTGGGGGAGGGCCGGCGCACGTTCGCGGTGCTGGGCTACCTTGCCGAACTGGGGGAGTACGAGCGGACCGGCCACGAAGAGGTCGGTCGGCTCGCCGCCGAGCTCGGGGTCGACCGCATCGTCGTGGTCGGCGAGCCGGCGGCGCCGATCCACCACGGCGCGGTGGCCGTGGCGAAGTGGGGAGGAGAGTCGGTGGTGGTGACCGATCAGCAGGCGGCCGTAGCGATCTTGCGGGACGAGCTGCGCCACGGTGACGTGGTCCTGGTGAAAGGCTCGCGGTACCGGACCTGGGACATCGCCGACTTCCTGCGGGAGGCCGACTCGTGAGGGCGGTCATCGTCGCCGCCGCGGTGGCGTTCCTGCTGTCCCTGTTCCTCACCCCGCTGGCGATCCGGGCGTTCACCCGGCTGCGCGCCGGCCAGCCGATCCGCTCCGATGGGCCGGCCGGGCACTACGTCAAGCGCGGCACCCCCACGATGGGCGGGGTCGTCTTCATCACCGGCACGGTCCTGGCGTACTTCGTCAGCCACATCGCCCTGATGACCCTGCCGGAGCGGCAGATCGCCCAGCTGCGCCCGACCATCACGGCCGCCGTCCTGCTCGGGCTCATGGTCTGCTGCGGCGCCGTCGGTTTCATCGACGACTTTCTGAAGGTACGCAAGCGGAACAGCCTCGGCCTCAACAAGCGGGGCAAGCTCATCGGGCAGCTGATCGTCGGCGCCGCCTTCGGAATCGCCGCACTGTCCTTCCCCAGTACGAACCAGCAGACGGTCGGCAGCACGACGATCTCGTTCGTCCGCGACCTGCCGTGGCTGAACATCGGCAAGGCCGCCTCGATCGTGCTGTTCATCGCGGTGGTGATCTGTACGACCAACGCGGTCAACCTCACCGACGGCCTGGACGGGCTGGCGACCGGTGCGTCCGTCATGGCGCTCGGCGGCTACCTGTTGATCGCGTTCTGGCAGTACCGGCACTGGTGCGGCGACCCGAACCGCCCGGTGCAGAACTTCTGCTACGCGGTACGTGACCCGTTGGAGATCGCGTTGATCGCGGGCGCGGCGGCCGGGGCGTGTGTCGGCTTCCTGTGGTGGAACGCCGCACCGGCGCGCATCTTCATGGGCGACACCGGATCCATGGCTCTCGGTGGACTGATCGCCGGCCTGGCGATGGCGACGCGCACGTTGCTGCTGCTGCCGATCGTCGGGCTGCTGTTCGTCATCATCGCGTTCTCGGTGATCATCCAGGTGGTGTCGTTCCGGACGACCGGTAAACGTGTGTTCCGGATGTCCCCTCTGCAGCATCACTTCGAACTCGCCGGGTGGAGCGAGGTGAACATCGTCATCCGGTTCTGGATCATCGCCGGTATCGGTGTCGCGATCGCCCTCGGTCTGTTCTACGGCGACTTCCTCGCCTCGACGAGCGCGACCAGCTTGCCGTGAACCTGTATGACGGTCGCCGGGTGCTCGTGGCCGGCGCGGCGGTAGCGGGGGCGGCGGCCGCCGAGGCGGTGCTGCGGCTCGGAGCCACGGTGACCGTGGTGGACCGCAAGGAGTCCCCGCGGACGGCCGCCTTGGAGGCGGCCGGCGCCCGAGTGGTGATCACCGACGAGACCCCCCGACTCGACGACGTCGACGATGTCGTGGTCTCGCCCGGGTTCGCGCCGCACCACCCACTCCCGGCCGCGGCGGTGGCGGCCGGGCTCGACGTGTACAGCGAACCGGAGCTGGCCTGGCGGCTCCGCGGGCCGGGGGCGCCGCCGTGGCTGGCAGTCACCGGTACCAACGGCAAGACGACCACGGTCACGATGCTGGCCGCGATCCTGCGGGCGGCCGGACTGCGTACCGACGCACTCGGCAACATCGGCGAACCGCTGGTTAGCGCCGTCGCTGGAGACGGCCCGGCTGGCATTGCGGCCGTTTCGGGGGCTTTCGAGGTGCTCGCCGTTGAGTTGTCCAGCTTCCAGCTGTACTGGTCGTCGACGCTCGCCCCGGAGGTCGGAGCGCTGCTCAACCTCGCCGACGACCACCTGGAGTGGCACGGCGACTTCGAGGCGTACGCCACCGCGAAGGAGGCGATCTGGCGCTCCGCTCGGTCGGGCGGCACGGCGATCGGCAACCTGGACGACCCGCTCGTGGCCGCCGCCCTGGCCCGGGTCACCGGTACCCGCATCGGGTTCTCGCTCGCCGACCTGCGGGACGGGTGGCTCGTCACCGCGAGCGGTGAGCCGATCGTCGAGGCGGACCGGATCCGGCCGCCGGGCGAGCACAACGTCTCCAACGCCCTGGCGGCCTGCGCGCTCGCCGCCGCGCACGGGGTTTCGGTCGAGGCGATGCGCAACGGGCTGACCGGCTACACCCCCGAACCGCACCGCAACCAACTGGTGGCCACTGTGGACGGTGTCGGGTACGTCGACGACTCCAAGGCCACCAACCCGCACGCGGCCCTGGCGTCGCTGACGGCGTACCCCCGGATCGTCTGGGTGGCCGGCGGCCAGCTCAAGGGCGTCGATGTCGAAGACCTGGTCCGGACCGTGGCCGATCGGCTCGTCGGTGCCGTTCTGCTCGGGGTCGACCGCGCGGAGATCTCGTGGGCGTTGGCACGACACGCCCCGGGCCTGCCGGTCGTGGACGTGACCAGCACCGATGATGGTGCGATGGGGGAGGTCGTACGCGCTGCGGCGGCGCTCGCGCGCCGGGGGGACACCGTCCTGCTGGCTCCCGCGGCCGCGTCCAAGGACATGTTCGCCAGCTACGCCCAACGGGGTGAGGCGTTCGCGGCCGCGGTACACGCACTGGAGCCACGCTCACCGTGAGCAAACCGTGAGCAAGCGAGCCGGCGCGGCGGCGTCTGGACTGAGGGGACGCGCCGACGAAGTCGCCGCGCGGATCCGAGGGAAGACGCCGTCCCAAGCGCCGGCGGAGCGAGCGAACCTGAATAACGGCCTGCTCGCCCGGCCGCTCGCGTCGTACTACCTGCTGCTGTCCAGCGCCGGCCTGTTGCTGCTGATCGGGCTGGCGATGGTGTTCTCCGCGACCAGCGTGCGCGCCTACGCCGAGGACGGCAACGCGTTCGCGGTCATCGCCAAACAGGCGACGTACGCGGTCGTCGGACTGGTCGCCTTCTGGGCGTGCCAACGGCTGCCGGCGCGGACGTACCGCTTCCTCGGTAAGCCGTTGCTCGTCGTGGCGATCACGCTGCTGGTGATCCTGGACGTGCTGTCGCTGTGGCAGGGGTCCAGCGAGACCGGCCAGGCGCGGCTCGGCCCGATCGTGGCGGACGACCTCTGGCTGCACCTGGGCGGGCTGCAGGTGCAGCCGTCCGAGCTGGCGAAGTTCGCGCTGGCGCTGTGGGGTGCCGAGGTCATCGTCCGCAAGGGCGAGGCGATCGGCTGGTGGCGCGAGCTGGCCACCCCGCTGTTCGTCGTGGTCGCCCTGCTGTTCGCACTCGTCGGGTACAACGACCTGGGCACGATGCTCTGCCTGCTGATCCTGTTCCTGGGCCTGCTGTGGGCGGCCGGGGTCCGGCTGCGGGTCTTCCTCGGCATGATGGGCATCGCGCTGGCCGGCGTGGCTCTGTTGATCAAGGCGCCGGGCAAGGGCGGCTACCGGCTGGGCCGGCTGGACGCGTTCCTGAACCCGTCGTCCGAGGCGTGCCAGCAGATGTACTGCTACCAGGCCGTCCAGGGCCGGTACGCGATGGCCGACGGCGGCTGGTTCGGCGTCGGCCTCGGCAAGGGCAGCCTCAAGTGGGGCTGGCTACCCAACGGGCACAACGACTTCATCTTCGCCCTGATCGGCGAGGAGCTGGGGGTGGTCGGCTGCCTCGTGGTGCTCGCGCTGTTCGGCGTGCTGACGTACACCGGGCTGCGGATCGCCCGGCGCGTGGACGAACCGTTCCGCCGGCTCGCCGCCGCGGCGGTCACCGCCTGGCTGATCGGGCAAGCGATGATCAACATTGGCGGCGTGGTCGGCCTGCTGCCGATCACGGGCCTGCCCCTGCCGTTCATCTCCGACGGCGGTAGCGCGCTCGTCGTGACGATGGCCGCCGTCGGCATGCTCGCCTCGTTCGCGCGGGCCGAGCCGGACGCGGCCCGGGCCCTGCACGCCCGGCCGCCCGCCAGATGGGTACGACTACTCTGGGCTCCGCTGCCACCACTTCCCGCCGGCCGGAAGGAGGAGCCGTGAGGTCCGTGGTACTGGCCGGTGGAGGGACCGGCGGGCACATCTACCCCCTGCTGGCCTTCGCCGACTGTCTGCGCCGGCACGATCCCGAGCTGCGGATCACCTGTGTGGGTACGCCACGCGGGCTCGAGTCGGAGCTCATCCCGCCGCACGGGTACGAGCTGCGCCACGTTCCGGCGTACCAGCTGCCGCGGTCGGTCAACCTGAACCTCGTGCGTACCCCCGATCGGATGTGGCGGGCGGCGCGCGCGGCGCGGGCGGTGCTGGACTCGGTCGAAGCCGACGCCGTGGTGGGGTTCGGTGGATATGTGGCGGTGCCGGCGTACCTGGCCGCGTGGCGGCGGCACACGCCGACCGTGATCCACGAGGTGAACGTGCCGCCGGGCGTGGCCAACCGGCTCGGCATGCGGTTCACCAAGCACGTGGCGGTGGGCTTCCCGTACCAGGTCGACCAGGTTCCTGCGCTGCGACACGCGCGCGTCGTGGGTGTGCCGCTGCGCACGGAGATCGCCCGGCTGGACCGGGCGGCGCGGCGGGCCGAGGCCCGGGCGCACTTCGGCCTCGACCCGGACCGGCCGACGCTGTTCGTCTTCGGGGCCTCGCAGGGCGCCCGGTCGATCAACCTCGCGATGGCGGGCGTGGCCAAGGCGGTCACCGCGGCCGGGGTCCAGGTGCTGCACATCATGGGCGCCCGCAACGAGCCGGTATCGATCCCGCCGGACCTGCCGGCGCCATACGTGACCGTCAAGTTCCTCGAGCAGATGGAACTCGGCTATGCCGCGGCGGATCTCGTGCTCTGCCGGGGCGGCGCGATGAGCTGCGCGGAGATCGCCGCGGTGGGACTGCCCGCGGTCTACGTGCCGCTGCCGTACGGCAACGGCGAACAGCGGCGCAACGCCCTGCCGGTCGTCGAGGCCGGCGGCGGTCTGCTCGTGGACGACGCGGACCTGACGCCGGACTGGATCGAGCGCACCGTGGTTCCGCTCGCACGGGACGCGCCGCGCCTCGCGACGATGAGCGCCGCCGCGGCCGGGTATGGCCGCCGCGACGGCGACGAGGCCCTGCGCACGTTCCTCTACGAGGTGGTTGACTCATGACGGCACTGACCGCCGAACGGCTCGGCACCGTGCACCTGATCGGCATCGGCGGCGTGGGGATGAGCGGCCTGGCGCGGCTGCTGCTCTCCCGCGGCATCCCGGTGACCGGTAGCGAGCTGCGCGAGTGGCCGGCCCTGGCCGGGTTGCGGGCGCTCGGCGGCACTGTCCACATGCGACATGATCCGTCCAACTTGGACGGTGTGGACACGGTGATCTACTCGACAGCGATTCCCGCGGACCACCTCGAACTGGTGGAGGCGCGCGCCCGCGGGCTGCGGGTGCTGCACCGGTCCGAGGCGCTGGCGGCGGCCATGGTGGGGCGGCGCACGATCGCGGTAGCCGGTACGCACGGCAAGACCACGACGACCTCGATGGTCACGCTGATGCTGCAGCACGCCGGCCTGGACCCGTCGTACGTGATCGGCGGCGAGATCTCCGAGGCGGGCTCCAACGCGCATCACGGCACCGGGCAGTACTTCGTCGCGGAGGCCGACGAGAGCGACCGGTCGTTCCTGCTCTACGACCCGTACGTCGCGATCGTCACGAACATCGATGCCGACCACCTCAACACGTACGGCGATCTGGCCGGGCTGCAGAGGGCGTTCGCGGAGTTCGCCCGGCGTACCGAGTCGGACGGGTTCGTGGTGACGTGCGCGGACGACCCGGGCACGCGCGCGCTGACCGAGGAGCTGCGGGGCGAAGGGCGCGCGGTGCACACGTACGGCGAGTCGGCCGACGCCGACCTGCGCCTGTCCGAGATCGTCTCGTCCGCCGGGGGAGTGCGGTACCTGGCGCACCTCGACTCCACGGCGCTCGGCGAGATCTCGATGCCGGTACCAGGCCGCCACCTCGCGCTCAACAGCGCCGCCGCGGTGCTGACCGCGGCCCGGCTGGGGCTGTCCGTCGAGGCGGCGATCGAGGAGCTGGCCGCGTTCCCCGGGGTGCGCCGGCGGTTCGAGCTCAAGGGCACGGCCGACGGGGTACGGGTCTACGACGAGTACGCGTACCACCCGACGTCCATCACCGCCGCCATGTCGACCCTGCGGGACGTCGCGGGACACGGGCGGTTGATCGTGGTGTTCCAGCCGTACCGGGTCTACCGCACCCGCGACTTCCAGGCGGAGATCGCGACGGCGCTGGCCATCGCGGACGAGGCGATCGTGCTGGAGGTGTTCGGGCCCGGCGAGGTACGGGAGCCCGGCGAGGGCGGGGTCGCGCTCGTGAGCGCCATCGACCTGCCGACCGAACGGAAGGTGTTCACGCCCTCCTGGGAGGACGTGCCGACCGAGGTGGCCCGGCGCGCCCGCGAGGGCGACGTGGTGGTGACGATGGGCGCCCCGCCGATTTCGTTGATGGGCGACGAGCTGCTGGCCGCTTTGAACGACCGCGCCGCCGCCTACGCCCCCCGACACGCTCAGTCGTGAACTCCGGGCAGCGCACCTGGCGGCTCGTCCGGGCCGGGCGGGACGCGATCCCCAACTCGGTACGCCGCTTCAACCAGCGGGTCCGCCGCCGGCGGTGGCGCGCCGCCGCGCCCTGGGTGGTGGCCGGGCTGGTCCTTCTCGTGATTGGGCTGTCCGCCTTCATCGTCTACGGCACCTCGCTGCTGGGCGTGCGGCAAATCCAGGTGACCGGTACCGATGTCGTCACGCCGTGGGAGGTCCGGGACGCCGCGGGAGTGCCCCTCGGTACTCCGCTGGCCCGGGTGGACCTGGCCGTCGTACGGGACCGGATCGCCGCGCTGCCGCCGGTCGCCCGGGTCGAGGTACACCGGGACTGGCCGGCCGCACTCGTCATCCAGGTCGTCGAGCGGACCCCCGCGGCGGTGGTACCGCTGGACAAGCGCTACATCCTCACGGACGCCTCGGGAGTGGGCTACCTGACCGTCGACCGGCCGCCGGCCGGCCTGGTCGTGGTACGGCTGCCCGGCCGGCCCGACCCGGCGGACCCGACCACCCGGGCGGCGCTGGCGGTACTCGGCGCGCTCACGCCGAAGCTGCGTGCGCAACTGGTGACCCTCGTCGCCGACGCACCCACGCGGGTGCGCCTCGAGCTGCGCAACCACCGCGTGGTCGTGTGGGGTGACGCAACGGACAACGAGACCAAGGCGATCGTGGCATCGTCGTTGCTCGACAAGCCCGGCAAGGAGATCGACGTCAGCGCGCCGGAGGTCGTGACCGTTCGCTGAGCGGATCGTACGGGGAGGGTGAATGTCTACTGTGGAGCGTGTGCGGCCGGACACGGTGGCCGACGAGCGGACCCTGCTCGACGAGTTCCTGGACTACCACCGGGCCACGGTGCACGTCAAGTGCGCCGGGCTGACCGACGAGGGCGGTTGGCTCACGCCGTTGCCGGCCTCGCCGCTCATCAGTGCCGCCGGATTGGTCAACCACCTGTACTGGGTCGAGCGGAACTGGTTCGAGCGCATCATGTGCGGGCAGGACTTCGACGACCCGGGGAAGGATGACCCGGACGTCGACTTCCGGCGCACCGGAACGCTGGCCGAGGCGCTCGACCGGTACGCCGCCCAGTGCGCGACCTCGCGGGATCTCGTCCGCGACATGGACCTGGACCACCAGGTACCGCTGCCGGGGAGACCCGACAAGCCCGTATCACTGCGCTGGGTCATGCTGCACATGATCAGGGAAACGGCGCGCCACAACGGCCATCTGGACGCGGTACGGGAGTTCGTCGACGGCGTCGTCGGCGAGTAACCGTTGCTGGCAACGGTTTCCGCGGGCGACACGCCGAGTTGGATTCCGTGGCTGGAGCCGGTACGCCGCTAACGTTGCTGGTGAGGCATCAGTTGACATAACTATCAGCCTCTAGTAAAGGGTGAGGGTTTGGCTCAACGGTGGTGAGGGGTCCGGTGCCCTCGCCGGGTAGTTCCGAGCGGATGCCATCGGTGGGGTCGCAACGAGGGAAAGGCGGACCGATGACACCTCCGCACAATTATCTGGCCGTCATCAAGGTCGTCGGCATCGGCGGCGGCGGGGTCAACGCGGTCAACCGCATGATCGAGGTTGGCCTCAAGGGCGTCGAGTTCATCGCGATCAACACCGACGCGCAGGCCCTGCTGATGAGCGACGCCGACGTCAAGCTCGACGTCGGCCGCGAGCTGACCCGCGGGCTCGGCGCAGGCGCCAACCCCGACGTCGGCAAGAACGCCGCCGAGGACCATCGCGACGAGATCGAGGAAGTCCTCAAGGGCGCCGACATGGTGTTCGTGACGTGCGGCGAGGGCGGCGGCACGGGTACCGGTGGAGCACCGGTCGTGGCCCAGATCGCCCGCAAGCTCGGCGCGCTGACGATCGGCGTGGTGACTCGGCCGTTCTCGTTCGAAGGCAAGCGCCGCCAGGTGCAGGCCGAGACCGGCATCGAGGAGCTACGCAACCAGTGCGACACACTGATCGTGATTCCGAACGACCGGCTGCTCGCGCTCGGCGACCGCAGCATCAGCATGATGGACGCCTTCCGGCAGGCCGACCAGGTCCTGCTCTCCGGTGTCCAGGGCATCACCGATCTGATCACCACACCCGGCCTGATCAACCTGGACTTCGCGGACGTCAAGAGCGTGATGAGTGGTGCGGGTAGCGCGCTCATGGGCATCGGTAGCGCCCGCGGTGACAACCGGGCGGTCGAGGCGGCCGAGCGGGCCATCTCCAGCCCGTTGCTCGAGCAGAGCATGGACGGGGCACGGGGCGTGCTGCTGTCCATCGCCGGCGGTTCGGACCTCGGGCTGTTCGAGATCAACGACGCCGCTCAGCTCGTGACGGACGCCGCCCACCCCGACGCGAACATCATCTTCGGTGCGGTCATCGACGACGCGCTCGGCGACGAGGTCCGGGTCACCGTGATCGCGGCGGGGTTCGACGGCGGTGCTCCGGCGTACCGGCCGGCCGACAGCCCGCGCCGGTCGCAGATCATCGACGTGACCGTCACGCCCCCGGCGGGCACCACCACCGCCCCGTCGTCCCGCAAGGTCCTCTTCGACGACGTCGACGTACCGGACTTCCTCAAGAACGGCTCGTAGCCCTGGAGGAGGGGTTGTGAGCGAAGCGCGGCGGGCGGAGCTGGCCGCGGGCCTGGCCCGGGTACGGGACCGGATCGCGGCGGCCTGTGCGGCCGCGGGGCGGGACCCGGGTGAGGTGACGCTCGTCGCCGTGACGAAGACGTACCCGGCGTCGGACGTGGTCCTGCTGGCCGACCTCGGCGTGCGCGACATCGGCGAGAACCGGGACCAGGAGGCGTCGGGCAAGGCGGCGGACGTAGCGGCGGCCGGCGTCGACGTCCGCTGGCACTTCGTCGGGCAGCTCCAGCGCAACAAGTGCGCGTCGGTCGTCCGGTACGCCGACCTGGTGCACTCGGTCGACAGCGTCCGGTTGGCCGAGGCGCTGGACACGGCGGCGCAGCGGCACCGGGAGAGGCCGCTGGAGGTACTCGTGCAGGTGAGTATCGACGGCGACCCGCACCGCGGCGGCGCGCCACCGGACGCGGTCGACGCGGTGATCGAGACAGTGGCGGCGTCGGCCGCACTTCGGCTACGCGGCGTTATGTCCATCGCACCGTTGAGTTGGGAGCCGGACGTGGCGTTCGCCCGGCTCGCCGACCTGGCGCGCCAGTTAACTGTCGGATACCCGACAGCAAACGTGATCTCCGCCGGGATGAGCGAGGACTTGGAGGCGGCGATCCGCTACGGCGCGACACATGTACGGGTTGGCAGCGCATTGCTCGGAATCCGCCCGCGCCATGGGGTAGCGTGACGACAGACACCAAACTACATTGGTGTCGTTTACCAGCGACGCGGGCGTGACCCCGTGATGCGCAGCCGGGGAGGACGGAGCGGAGCGGGGTGATCGCATGAGCGCACTGCGTCGAGCGGGAGTCTGGCTCGGGTTGATCGAGGACGAGGACGACCGCGGCTACGACGAGCGCTACCGCGACCGTGGGTACCGCTCCGGGGCGGGGTTCGACTTCGACGACGAGGACGAAGATCTCGACGACCCACCGGTGGTGCCGCGGGCCCGGGCGACCGAGCGGGTGGTCGATCGGGACGCCCCCCGCGACTCCGGCCGCTCCGAACGGGTCGCCCTCCGGTCGATCGCGCGGCCGTCCACCGCGAGCGCCAGCCATTCGTACAGCACTCGCGAGAACTTGGCGCTCGCCCCCCAGGTACAGCTGCGCGAGCGGGCCGTCGTGGCCGACGACGACGAGCGGCGGTACCAGATCACCACGTTGCATCCCACGACGTACAACGAGGCACGGACGATCGGGGAACACTTCCGCGACAGCGTTCCCGTGATCATGAACCTCACCGAAATGGATGAGGCCGATGCCAAACGTCTGGTGGATTTCGCTGCCGGGTTGGCGTTCGGGCTGCGCGGTACGATCGAGCGCGTAACCAACCGAGTGTTCTTGCTCTCACCGGCCAACGTTCAGGTCACCGCCGAGGACAAGGCCAAGATCGCTGAGGGCGGGTTCTTCAACCAGAGCTAACCCGAACGGGGGACCTCGCCGGACGTGCTTTCGATCATCTTCCAGGTCGTGTACCTGGCGCTGTACCTGTTCCTGCTCACTCTGTTGACGCGGTTCGTTTTCGGTGCGGTGCTGGCCTACGGCCGGCGGTGGCAGCCCGGCCGGGGCGCGGCGGCCGCACTCGAAGTCGTCTGGAGCGTCACTGATCCGCCCCTCAAGGCGTTGAGGCGAGTGATCCCACCGTTGCGAATAGGTACCGTTAGCCTGGACCTGGCCTCTATTGTGCTGCTGGTTATCCTGTTGGTGCTGTTGAGATATGTGGTCACCCCGCTGATCGTCGAGTGAGAGCCCGCCGATCGGCACGCCAACGCGGCCGCAACTGACCCGAGGAGTTTCGATGCCGCTGACCCCGGCCGACGTCCACAACGTCGCCTTCAAGAAGCCCCCGATCGGCAAGCGGGGGTACGACGAGGAGGAGGTCGACGCCTTCCTCGATGAGGTCGAGCGCGAGCTCGCCCGTCTTATCGAGGAGAACAGCGAGCTGCGCGCCCAGCACGAGCGGGGCGGCGGCGGGCGCGGCCCGGCGGGACCCGGTGCCGACCCTCGGCTCGCCGCGGAAAACGCGGAGCTCAAGGCGCAGCTCGATCGCGTCCAGCGGGACAAGTCGTCCGCTGAGCAGGCGGCTCGGGCGATGCAGGGAGAGCTCGAACAGATCCGGGCCCAGGGTGGCCCGGTAGTCGGCCCCGACGGCGAACAACAGGCGCTGCGGGTGCTGATGATGGCGCAGCGCACAGCCGACGATCACGTCAACGACGCCCGTCGGGAGGCGGACAAGCTGCTGTCCGACGCTCGGACGAAGGCCGAGGAGGTCACCCGCGAGGCGCGGGCCAAGGCCGACGCGCTCGAGCGGGACGCTCGCCAGCGGCACCAGGAGGCAATGGGCGGTCTCGACGCCAAGCGCACCGCACTCCAGAAGCACATCGAGGAGCTGAAGCAGTTCGAGCGGGAGTACCGGACCCGTTTGAAGGCGTACCTGGAAAGCCAGCTCCGGGATCTGGAGGGCCGTGGTCAAGGCCTGGAGGCCGAGATGACCCGGACGGAAGCCGGTCGGTCGGGAGGCGGTGGTTCCGGCGGTCTTGCCGCGGCTGGAATGGCCGGCTCGTACGGCGGACGCTCGGGACTCGACGGCACCGTTCGTTAACCACCCCTCGCGCGGAGGTAACAGTCAGACAGGACGCTGGCAAGGGGTGAACCCGTGATTGTCGGAAGTGTCCTGCTCATCCTCGTCGCGATCGTGCTCTTGGGCTTCGGCCTCACGGGCAGTTCCGACGCGCCCCTGTTCGGCTCGATCGCCGCGAGCTTGCTCGCCGCTGTCGCGCTGTACGTGGGTGCACGTCAGGCGGCGGCCGAACGGGCCGCGGATCACGACGAGTACGAGCAGTTCGAGGACGAGCAAGCCCCGGCATGGGGCGAAGAGAAGAACGCGGAACGAGCGCCGGCCGAGAACGTGTACGCCACGGTCGGAGTGGCAAGTGGTTCCGCGGCGGTCCACGCGGAGTCGACCCGTAGTACGGCGACCCGCACCATCCTGGCCGAGGAACCGGCCACCGATCCCGCTACCACCACCACGGTGACGGCCGAGCGCATTCCCGCGCAGGCCGGCCCGCCGACTGTCGCGACCGCGCCGGAGCAGCCGACCCTCGGCGAACCCGACGAGGACGACGACGAAGACGAGTACGACGACGAGGATCCACCGGACGAACCGCCGGCGCAGTTCGTGTCGCCGGCCGACGCGGTACGCGTCTCGCAGATGTCGGTGGATGTGCTCGTCGTCGACGGCCGGCCGCGCTACCACCTCGCCGGCTGTGTGCACCTGCTCCGTAAGGAGAGCGAGCCGTTGCCGGTAGGCGAGGCGGTCGAGCTCGGCTTCACGCCGTGCGGCCTGTGCGAGCCGGACCGGACCCTGCTCGCCGAGGCGCGCCGGGTCTGAGGTCTGAGGCCCACCCCCTTGGGTTGATCATGAAGTTGGTGTGCCGACACGCCGTCGACACCACAACAAAGTTCATGATCAACCCAGGGGGAGCGGGGGGTCCGCAAGAATGGGGCATGGTCATTGCGGTCCGGGTCAAGCCGGGGGCGGCGCGTGCCCGAGTGGGTGGCCGCTATGACGGGGTGTTCGGACCGGCTCTCGTGGTTGCGGTGACTGCGCCGGCGGTGGACGGGCGGGCTACCGATGCGGCGCGCCGGGACATCGCGAAGGCGCTCGGCGTACCGCTGTCGAGCGTGACCCTCCGCAGTGGAGCGGCGAGTCGCGACAAGCTGTTCACAGTGGACGACGCGGTCGCCGACCGGTACCGCGAATTGCGCGACACGCCGCCATGACGTGGGAGCTGGAGGTCGCACTGCTGCTCGGGGCGGCGGTGCTACTCGTCGCTGTCGGCGCGGTCCGGTTCTCGACCCGGCTCGGCGTACCCAGCCTTCTCGTCTACCTCGCGTTGGGCGTGGCGATCGGCGAGGCGGGGCTGGGCATCCAGTTCGAGAACGCCGACCTGACCCGTACCCTCGGGCTGGCCGCGCTGATCCTGATCATCGCGGAGGGCGGGCTGACCGCCCGCTGGTCTTCGCTGCGCCCGGTGCTGCCGCTGGCGGCCGTACTGTCCACAGTGGGCGTCGCGATCAGCGTGGCCGTGGTGGGCGCCGGGGCGTACCTCGTACTCGATCCACCGGACTGGCGCCTGGCCCTGCTGTACGGGGCCGTGTTGTCGTCGACCGACGCGGCTGCGGTCTTCTCCACGTTGCGCCGGCTGCGGCTGCGGCCCCGGTTGGTAGCCACGCTCGAGGCCGAGTCCGGCATCAACGACGCCCCGGTCGTGATACTCGTGCTGCTGTTGTCAACGGCCGAGCTGGGTGCGCACCCGTGGTGGCACGAGGTGCTGCTGGTGGCGTACGAGCTGGTCGCCGGCGGGCTCATCGGCGCCGGGGTCGGCTGGCTCGGTGCCGCGCTGCTGCGCCGGGCGGCACTGCCGGCCGCTGGGCTGTACCCGCTCGCCGCGGTCGGGTTGACTCTCCTCGCGTACGCCGCGGGAGCGGTCGCGCACGCCTCTGGTTTTCTCGCCGTCTACGTCGCCGGCGTGCTGCTCGGCAATGCGCGGCTCCCGCACCGACACGCGATCCTCGGGTTCGCCGACGGGCTCGCCTGGCTGGCCCAGATCGGACTGTTCGTCCTGCTGGGACTGCTGGCCTCGCCGGATCGGCTCGGTTCGGCCATCCTGCCGGCGCTCGTCGTGGGCGCGGTACTGGTCTTCCTCGCCCGGCCACTGTCGGTGCTGATCAGCGCGACCCCGTTCGGCGTGGGCTGGCGGGACCAGGCGTTCCTGTCCTGGGCCGGGTTGCGTGGTGCCGTGCCGATCGTGCTCGCCACGATCCCATTGTCGGCGAACGTACCGGGTGCGACCGCCTTGTTCGATGCGGTCTTCGTGCTCGTCGTGGTGTTCACCCTGCTGCAGGCCGGTACGCTGCCGCGGGTCGCCCGGCGGCTCGACGTGACCGCGCCGGCCGAGGCGGCCGAGCTCACAGTGGAGACCGCGCCGCTGGAACAGATGCGTGCGGACCTGCTGCAGCTCGATATACCACCCGGCTCCCGGCTGTCGGGTGTCCACGTCGACGAGCTGCGGTTGCCCGTCGGGGCAGTGGTGACGCTCGTTCTCCGCGACGGTGTCGGGTTCGTGCCCGCCCGGGACACCCGGCTGCGGAAGGGCGACAGCTTGCTCATCGTGGCGACCGCCGACGTCCGGGACGCGGCCGAGCGCCGGCTACGCGCCGTGAGCAGGCGGGGCCGGCTCGCCCGCTGGTTCGCCGAGGATGGCCGCGAGCAGCGCTGAGCCCCTCCGATTACTGGCCGGGAGGTCGAAATCGGACTGCGAGGGTGTGGCGCGTTTGTCGGACGCGCGTACGTTCCGTATTCTTGCCAGCCATTGGAGTGCGCGGCGCCCCGCCGCGCGCCCGTTTTGCATGTGGGGGACGCCATGGCCGAGCGGGCGAAGGTCACATCGAAGACCGCTGCCGCTAAGGCGGCGAGAAAGGCTGTTAGCTCGCGGACGGAAGCGGGTAACAAGGCCGCTCCGAGGGGGACCGCGGCGGCGAAGACAGCCGCAGTGAAGAAGGCCACTGTGACGAAACCGGTAACATCGAAGAAGGCCGCGAAGGCGTTGAAGGCCACGCCGGGTAAGGCCGCACCGGTTCGGGCGGCGACGAGGGCAAAGGCGACGGCAGCGAAGGCGACCGGCGCCAAGGCCACCGGATCGAAGGCGGCTCCGGCTGCCAAGAAGGCGCCCGCGAAGAAGGTCGCTTCAACGAAGAAGGCCGCCCCGGCGAAGAAGGCGCCCAGCAAGGCAACGGGCAGTTCCAGTACGAAGGCCGCTCCGGTCACGAAAGGAACCAGCAAGACGCCGGCCAAGAGGGCACCGGCGAAGTCCACTGCTACCCGACCAGCGTCGAAGGCATCGGCACCAGATGCCACCGGCAGGACGGCCCGGGCCAGCGGCCCGCCGGGCGCCGAGCCGTCCACGCAACACATCCAGGCACCGCCGACCGCCGCGGATCGCGCGGCCCAGGGAGCGACCATGGCCAAGCCAGCCGACACCAAGACCGCCAGCCGTACCGCGACAAAGCCCGTGGCGGCCAAGTCGACCCGTAGCGCGGCCGAGACCGAGAAGATCCGCGTAGCCCTGGCTGCCCGCCGGGACGAGCTGCGGACCGAGTACGACCAGACGATCGCCGAGATCGCCGAACTGCAACGGGACCGGCTCACCGACTCGGCCGGCGACGACCAGGCGGACACCGGTACCAAGACGTTCGAGCGGGAGCAGGAAATCTCCCTCGCCAACAACATCTTGGAGCGCATCACCCAGGTGGAGCGGGCGCTGGAACGGCTGGACGACGGCAGCTACGGCTGGTGTGAGCGGTGCGGCAACCCGATCCCCGTGGAGCGGCTCGCGGCGTTCCCGTCGGCTACCTTGTGCGTAACGTGCAAGCAGCTGGAGGAGAGGCGCTGAACGACACCGAGGTTCAACCCGTCGAACCGGTGACAGTGCGGCCGCCGTACACACGCCGGGCGATTGCCGTGCTCGGCGCCGTAGCGGTCGCGGTGCTCGCGCTCGACGTGGTCACGAAGTATCTCGCGGTCGACATGCTCAGCGACCGCGGTCCCGTACGCCTGCTCGGCGGCACCGTCTACCTCGTGCTGACCCGCAACTCCGGGGCCGCGTTCAGCCTCGGTCAGCAGTACACATTCGTGTTCCCGGCCGTCACCATCGCCGTTGTCACGTGGATCGTCTGGATGTCCCGCAAGCTGCGGTCGGTGCCGTGGGCGGTGGCGCTCGGGCTCGTGCTCGGCGGTGCGATCGGCAACTTCGTCGATCGTGTGTTCCGGGCGCCCGGACCGTTCGTCGGCCATGTGGTCGACTTCGTGAGCGTCTTCGACGACCACGGCCAGGTGTTTCCGGTGTTCAATGTCGCCGACTCGGCGCTGAGCATCGGGGTCTGCCTCGCCGTCCTGCTCGAGCTGACCGGGCGGCGCCGGGACGGCACGCGCGATCGCGGCCGCGCGGCTGCCGAGCCGACCGAGGAGGGCCGTGCCTGACCGCGAGCGGCGGTCGCTGCCCGTCCCGGACGGGCTCGCGGGCTCCAGACTCGACGTCGCGATCTCCCGAATCCTGGGACTCTCCCGCACCGTCGCCGCTGATCTCGTCGAGGCGGGCGACGTCGCGCTGGACGGGACCGTCGCGCACAAGGCGGACAAGGTACGGGCGGGCGCCTGGCTCGACGTGACGTTGCCCGCGCCACCGGTGCCGCCGACGCTCGAGCCGCATCCGGTGCCGGGGCTGCGCGTGGTCTACAGCGACGACGACATCGCGGTCGTCGACAAGCCGGTGGGCGTCGCCGCCCACGCGAGCCCGGGCTGGACCGGTACGACCGTGATCGGCGGCCTCGCCGCGATGGGCCACCGGATCTCTACGAGTGGCGCTCCCGAACGGCAGGGTGTCGTGCACCGCCTCGACGTGGGTACGACCGGGCTGATGGTGGTGGCCAAGAGCGAGCGGGCGTACACCGTCCTGAAGCGCGCCTTCCGGGATCGCTTGGTGGACAAGGGTTACCACGCGGTCGTCCAGGGACACCTCGACCCGCTGCGCGGCACCGTGGACGCGCCGATCGACCGGCACCCGACGCACGACTACAAGTGGGCCGTGGTCTCCGGCGGCAAGCCGAGCGTGACCCACTACGACACGCTCGAGGCGTTCCCGGCCGCGAGTCTGGTGGACGTCCGGCTGGAGACGGGGCGTACGCACCAGATCCGCGTGCACTTCGCCGCGCTGCGGCACCCGTGCGTGGGCGACCTGACCTACGGCGCCGACCCGACGCTGGCCGCCCGCCTGAACCTCGACCGGCAGTGGCTGCACGCCCGGGAGCTGAGCTTCGCGCACCCGGCGACCGGCGACGAGATGCGGTTCGTCAGCGACTACCCTGACGATCTGGCGTACGCGTTGGACAAGCTGCGCGACGGACAGTGAGGGGTATCCGGGGTGCGCCTGCTCCGACGGCTCGACCAACGGATCGTTCCGCCGCTCGGGCGGCTGCTGCACCGGTTGGCTCGGGTACGCCTGCTGTACCTGTTGGCGTTCCTGTCCGTCGCGGCGGTACTGCTGACCGCCGTGTGGGCGGCCGGTGACCGCCCGGCGGGCGATCCCACGGTCGGCGATACGGTCCGGGTCGGGGTCGTACAGGGACAGTCGATTCCGGCGTACGTGGAGGCCAGCCGTACCGAGCTGGACACGTTGCTCGCCACTCCACCGACCGGCATCGCCGGGGAGACCTACGCGCTGGTGACCTTGCGGGCGTACCTTGCACCCGATCGGTTGACCCCGGTGCTCGGCGGTGTCTCGGTGTCGCAGGTCTACGGCCGGGTACCGCTGCCCGACACGCAGACCGAGATCGTCCGGATTCCGGCGTTCCGGATCCCGGCCGACGTCGAGGTGGGCATGGACCAGGTGGCTACCCGCAAGGAGCAGGAGAGCGCCGAGTACCAGCGGCTGGCCGCGGCGCTGCCCGGCGGTACGTCGGCCGAGGCCGAACTGCGTACCCGGTACGCGTCCAACGCCGACGTGGCCGCGAAGGAGGCGACGGCGTACCGGGAGCACTGTTCGTGCGTGTACGGGGCCGTGGTGCGGGCTACGCCGGCCGCGCTGGACCAGATCGCCACCCGGCCCGAGGTACGCGCGGTCGACCCGGCACCGGAGGTACACCGGCTCGACCGGGCGGTGTTCCTGCCCCCGCTGCCCGAGCAGGACGACATCGCCAAGCCGCCGGCGGACGTCGTACCGTCGCCTTCACTTTCCGCTACGCCCTCGTCGACTCCCGACGGCATCAGCTATGCGCCGGCGCCGGTACTCGTCTCCCCTTCGGAGTCGGCAGAGCCTACGCTGTCCCCCTCGCCAGCGACGAGCCAGTGATCGTCCGGGTCGAGTAGCCTTGTCACGCGGGACGAGCGGGCTTGGGAGGTGAGCGTGGAGCGCACCGAGGCCTCCTGGGCCCTCGGCCCGGAACGCCCTCCGGCCGAGCCACCGCCGCGCTGGCGCGCCCTGCTCGACCGCGCCCGCGGGGGACGCCCGGGGGAGCAGCCGCTCGTCGGTGAGATGCCCCGGCCGCAGCGGTACGCCGACAGCCGCCCGGCGCCGTACCCCGGCACCATCGAGTGGCGCCAGGCCTCCCCGAACGGAGCCGTCGACCAGGTCGTCAACATCCTCCGGCGGGATCTCGGCGGGCCTCGGGTGTTCGCGTTCGCCAACCCGAAGGGCGGCGTACACAAGACGACGGCGACCGTGCTCGCGGCCGCGACGGTCGGCAGCATCCGTGGTCGCGGGGTCATCGCGTGGGACGACAACGAGCTGCGCGGCACCCTCGGGTTGCGGGCCGGTAGCGCCCGGCACGCCCGGACGATCTCGCACCTCGTCAAGGATCTCGTGGAGATCGAGGCGTCGATCGGGTTCGACCTCGGCGAGCGGCTCGACGACTACCTGCGGCACGCCTCGGACGGCTCGTACGACGTGCTCGCGGGCGAGGAGAACCCGCGGTTCGCGCAGCGGCTGGACCACCACACGGTCCGGCGCGTGCTGGAGTTGCTGCGGCGTACCCATGAAGTGATCTGCGTCGATACCGGCAACAACGTCGAGAGTCCCAACTGGCAGACCGTCCTGCAGGCGTGCGACCAGCTCGTGATCACCACGGTGCCCCGGGAGGACGCCGCGTTCACGGCCGACTGGATGCTCGATCTGCTCGTCGACATGGGGATGGGTCACCTGGTGAGCAACGCGGTGACCCTGCTGTCCTGCTCGACCCCCAACCCGCCGGCACTGATCGACGACCTTTCCGCACACTTCGCGAGCAGGACGCGGGCCGTGGCGATCGTGCCGTACGACCCGGCGCTGGAGACGGGCTCGTCGATCGAGTACCCGATGCTCGCGGCCGGCACCAAGCGGGCCTGGCTGCGCGCCGCCGCCGTGATGCTGGAGCCGTTCACGCGGTAGTTCTGTCGGTGCCGACCTCTACCATGCCGCCATGCCGACACACCTGGGCCTCGACGATCACCTGACCGCGCTGATCCGCAGCGGCGCCGCGTTGCGGGAGGCCGCCGCAGCGGCCGGGCTGGATGCGAAGGTGCCCACCTGTCCGGCCTGGACCGTCGGCAAGCTGGTGGTACACCAGGGCATGGTGCACCGGTGGGCCGCGGCGAACCTGCGCCGCGAGAAGGACCACGACACCTCGTCCTCTCGGGCCGAGGCCGAGGCCGCGCCGGACCTGCTGGAGTGGTATTCGGAGGGCCACGCCGCTCTAATCGACACGGTGCGGGCCACGCCCGAGGACACCAAGGCGATGGTGTTCCTGAACGATGCTCCGCCACCGCGCTGGTTCTGGGCCCGGCGCCAGGCTCACGAGACCACCATCCATGGCGTGGACGCCACCTCGGCCGCTCTCGGCCAGTGGCCGACCTCGGCCGATGTCGACATCGACCCGGCGCTGGCCGCCGACGGGATCGACGAGCTGCTCACCGGCTTCGTCACCCGGGGCAAGGGCCGACTGCCGGCGGCCGAGCCGTACACGTTGGTGGTCCGGACCGACGACACCGCGCACGCGTGGACCCTGCGGATCGGCGATGGGCCGATCGTGACGACCCTTGGCGAGACCGCAGAACCGGATGTGGTCTTCTCGGGTACCGCGGTGCGGCTCTACCTGGGCCTGTGGAACCGCGCCGACGAGATCACCGTGCGGGGCCGGCCCGACACGCTCGAGGAATGGCGGTCCGCGGTCCGCATCCGCTGGGGGTGAGCCCGACGTACCGACGTCCGTGTCGTTCGGGCGCGGTTGTCGGAGGGTGGGACTACGCTCGGACCCCGTGGCCGACTCGTTCGTGCATCTTCATGTTCACACCGAGTATTCGATGTTGGACGGCGCGGCCAGGCTCACGGACCTGTTCGCCGAGGCGCAGCGGCTGGGCATGCCGGCCCTGGCCATGACGGACCACGGCAACCTCTACGGGGCGTACGACTTCTACAAGCGGGCCACGGCGGCCGGCATCAAGCCCGTGATCGGCGTCGAGGCGTACATCACGCCCGGCACGTCCCGCTTCGACCGCACCCGCGTGCGCTGGGCCGAGGGCGGGGAGAACGACGTCTCGGGCGGCGGGGCGTACACCCACCTGACGATGCTGGCGGCGGACGCCGACGGCCTGCACAACCTGTTCCGCCTCGGGTCGTACGCGAGCCTCGAGGGGTATTTCTACAAACCCCGCGCAGACCGTGAGCTGCTCGAGCGGTACGCGAAGGGACTCCTCGCCACCACCGGTTGCCCGTCCGGTGAGATCCAGACCTGGCTGCGGATCGGCGACTTCGAAAGGGCCTGCACGGTAGCGGGCGAGCTGCGCGACATCTTTGGCGCGGGCAACTTCTACCTGGAGCTGATCGACAACGGGCTGGAGATCGAGCGCAAGGTCCGCGACGACCTGCTCCGGCTGGGCAAGCGGCTCGACCTGCGGCCGGTC
>DASRII010000174.1:0-29675 GCA_035650075.1 Micromonosporaceae bacterium | reverse complement strand
CCACAGTGGACAGGCAGTGCCGGACGAGCCCATGGTCACCGAAGGCTCCACAGTGGAACCGGCAGCCGGGCCGATCCGGCGTGCGGTTCCGGCCCGGCGCGGCTCCGTCGTCCCGGTACCGGCCGCTCCCGTGCCGCCACCACCCACCGGACGGTCGACGCGGGACACCACCGTACGCATCTCGATCGGCCGGATCGAGGTGCGGGCGGTACCCACGCCGGCGACTCCCGCGGTGGCCGTGTCGCGACCGGCCAGCGCGGCACCGGCGCCGGCACCGACTCCGGTACGCGCACCCGAGCCCGCCGGGCTGACGTTGGCCGCATACCTGCGTGGTGATCGGGGGCGGGATCAATGAGCGTAGCGCAGCGCCGCGGCGCCTGGACTGAGGAGCGCAGCGACGAGGGAAGGCGGCGCACAGGGCGCGCAGCGAAGCGAGGCAAGCAATGAGTACCGCTTTGGCATTTGGCGCGGTGAGTGCGGTTCTGCGCAACGTGCTCGACAACGGTCTGGTCGACTCGGCGCTGGCCATCGGCGCACCGGTCAAGGTGACCGCGATCGCCCCGGACTCCATCAAGCTCGACGACCCGGTGGCGCCGCCGCAGCTGAACCTGTTCCTGTTCCGCGTCACGCCGAACCAGGGCTGGCGCAACGCGGACCTGCCGTCGCGGAGCAGCGGTGGGAACCGGCTGACGAACCCGCCACTCGCGGTCGATCTGCACTACCTGGTGACCGCGTACGGCAAGACGGACCTGCAGGCCGAGATCCTGCTCGGGTACGCGATGCACCTGCTGCACGAGCGCCCTTTCCTGGACCGGGCGGCGATCCGCAAGGCGCTCAGCCTCACCCCGCTGGACCCGACCGTGCTGCCTGACGCGTTCCGCGAACCACCCGCGGCCGGTCTCGCCGACCAGGTGGAGACGCTGAAGATCACCTGGGAGCCGATGGACACGGAGGAGATGTCCCGGCTGTGGTCGGCGATGCAGGCGCACTACCGGCCCAGCGCGGGGTACCAGGTGTCGGTCGTGCTCATCGAGTCGACCCGGCCGGCCACGACACCGCTGCCGGTACTCAGCCGCGGCGAGGTCGACACCGTCACCGGCCGGGAGGCCGGGGTGCAGGTGACGCCATCCCTCGTGCCGCCGTTCCCGACGGTCGAAGCCGTGGAGCCGCCGGAGGCCAAGGAAGTGGCCGAGCTCGGTGACATCGTCACCCTCCGCGGGCATCATCTGGACGGTACGAACGTCAGCGTGCAGTTCACCCACCGTCTGCTGGCGACGCCGCACGAGGTGACGGTCGGTGTGGTGACCGACCCGAGCCGGATCGAGGTCCAGCTGCCGAGCGCGGGCGCCGGTGCCGCCACCTGGCCGGCCGGCGTGTGGAGCGTAACCGCCTCGCTGGTACGGCCGACCGAGACCGAGCCGCGGCAGACCAACACGGTCGCGCTGCTGCTCGCCCCGACGCCCGACCTGTCGACGGCGACGCTGGTTCGCGACGGTACGACCGGCGCGGTGACGGTCAACGTCGACATCGTTCCGCACGTGCGCCCGGAGCAGCCGGCCGTGCTGGCCCTGAACACGGCCGAGACGACCGCGCCGCCTCGTACGACCACAGTGGACAATCTGGAGTTCGTGTTCGAGTCGCTGGCGCAGGGACCGGCGTGGGTTCGGCTACGCGTCGACGGCGTACA
The DNA here is from genome assembly GCA_035650075.1 of Micromonosporaceae bacterium. Taxonomy (GTDB): domain Bacteria; phylum Actinomycetota; class Actinomycetes; order Mycobacteriales; family Micromonosporaceae; genus DASSUC01. The sequence goes on along the minus strand of DASRII010000174.1, from coordinate 27,988 downwards.
GAGCCCGCTGGTCGACCGTACGAAGACTCCGCCGGAGTTCCTGGCCGGCCAGTCGGTGACGGTGCCCCCGTGACGATGCTGCACGAGGAGACGTACGCCGAGCGAAACCAGCGACTGCTGGTTGCGCAGTTGGCACGGGTGTACGCGCCACTGGCCGCCCGGGCCGGCCTCGACTCACCGGCGCCGGTTGACCTCAGCCACCCCCCGCCCGACTGCCGGCTCGCCCAGCTCGTGGACGCTTTCCGGCTCTCGCCGTTCGAGCGTGACCTGTTGCTGTGGTGCGCCGGGGCCGAGCTGGAGAGCGGCTTCGGGCCGGCGTTCGCCGCGGCACACGGCGATCCGCACCGGACCGCGCCGACCTTCGGTCTCGCACTGGCCACATTGGACGGTGCACATTGGGACGCCCTTGCCCCGGGTGGTCCGCTGCGGCGCTGGCGGCTCGTCGAGATCGGCGCCGGTACGGGTCTCGTCGCGCGCCCGCTGCACATCGACGAGCGGGTGCTGCATTTCCTGGCCGGCATCGTCTGCCTCGATCCGCGGCTCGACGGGGTGCTGGAGCCGGTGGACAGCGACGGCCGGCTCTCGCCGGAGCAGGCGCTGGTAGCCGCCGACGTCGTGGCGCTGCTGGACCGGATGCGGCCGCCGGTCATGGTCGTCCTCGACGGGGCGGCCACCGCGAGCCGTCGGCGGGTCGCCGCGCACGCGGCGACCGCGATGGGCCGGCTGCTCCTCGTGGTGCCGGCGACGTTGCTGCCGGCGTCGGGTCCCGAGTCGGCGACGCTCGCCCGGCTGGTCGAACGGGAGGCGGCACTGCTCGGCGGGTTGCTGTACGTGGACTGCGCCGACGGCGACGACCAGCGAGCGCTGGGCGCCTTCCTCGACCACCTCGGTTGCCCGGTGCTGGTCGGTGGCTCACCCCGATTGCCGGGTCGGCCGACACCGCTGCGGCGTACCGTGCCGGAGTTGACCAGCGCCGAGCGGCGGGCGATCTGGTTGGCCAGCGTGGGCGAGTCGCTCGCCGTCCGGTTCGGCGACGCGCTGGCCGAGGTGGCCGAACACTACCGGCTCGACGCGGCGTCGATCGAGGCGTTGAGCGCCGAACTGGCCGCCGCCGACCCACTCGATGCGGACGCCGCGGCCTTGCGCCGTGCCTGCCGCGAGCGGGCGCGGGCGGGACTCGACGATCTCGCGACGCGGATCGACCCGCGGGTCGGCTGGGCAGACCTCGTCCTGCCGGACGCCGGCATCGACACGCTGCGGGACGTCGCGCGGCAGGTACGCCACCGGAGTCTGGTGCACCACGAGTGGGGGATGGCCTCGCGCACGGGTCGCGGGCTCGGCGTGACCGCGTTGTTCACCGGCGACAGCGGTACCGGCAAGACGCTCGCCGCCGAGGTCCTCGCCGCGGAACTCGACCTCGACCTGTACCGGATCGACCTGGCCGCGGTCGTCAGCAAGTACATCGGCGAGACCGAGAAGAACCTCAAGCGGGTGTTCGACGCCGCCGAGGCGAGCGGGGCCGTGCTGCTCTTCGACGAGGCCGACGCGGTCTTCGGCAAGCGCAGCGAGGTGCGGGACAGCCACGACCGGTACGCCAACCTCGAGATTTCCTATCTGCTGCAACGGATGGAGGCGTACAGCGGACTGGCGATCCTCACCACGAACCTGCGTTCGGCGGTGGACCGCGCGTTCCTACGCCGGATCGGGTCGGTGGTGACGTTCCCGTTCCCCGATGCCGCGGCGCGGGCTCGGATCTGGCGGCTGATGCTGCCGCCGAAGCTGCCGGTCGACGGCGTCGATCCGGCGCGCCTGGCCAGGCTGCAAGTACCGGGTGGCAGCATCCGCAACATCGCGCTGGCCGCGGCGTTCCTCGCCGCCGAGCGGGGCGGCCCGGTCACCATGGCCGATCTGCTGGCCGCGGCCCGGCGGGAGTGCGCCAAGCTCGAAAAGCCACTCACCGATACCGAGATCGGGGGGTGGACGTGAACCGGTTCGAGTTCGACATCGACGAGATCGTCGTGTCCGGCGCACCAGTGTCCGATGTGGACGCTTTCCGTGGTGCGCTGCACGCCCGGCTCGCCGCGCTGGCCGGCGAGGGTGGCGACCGGACGTGGCGGGGCGGCGAGGTACCGGCGCTGACCGTACCCCACGTGACGGCCGCCGGTGGCGACACCGCGTTCGGCTCGGCCGTCGCCGACTCGCTCTGGCGCGGCCTCACCGACGCCACCCCCTCCGACCGGGAGTCCGCGGGCGGTGCGACGTGAACCGCGTGGGCGTGACGGCGGCGGAGGCGGGCGGTGGCGCGATGGCGAACGTGCTCCGCGGCCCCGCATCCACCGTCGACAGTGGACAGCCGCTGGAGCCGGCCACGCAGGCCCGGATGGAGGAACGGTTCGGGTACGCGTTCGGCGACGTGCGGGTGCACACCGACGACCGGGCCGCGGCGTCGGCCCAGGCGCTCGGTGCACTCGCCTACACGGCCGGGCCGCATGTGACGTTCGCCCGCGACCGGTACGCCCCCGGTACCGTGGCCGGCGATAGGCTGCTCAGCCACGAGCTGGCACACGTCGTTCAGCAGGACGCAGCCGGCCCGCTCGGCAGTTCGTCCACGTTGGACGGTGAGGCGGACGCCGCCGCTGACGCGGCGATGACCGGGCGGCCGCCGACGATCGCACACCGGGCGCCGGCAGGGCAGGTCCAGCGGCAGGAAGCGCCGGCGGGCGCCGGCACCCAGGACATCTCGCTGACCCAGAAGGAGGACGACTGGGCGCTGAAGCAGCCGCCGACCGGCCTGCCGAAGGGCGTGTCCATCGTCCGGCGCAAGGACATCCCGTGCGGTGACCGCCCGGTCGACGCGGAGCTGTTGCGCGACGCGCACGGCGCGACGCTGACCATCATCGTGCGGACCTGGTTCATCTTCATGCCCGACGAGGGTCCCTGGTCGATGTCCGAGCAGCAGTCGTGGCAGGACCAGTTCGTCGAGAAGGTCAACAAGAAGTGGAGCGCCAAGCACTACCTCGAACCCGAGAAGCCCTGTCCGGGCCAGCCGCCGCGGGTCGACGTGCGGGTTCGGTGCGTGCCGGTACGCGCGGGTAGCCCGCACCACGTCGCGGTGACCGTGTGGCGGGGCAAGCCCGGCGGACGCGACCGGTCGCACATGAGCAACGCCGACGACACGATGCGGGTGCGCGAGAGCGACATCCGGCCCGGCTGGCCGAGCCAGCAGGTGACCGTGGAGCACGAGTTCGGCCACGCGATGGGCATCAATCACATCGCCTGCAACAGCAACGACGACGAGTGCTACGGCCGCGGGGACGAGGCGGCCGACGTCATGGGCAAGGGTCCGACGGTCAGCGCCAAGGACTACCAGGTGTTCGCCGACCTGATGACCGCCGACTTCGCCAACGGGTGCACGTACAAGGTGAAGGAGGCGTCCGCGCCGCCGCGCAACATCATGCCGCTCGTCATGGGGGCCGTGTTCGGCACGCTGGGCGCCGTCCTCGGCGGTGTGCTCGGCTCCCTGGCCGGCCCGCTGGGCGCCTTCATCGGCGCGGGCGCCGGTCTGCTGCTGGGCGGGTTGGGCGGCTACCTCCTCGGCAGATTGGACACGGCCCCAGGATGACGACGTTTCCCGGTTCTCCGAAGCTGCTCAAGGGCGGGCTCGTGCTGGTCGACCCGGCCAGCGGAGCCCTGTTGAGCGTGATCTCGTTGCAGTACAACCCGGACTCGCTCACCCGGTCGTTCCAGATCCAGGCGTTCGGCGCCGAGGGCGGCGACCGTTCGCAGGCACTGCGCATCAAGGGCAACCCGGTCGAGAGCATCAAGCTCGAGGCGGAGTTGGACGCGAGCGACCAGCTCGAGCACCCGGGTAAGAACGCCACCACCGTCTCCAGTGGACTGCACGCGCAGCTCGCCGTGCTGGAGACGCTCGCGTACCCACGCAGCGCGGATCTGCTCGCCAACGACCGGCTCGCCGGCAGCGGCACGCTCGAGGTGATCCCGATCGAGGCACCGCTGATGCTGTTCGTCTGGAGCCGCAGCCGGATCGTGCCGGTACGCCTCACCGAACTGTCGGTGACCGAGGAGGCGTTCGACCCGAACCTGAACCCGATTCGCGCGAAGGTGTCGCTCGGGCTGCGGGTGCTGTCCGTCGACGACCTCGGCTTCGCGCACCGCGGCGGCGGCATCTTCATGAGCTACCTGCAGTCCAAGGAAGGGCTGGCCGGCATGGCCACGCCGGTAACACTGTCCGCACTGGGGTTGGAGTCGTTGCCGTGAAGGATCCCGTACAGCTGCTCATCGAGGCGGGCGCCCTGCCGGCGACCAGCTACCCGCGCACGAGCCGGTACGCCGACACCGCGGTCACCGCGTACGACCCCGGGGACGGGCGACCGGCGATCCCGCACCTGGCCCGGCGGTTCGTGCCGTCGCCGGAACGGCTGGCCGCGCTCGGCGAGCACGAGGTCGTCGAGGGTGACCGGCTCGACCTCATGGCGGGGCGGTACTTCGGCGATGCCGAGCTGTGGTGGCGCATCGCCGACGCGAACCCGTCCGCGCATCCCGACGACCTGACCGCACAGGTGGGCCGTCGGCTGCGGATCGCGGCGCCCGAGGGCATGCCGGGGGTGGCCGATGCTGGGTAGCGCGGGCGTGCGGTTGACCCTCTACATCGGACCGTTGGTACCGATCCTGGCGGGTCGCGACATCCTGGATGCCCTTCAGGCCGTCGAGGTCATCACGGGCTCCGGCGACACGCAGAGCGGCTTCGAGCTGACCTTCCGGATCTCCCGGCGGTCGCCGCTGCACACGCTGTTCCTGTTGACCGGCGGCGCCACGATCCCGGTCGTCCGGGTGGTCATCGTCGCGTCGATCGGCGGTACCACCGAGGTGCTGATGGACGGCGTGATGACCGAGCACGAGATGCGCGACAGCGAACAGGGGCCGACGCTCGTCGTCAAGGGCAAGGACCTGTCCGCGCTGATGGACGTCATCGAGCTGGACGGCCTGCCGTACCCGGCGATGCCGCCCTTCGCCCGGGTCAACCTGGCCCTGCTCAAGTACGTCGGGTTCGGCGTGATGCCGATGGTGATCCCCACGATCATCGAGGACGTACCGATTCCCATCGAACGGATCCCGATACACCAGGGCACCGACTACTTCTACATCAAGACCCTGGCCATGTCGGCGGGCTACGTCTTCTACGTCGACCCCGGCCCGATGGTGGGCTTCAGCAAGGCGTACTTCGGCCCGGAGATCCGGATCGGGCTGCCCCAGCACGCGCTGAACCTCGATCTCGACCTGCCGCAGCGCAACGTCGAGTCGTTGACGTTCCAGTTCGACAAGGAACGCAAGGTGATGCCGATCGTGATGATCCAGGAGGAGTTCTCCAAGGCGCCGATCGGCATCCCGATCCCGGATCTCAACCCGCTCAGCCCGCCGCTGGGGCTGATCCCGCCGATACCGCCGAAGCTGAAGAAGCTCGACTACACCGCACACCTGAAGCCGTGGGTGGCCCTGCTGCAGGGGTTGGCGTACGCGTCCCAGCACTCCGATGCCGTCTTCGGCAACGGCACCCTCGATGTCGCGCGGTACGGCGGGATCCTCAAGTCCCGTGGGCTCGTCGGCGTACGCGGCGCGGGTGAGGCCTTCGACGGCCTCTACTACGTGTCGAAGGTGACGCACAGCATCAAGCGCGGCGAGTACAAGCAGTCGTTCCAGCTCGCTCGCAACGGCCTGCTCTCGACCCTTCCGAAGGTGCCGGTATGAACGAGGCGAAGAAGTACTACGGCAAGTACCGCGGCACTGTCGTCAACAACATCGACCCGATGCAGATCGGCCGCATCCAGGCGATCGTGCCCGGGGTCGGCGGCTTCGTGCCGAGCAGCTGGTGCATGCCCTGCCTGCCGATGAGCGGCATCAACACCGGCATCTTCACCGTCCCGCTGATCGGCGCCGGCGTGTGGATCGAGTTCGAGCAGGGCGACGCGGACCACCCGATCTGGGTCGGCGGCTATTGGGGCTCGGCGGCGGAGACCCCGAAACTCTCGCTGATGGTGCCGCCGGGAGTACCCGGGATCACGCTGCAGACCACGCTCAAGAACGGCATCGTCATCAGCGATGTCCCCGGCCCGACGGGTGGCATCCAGATCCAGTCGACGACCGGCGCGATGATCTCCGTGACCGACGTGGGGATCCTCATCTCCAACGGCAAAGGCGCGGTTATCTCATTGATCGGTCCCACCGTGGACGTCAACCTCGGCGCTTTGACGGTGGTGTGAGCGATGCCTGGGCCGATCGTCCACTTGGGAGCCGTGGTCACCTGCTCGCACGCGGGGCCGGCGCAGCCGACCTCGCCGGTGCCGCGGGTGCTCGTCAGCGGGCAGCCGGTGGTCACGCTCGCATCGCCGTACGCCGTGACCGGGTGCGCGCTCGCGTCGGCCGGGTCGCCGCCGTGCGTCACCGGGCAGTGGGTCGCCGGGGCGGTCCGGGTACTGGCGCTCGGCGTACCGGTGGCCATCCAAGCTGGACAGTCGCTGACCGCGCCGACGGGTACGCCGATGCTGCCGGTGACCGTCCAACCGAGGGTGATAGCGACATGAACATCGACTACCCGTACGGGTTCGACTCCTCCGGTCGCACGGCGACCACGGATGACGACGATCACCTGCGTGACCTCATCGCCCAGGTGCTGTTCACCCGGCCGGGCGAGCGGGTCATGCGGCCGGACTTCGGCAGCGGTCTGCTCGCGCTGACCTTCGAGCCGAACAGCGTGGCGCTCGCCGCGACGACCCAGGCACTCGTCCAGGGCGCGCTGCAGAAGTGGCTGGGCCACCTGATCGCGGTGGAGGCGGTCGACGTCCAGGCCGACGACTCGACGCTGGAGGTGTCCGTCCGCTACGTGACCCTGCGCACCCAGCAACGGCGGGTCGACCAGTTCACCGCGCCGAGCGCGGCGGCGTGAGGGGGGCGACGTGCGGTACCTGTGCTGCGAGGAGCGCCGCCTGACGGTCGTCAAGCGGGCCGGCGTACGCAACGGCATCGAGTACGTGGAGGTCAGCGACTCCGACGCGCCGAGTCAGGAACTGCGGCAGCGCACGCTGTTCGTCCGGTTGCTGCTGCCGGCGGCGGGTCTGACGGCGGACAACGTCCGCATCGACGGCGGGGAACGCATCCGAACCGTGGCGGTCGAGTGGGTGGCGCCGGCCGACGATCTGCCCGCGGGCGAGGATCCGTCCCTTGTGGACGGGATCGCGGCGGCGGACCGCGACCACGTGCTCGTGGTGCGTACCGCCGACCGGGGCGACTTCTCGTGGTACACGTTGTGGATCGTCGCGGAGCCGGGCAGCGACCTGCCGCCGGCGACGTTCGACCCGCTGCTCGCCCGGATCACGTTCTCCTTCAAGGTGGAGTGCGACACCGACTTCGACTGCCGCGACGTGGTCGTGTGCGCACCGGTACCGGAGCCCGGGCCGGCCATCGACTACCTCGCCAAGGATTACTCGACGTTCCGGCGGCTGATGCTGGACCGGATGAGCCTGCTGTCGCCGGACTGGCGGGAACGTAGCCCGGCCGACTTCGGCGTGGCGTTGGTGGAGTTGCTCGCGTACGCCGGCGACCGGTTGTCGTACCGGCAGGACGCGATCGCGACCGAGGCGTTCCTCGGCACCGCCCGCCGCCGCATCTCGCTGCGCCGGCATGCGCGACTCGTCGACTACCTCGTGCACGAGGGTTGCTCGGCGCGGGCGCTCGTCCGGGTCGGCGTGGACACCGATGCCGTTTCCCTGCCCGCGGGAACGCCGCTGTTGACCCGTACCCCCGGCTTGTCGGACCGGCTGGTGCCCGGCGGCCCTGAGCATCGCACGGCGCTCGAGGCCGGCGCGGTCGTCTTCGAGACCGTCGCCGACGCGCTGCTCTACCCGGACCACGACACGCTGCATTTCTACACGTGGGGCGACCGGGACTGCTGCCTGCCGCGCGGCGCCACGACGGCCACGTTGCTCGGCGAGTACCCGAACCTGAAGGCGGGCGACATCCTCGTGTTCGCCGAGATTCTCAGCCCGACGACGGGGGAGCCGGGTGATGCCGACATCAGCCACCGTGCCGCCGTGCGGCTGACCCACGTGGTGCCCGCGGAGGACCCGTCGGGCGGGCTGTTCGAGGACCCGCCCACAAACGATCCGGTGGCGGTCACCGAGATCTCTTGGGACACCGCGGACGCATTGTTGTTCCCGCTGTGCCTGACCGCGACGCGGCCGGCCGAAGGGGACGAGGACGCGACGTTCCTCGAGGTCGCCGTCGCGTGGGGCAACGTCGTGGTGGCCGACCACGGTCGCACGATCGAGGGCGAGGAGCTAGGCAGCGTGCCGGCGGCGTCCATGGTGTACGCCGCGACGCCCGGTGCGCCGTGCGACGACGTCGACGCGGTTGCGGTGCCGCCGCGGTACCGGCCGACGCTCGCCTATCGTCCGGTCACACACGCCATCGAGGTAGGCGCCGCCGTCGAGTTCGACGATGCCGAGACCGCCGGGATCCTGGCCGATCTCACGGCCCACTCGTTCGGCACCGCGCTGCACGACTGGCTGACCGCGCACGGCATCCTGTTCCGGCTCGGGCCGGTCATCGTGGCCGGCGGCGACGGCGACTGGTCGGTCAGCGACGGCGAGACGGTACTGCGTGTGCGGTCGGATGCCGGCCGGTTGACCGTGTCCGGCCGACCGCCCGCCGCGACGGCGGTCACCGCCGAGGCTCCGCGCGACGCCCGGCCGGAGATCGTCCTCCATGGACTGTCGGGCTCGGTGCCGCTGGACTGGGTACCGCGTACCGACCTGTTGGCCAGCTCCGGCGACGCGGCCGAGTTCGTGCTGGAGGTCGAGCACGACGGCACGGCGGCGGTGCGGTTCGGTGACGGGGCACACGGCCGGCGACCGGAGGCGGGTACGACATTCGTGGCGACGTACCGGATCGGCAACGGCGTGGCCGGTAACGTGGGGGCCCAGTCCATCGCCCATGTAGCCACAGTGGACGGTCGGGTGCAGTGGGTGAGCAACCCGTTGCCGGCGGCCGGCGGCGTCGAACCGGAGAGCGCCGACCAGGTCCGCCGCGACGCCCCGGAGGCGTTCAGCATTCAAGAGCGGGCGGTGACCGAGGCGGACTACGCCGAGGTGGCGGAGCGCCACCCGCAGGTACAGCGGGCCGCCGCGACGTTCCGCTGGACCGGGAGTTGGCACACCGTGTTCGTGACGGTGGACCGGATCGGCGGCACGGAGGTGACGCCCGACTTCGAACTCGAGCTGCGGGCGCACCTCGAGAAGTACCGGATGGCCGGCTACGACCTCGAGGTCGACGGGCCGACCTACGTGCCGCTCGACCTGGCGCTGCACGTGTGCGTGCAGCCGGACCACTTCCGCGCCGCGGTACGCCGGGAGCTGTTGACCGTCCTCGGCAACGGCGTTCTGCAAGGCGGCCAGACGGCCTTGTTCCATCCGGACAACCTCACGTTCGGCCAACCGGTGTACCTGAGTCCGATCCTCGCCGCGGCGCAGTCGGTACCGGGAGTGGCATCGGTGACCGTCGACACGTTCGCCCGGCGCGGACAACCGACCGGAACCAACGTGCAGAACGGGTTCCTGGCGATCGACCGGCTGGAGATAGCCCGGCTCGACAACGACCGCAACTTCCCGGAACGCGGAGTGCTCACCCTCACGCTGGGAGGTGGCAAGTGACGCTGAACGACCCGACCTGTGCGTGCGGCTGCTGCGCCGGAGTGACCTCGTCGACGCCGCGGCCGGTGGAGAACCGGCTCGGCCTTCCGGTGATCGGCTACCGCGTCGGCACGCATGGGGACTTCCGCTCGAGCCTGCTCGCGGCGCTCTCCGCCGCACACCGGCCGGCGCTGGCTCAGCTGCGGACGCGGGATCCGCGTGATCTGACCATCGCACTGCTCGACGGGTTCGCCACGATGTGCGACGTCATCACGTTCTACACCGAGCGGTTGGCGAACGAGTCGTATCTGCGTACCGCGGTCGACCGGACCTCGTTGCAGGAGCTCGGCAAGCTGGTGGCCTACCAGCTCAAGCCGGGCGTGGCGGCGCAGACCCAGCTCGCGTTCTTCGTCGAACCGCCGCCGGCCACGCCGGCCCCGACCGGGGCGCCGTCGGAGGCGTTCGCGCCGGCGCCGTACCTGCCCGACGGCGTGACCTTGCCGGCCGGTCTGCCGGTGCGCAGCGTGCCCGGCCCGGGGGAGCAGCCGCAGACGTTCGAGACCGGCGAGGAGGTGCTGGCCAAGCCGGAGTGGAACGCGTTGCGGCCGAAGCAGACGCGGACCACGGTGCTCGGTACCGGCAACGGTGGCATCGGCAAGGACGCCGCTTACTTCGAAGGCACCGGGCTCAACCTCCGGGTCGGGGACGAGCTGTTGTTCGCGCCGAGCGACGGGACGACGACCCCGTTCCGGTTGCGGAAGGTCGCGAAGGTAAGCATCGAAGCCGCGGACAACCGGACCCTGGTCTGGTGGGACAGCTCGGTCTCGGCGTCGGGGCTACCGGACAACCCGGTGGTGTACGTCTTCCGCAAACGCCTGAGCGTCTTCGGCCACAGCGCGCCGCCGTACAGCCTGCTGTTCCCCGACGACACCACCAACACCGACTGGGCGTGGGAGCTGTCGCCGGAGAACGGCGCCATCGACCTCGACGGCTCGCACCCCGACATTCTCGTCGAGAGCTGGCTGGCCCTGCGGACGACGTCCAAGCGGTCGCTGCACAAGGTAACCGGCGTGGACGAGATGTCGCGGGCGGCGTACGGCATGTCGGGCAAGATTACCCGGGTCTACGTCTCGGGTGACTTCTCCGACTTCGACGACCAGGTGCGGCAGTTGGCCGTGTACGGCGTCAGTGAACAGCTGACGCTGGTCGAGGAACCAAATCCGTCCGAAGTGGACGGTGGACACATCACTGTGGACACCGACGTCACCGATCTGCCGGCCGGGCGCACGCTGATCGTCGCGGGCCAGACCGGCGAGTTCGAACAGCACGTCGAGCTGGTCACGCTGGAGTCGACACAGGCCTCCGGTTCGGGTACGAAGCTCGTGCTCACCGCCGACCTGACCGAGGCGCTGCGCCGGGAGACGGTCGTCGTCTACGGCAACGTCACCAGTGCCACGCACGGCGAGACCGTGCACCAGATCCTCGGTGGTGGCGACGGCTCCAAGCCGCACCAGACGTTCGAGCTGCAGCACTCGCCGCTGACGTACGTGCCGTCGGCGGAGGCGAGCGGCGCAACGTCGTCGTTGACCGTGTTCGTCAACGACGTCGAGTGGCACGAGGCACCCACGCTGTACGCGACCGAGCCCGCCGACCGCAGCTTCGTCAGCCGCAACAGCGAACGCGGTACGGTCGTCGTGCGCTTCGGCGACGGCGAGCACGGGGCCCGCTTGCCGACCGGGCAGAACAACGTGCGGGCCGTGTACCGCAAGGGGATCGGCGTAGCCGGCAACGTTGGTGCCGGAGCGATCAGCCAGGTCGCCGACCCGCCGCTGGGCGTGACCAAGGTGACCAACCCGACGGCGGCCGACGGCGGCGCCGACCCGGAGGACGTCGACGGCGCCCGCGACGCGATCCCGGTCGCGGTGCGCACGCTCGGCCGCGCGGTGTCCCTGATGGACTATGCCGACTACGCCCGTGCGTTCGCCGGCATCGCCAAAGCCCACGCCACCGTGCTGACGCTGGCGGGCGGACGCACCATCGTGGTGACCGTTGCGGCGGCCGACGGCGGCACGGTACCGGCGGACACCTGCGAACGGCTCACCACGTCGCTGCGCGGGCACGGCGATCCGCTGGTTTCGGTCGTGGTACTGCCGCACCGGGCCCCGACCTTCCGGCTCGCGTTGCAAGTGAAGCGGAACCCCGACTACCTGCTCGACGATGTGCTGGCCGGGATCACCGACGAGGTACAGCAGGCGTTCGGCTTCGCGGCGAGGGACTTCACCCAGTCGGTACACGGTTCGGAGCTGGCCGCCGCGGTGCACCGGGTGCCGGGCGTGGTAGCCGTCGACCTCGACCGGCTGTACCGGGTGGCCGCACCCGACCCACCCGAACCGGGCTGGCCGGCCAACCCCGGCTACCTGTCCCCGAACCTGCGCGCGGTCGCGCCGCGGGCCGACGCGTCAGGTGCGGCACTGGCGGCGGAACTGCTCACGGTGGCTACGGATCCGTTCGACTGGCTGTTGGAGATGGAGCCGTGAACGCTGACGAACTGTATGCGCTGCTGCCGGCGGTCTACCGGATCCGGGACGTCGAGCAGGGCGGCGCGCTGCGCGAGCTGGTGGACGTGATCGCGGCTCAGGTGTCGGTGCTCGAAGAGAGTCTCGACCAGTTCTACGACGACCAGTTCGTCGAGACGTGCGCCGAGTGGATCACACCGTACATCGGAGACCTCGTCGGATACCGGGCCTTGCACGGCGTCGTACCGAGTGTGGCCTCGCCGCGCGCCGAAGTGGCGAACACGATCCGGTTCCGCCGCCGCAAGGGCACCGCCTCGATGCTCGAACAGCTTGCACGGGACGTGACCGGATGGCCGGCCCGCGTCGTGGAGTTCTTCGAGCGGCTCGTCGACTCGCAGTACATGAACCACGTGCGCATGGGCAAGGGTGGGACGCCGGACCTGCGCGACACGACCGCGCTGGAATGGGTGGGTACCGCGTTCGACGACCTCGCGCACACCGCCGAGGTGCGCCGCATATCCACCGGCGCTGGCCGGTACAACATCCCGAACGTCGGCATCTTTCTGTGGCGGGTGGCCGCGATACCGCTGTTCCGGTCGCCACTGTCCACAGCGGACGGTACGCGCCGGCGGTTCCGCTTCGACCCGCTCGGTACCGACCAGCCGATCTACGCCCAGCCCCGGACCGAGGTCGAGATCACCCACCTCGCGGAGCCGTTCGACGTACCGCTGGCACTGTCGCGGCGCTGGCTGTCCGCGCATCTGGGGGAGTACGTCGGACCGGACCTGAGCCTCTGGCTCGAGGTCGACGGCGGCGCGGTGCCCGCTACCGTCAGGGTCTGCGACCTCAGCGACACCGGTGGTGGCTGGAACCACGAGCCTGCTTCGGGGTCGGACACCGTGTCCATCGACCCGGTACTGGGCCGGGTCTGCTTCGCCGACCCGGTGGCGGCCGAGGCGGCCCCGCTGGCCACGTTCCGGTACGGGCGCGCCCTCGACGCAGTGGGTGGCGGCGGGTACGACCGGGGGGATCCGGCTCCGTCGGTCGACCCGCCGGAGACCGTCGAGCAGGGCGCGACGATCCAGACGGCGCTGAACGTCGTCGCCGGTGGCGGCATCGTCGAGATCGTCGACAGCTGGCGGTACGAGCAGACGCCCGTCGTCGTCGCCAGCGACGGTGCCCACGTGACCCTGCGCTCGGCCAACCGGCAGCGGCCGACGATCGTCGCCGAGGCGCCCGTCCACCTCGACGCCGGGCCGGGGTCCACTGTGGTCCTCGAGGGCCTGCTGCTCGCCGGTGGTCCGGTCGTCCTCGACGAGCAGGACGACGACGAGCCACGGCACGTGATCCTGCGGCACTGCACGCTCGTGCCCGGGCTGACCCGCACGTCCGACAACGAGCCGGTGACGCCCGACGCCGCGAGCTTGCTCGTGCTGCACCCGTTCGCCACCGTGACGCTCGAGCGGTGCATCCTCGGGCCGATCGTCGCGGTCGAGGGCGCCACGCTGACCGCCACCGACTGCGTTGTCGACGCGGGCGACCAGGAGGCCATCGCCTACGCCGGCCGCGCGGTACCCACCGGCGGCGGGCTGCGCGTCGTCACCTCGCCGGCGGACGTGCAGGTCGGCGACGGGCTGACCCCCGGGGCGGCGCTCACGTTCGACGAGTGCACGGTCATCGGCCGGGTACACGCGACCCAGGTCGACATCTCCAACTCCTTGCTCCTAGGCACGGTGAGGGCCCAGCGCCGGCAGGTGGGCTGCGTGCGGTTCAGCTACGTGACGCCGGAGTCCCGCACCCCGATGCGGTACGAGTGCGAGCCACAGGAGCCGTCGACCCGTCCGCACTTCACGTCGCTGCGGTTCGGCGACCCCGGCTACGCCCAACTCCGTGCCACGACACCGGAAGCCATCATGCGTGGCGCCGACGACGAGGGCGAGATGGGCGTCGCGCACTACCTGTTCCAACCCCAGCGGGAGGCGAACCTGCGCATCCGGCTGGAGGAGTACCTCCGTTTCGGCCTCGAGGCCGGACCGATCTACGCCAGTTGACGCTGCACATAGGACGCTACACATAGGACGAGGAGGCCCGTCATGGGCGCGGACCTGAGCCGGGTGCGTACCGACCCGCTGCGCGACCACAGTGGAGTCGGGCTCCAACAGGGCCGCCTGTTGCTCGACGCCGACTTCAACGAACAGGTCGCGATCGTCGATCGCCGGCTGCGGGCACAGATCGCCGACCAGTCGCCGGCGGGCGTACCGCTGGTGTCGGAGCTGACCAAGGACGCCTTTTTCATCACGGTGTCCGGCTCCGACCTGACGATCGGCGCGGGCCGGATGTACGTCGACGGGCTGCTCGCGGAGAACCACGGCGACGACACCGTCACCGTGTTCGACCCGATCCTCGCCGAGCCCACGCATTCGGGACCGGTCGAGTACACCGCGCAGCCGTACTGGCCGACGCCGGATCCGCTGCCGGAGGCCGGCCCGCACGTGGTCTTCCTCGACGTGTGGGACCGCGAGGTCACCGCGCTGCAGGCGCCGGACCTCGTCGAGACGGCCATCGGCGTCGACACGACGACCCGTACGCAGACCGTATGGCAGGTCCGTCTGCTGTCCGTCCCCAGTGGATCGACGTGCGACAGCGACCTCACCGAGTGGGACGAGCTGACCGCGCCGTCCGCCGCCCGGTTGACCACGGGCACGGTACCGGTCGACCCCGAGGACGACCCGTGCGAGATGCCGCCCACCGGCGGGTACCGCGGGTTGGAGAACCACCTGTACCGCGTCGAGCTGCACGACGAGAACAACTTCAAGTGGTCGCGGGAGAACGCCAGCGTCGGCAGTACCGTCGCCGAGTACGTCTCCGCGACCGAGCTGCGCCTGGCCAGCCTGGGCCGGGACAGCGTGCTGCGCTTCTCGACGGGTGACTGGGTCGAGATCACCGACGACAACATGGAGCTGAACCGGCTGCCGGGCGTGCTGCGCAAGGTCGAGGTGGACGACGCCACTAACGCCATCACGTTCAGCCCGGCGCTACCTACCGAGCTGCAACCGGCCGACGCCGACGACATGGCAGAGCGCCACCTGCGGGTCATCCGTTGGGACCAGAGCGGCACGGATGTCGACGCCAACGACGGGCTCATCCCGATCCCGGGTGCGGGGACGGCCTTCGAGCTCGAGCACGGTCTGACCGTCGAGTTCTCCTTTGTGGACGGTGGTGCCGGCAAGCCGGGTGACTACTGGGTTTTCGCCGCGCGCAGTACGGACGCCAGCTTCGACGAGCTCGTCGAGGCGCCGCCGCGCGGGATCCACCACCACTACGCGCGGCTGGCAATGGTCGACCTGCCGAACCCGGCCGTCGACTGCCGGCCGAAGGAGCCGCCGCCGAGCGGCGACGGGTGCGGCTGCGAGGTCTGCCTGACGCCGGAGAGCCACGCCTCCGGTGCGTTCACGATCCAGGACGCGGTGAACAGCGCGATCGCGGGCGGTGGCGGCACGGTCGTGCTGTGCCCCGGCACGTACGCGATCACCAGTCCGATCCTGCTCAACAGCGCCGCGTCGGTGACGTTGCGGGGGGAGGGACCGGGCAGCACGATCGTGGCTGACGGTGCGGCGATCGAAATCTCCGTCGGGGTCGAGGTGACCGTCACCGGGCTCGGCATCATCTCGGGCGGCACCGCCCCGGCCATCCTGCTGCGCAATTGCCTCGGCTGCGTCGTCGACGACATCACGCTGCTGGCGCCCGCGGCGGCCGGTGCGACCAATCGCGTCGGCATCGGCCTGGCCGGGATCCAGATACAGACGATGGTACGCCGGTGCGGCGTGACCAGCTCGATCGGCGTGGGCATCGTGGTGGAGGACAACGTCGGGCTGGCCACCGCCGGGCTGCGGATCACCGACAACCTGTTGAACTGTACGCAGACCGGCATCGACCTGTCTGGCGTGAGTCTCCACTTTGGAGAGTTGCGGATCGCGGCCAACCAGATCTACGGCACCAGCGATGCCGGCATCGCCGCCACGGGCCTGATGATCCGCGGCCCGGTACCGGTCGACGGCGTGCTCACCGTGGCCGGCAACGACATCAAGGTGTCCGGTGGCGAGGGCATCGTGACCGGCGGCCACGCCGTCATCGTGGACAACGAGGTGGTAGCGGCCATCGACTTCGTCACCGGCGACGGCATCGTGGTCGCCAACGAACCACCGTTGGAGATACCGGGCCACGTCCAGGTCATCGGCAATCGGGTCACCGGCGTCAGTAGTGTCGGCATCGCCGTCGAGTGTCCGGTGCGCAGCCTGCTCGTCAAGCAGAACGTGGTCGAGCGCGCCGCGGGCGGCGTCGTGCTACGCGGTCCCGGGCCGAAGGAGAACGTGTCGATCGACAACAATCACCTGGTGAACCTGACGGCTCTGACGGTCGAGGGGGCATCCAACGGCACGCAGCCCATCAGGCGCGTAGTCGCGTCGCCAAGCTCCGTATCGGTCCGGATGGCCACGGCCGAGACGTCCGTACCGGCGTCCGCGTCCGCGAGTCGCGCGGCACCGACGTCACCGTCGGTGGAGGCCGCTGGGGCGTTCAGCGTGCCGCACTTCTCGGCCGCGGGGTTCGCGACGCGCCCGGCCGCGGTCGGTGCGCTCGCCGTCACCCAGTCGCTCGGCATCGGGGTGGCGGGGGTCGGCAACGCCCACATCGTGGGCAACATCATCGACGGGGTCGGGGCCGACAACACCGACACCGGCGTACGGATCGGCATCGCCGTGGCGCTGCCCGACGACGTCCGCATCACCGGCAACCGGGTGGCCCGGGTCGGCCATCCCCAGCAGCCGCAAGGCAGTGTCGGGTTGGGCATCTCGGTGATCGGGGCGACCCGATCGGTGTCGCTGGCTGACAATTCTGTCCAGAGTGGACAGACGAACTCGCCCGAGACGCGGGACGGGTGGTACGCGATTCTCATCGGCAGCGGTCTGGTCGACGACAAGGCGACCGGCGCCAGCACGGTTCCGACCCGCGTCATGCGCGCGAGCTTCGCCGGCCGGGTCGTCTTCGACGGATCCTGGGCATACGTCAGCGCCCTGGCGGAGACGGGCGTGCCCGTGCAGCTCGTGGGCAACAACGTGCACGGCGGGGGAGCGCTTCCGGCGGTACGGGTCAGCACGCCGGGGGACGTACTGTTGCACGCGAACTGGTGTGCGCAGCCGCCCGACCGGGAAGCACCCGCGGTGGAGGTGACCGCGTCGGCCGCGATCGTCCAGGGCAACCGAGCGCACGGCGGCCGGCCGTCGATGCGGTTGGACGTCCACCCGGACTCGCCGGTGATCGGGAACATCACGTCCACCGACCCGGAGGTCGCGGGCTCCCCGCTGCGAGGGCTCGGCAAGACGTGGTCGTGGCTCAACTCGCTCCTACCGTAAAGGCGAGGGATGAAGATGCGCATGGTTGTGGTCGGTACCGAGAGGGACATGGCGGAACTGCGTACCCGCGTCGTCCGGCCGGGGGTACCCGAGGCTCAGCAGCGGTCGGTGGAGGCGAGCATCCGGGCGGCCAACCCACACCTCGATCTCGACCGGCTCCAGCCGGGCGCTGTCGTCGTACTCCCGGATCATCCGGCGGTCGCCGCCGAAGCGGCGGGTGGGGCTGCCGCGGCGCTCGACGTGGTCGGTGCGGCGCTGTCGCAGGCGCCCGAGGCGGTGCGGGAGGGCACGCGGGCCGCGGTGGCGCGCGGTGCCGACCTCGTGCGGGCCTTGGCCGACCGCGACGTGGCCCACGCGGCGGCCTCGGACGCCGACCTGCGCGCGGAGGTCACCCGGCTGACCGAGGCGGTCGGCGAGGAGCGGCGTCGAGCGGAGGAGTGGTCGGCGGCGGTGGCCGGGTCGGTGGCCAGCTGGCAGGCGGCGATGGAGAAACTGCGCGGGCTCAGCTGACATCCGGAGGTCGGCGCACCCGCCCGCGGACCCGTTCGCTGATCTGGTTGGCCAGCACCGAACCGCCGGCGGCGATGACGACGAGGTTGAACAGCATCTGGATGGTGACCAGCAGCCTGGCCGCCTGCCCCGCGGCGTGGACATCGCCGAAGCCGACCGTGGCCAGCGTGCTCAGCGCGAAGTAGAGCGCGTCAATCTTCGTGTTCAATTCCTGGAACTGGCCGGGCTGGGTGACGGCGAGGGAGAAGTCGACGAGTGCGAAGAACATCACGGCGACCACGAGCGCGAAGACCAGCCCGGCGAGTGGAGCCTGTTCGACACCGCCGAGCTGCCGGCGGATCTGCCGGGTCACCAGCCACGCCACGACCAGCACGCCCAACAGGCTGAGGGCGACCCGGACCGCCACTTCACCCTTCGGGATGTTCGGCTCGACCGGCACCAGGAAGTAGATGACGACGAGCAGGGCGCAGGCTATTACGGTACGGACGAAGGGTGGGAGTAGGCGCCGCCGAGAGTCCATGTCCGGATTGTCCTTGATGCGACGCGCTCCCGAGGCAAGGAGGTCGGATGGAACTGTTCTCGGTGGCAGGCAAGTCGGTACTCGTGACCGGCGGGTCGCGGGGGATCGGCTTGATGATCGCGCGTGGCTTCGTCGAAGCGGGTGCCCGGGTGATTATCTCCTCCCGCAAGGCGGACGTATGCCACGCGGTGGCGGCCGAGCTAGGTAAGGCATGTGTGGCCATGCCCGCGGATCTGTCCACCGTGGACGGCATCGACGGGTTGGTGTCCGCCGTGACCGAAGCGGAGCCGGCGCTGGACGTGCTCGTCAACAACGCGGGCGCGACGTGGGGAGAGCCGCTCGACACCTACCCGGACAGCGCCTTCGACAAGCTGTGGGCGGTGAACGTGAAGGGTATCTTCCGGCTCACCGTCGGTCTGCTGCCCGCGTTGCGCGCCGAGGCGACGCCCGACGATCCGGCCCGTGTGATCAACATCGGGTCGATCGACGGGATCCGCGTGCCGACGATGGAGAACTACGCGTACTCGGCCAGCAAGGCCGCCGTCCACATGCTGACCCGGCACCTCGCGCACGCGCTCGCGGAGCAGCACATCACGGTCAACGCCGTCGCGCCCGGGCCCTTCGAGAGCAAGATGATGGCCTTCGCGCTCAACGACCCGGCAATGCGAGCCGGCATCGAGGAGCTCGTGCCGCTGCACCGCATCGGCCGCCCCGACGACATGGCCGGCGCCGCCATCTACCTCGCGTCCCGCGCCGGCTCGTACCTCACCGGCGCCGTCATCCCGGTGGACGGTGGACTGTCCACCCACGGCTGACCTCTTCGTGATCATCGAGGCCCGGTCCCGCTGAGCGGGACCGGGCCTCGTGGTCTGGGCTTCGTCGGCGCCGCTTCCCCTCGCCACCGACTCCGCCGAGGCTATCGGCCGGCGAGGAGGCGGTTGACCGCCGCATCGACGTCCAGGTGGTCGGTTTCCTTGCCCCGCGGGACAACCACATAGGTACGGCGTAGGAACCGCACCAGAACACTCCGCGGTACCTCGAATAGCGCATTGCCATCGGGCGATGACAGTGCGAGCGCGACGAAGTCCCCCCTCGGCGTGGCCCAGGGCCACACCCGAACATCGCCGATGCCCGCTGGTTCGTCGAGTCCGGTCACCAGCAGTTCGCGCGCGAACGACCAGCTGACCGCCTCCCCGCCGGCAGACTCCGCATGGAACAGGACATGGACCGCATAGGGGTCGGCCGGGTCGTAGCGCAAGCTCGCTCGTACCGGCAATGCTGTGGCGTCCGGCGCGACCAGCCGCAGCGACGTTTCGACCTCCACGGTCGTGGGTCTAATGACACTCATGACGTACTCCCCCCGGCACCGCTACGGGGCGTAGCTGGCCCCGCCCTCCCATACTCAGGCGATACTCGTCGTCACGCTCCGCCATACGATGATCTCACCCTGTAGTGGGAAGGCAGACCCGAAATCTGATTAATGATGTTGTTTTGAGGTATGATGTCCAGTTTGCTTGGTTGAAACGGGTTCTGCCCGGCGTCGGGTGGGCGTCAGACGTCGACTTCAATCCGGTAACGTCCGGTCGTCCCGATGGGTAACGGCTCAGGCCCTGGAGGGGGTGGAATGGACGAAAAGCGACCGTTGAGGGTAGACGTCCCATCTGCTCCTGCTCGCGCTTCGTGGCGGGCCCGTTCCCGTGCGACGCTGCGGATCATCCGGTCGAACCCGACCGGCCGGATCGCCCTGCGGATCAGCGTCGCCCTCGTCGGCGCGCTGGTGGTCGTCATCGGCCTGGTGCTGATCCCGCTGCCCGGCCCTGGCTGGGCGCTGGTCATACTCGGGCTGGCCATCTGGGCGATCGAGTTCGTATGGGCCAAGCACCTGCTCCGGTTCACGCGAACCCAACTCGGCCGCTGGACCCGGTGGATCGGCCGCCAGTCGTGGCCGGTCCGGATCATGCTCGGGTTGGTCGGGCTCGCCTTCGTCGGGCTGGTGGTGTGGCTGTCGCTCAAGTACAGCTTCGGGATCGATCTCTGGGCGGTCTTGCAGAACTAGGTTCCATCTGGACCCGCGGGGCAACGCGCGCGGCAACGCGCGTGCGACCTCGGCGACCGATCGGGTACAGTGATGCACCGTTGCGGGCGATTAGCTCAGCGGGAGAGCGCTTCGTTCACACCGAAGAGGCCGCAGGTTCGATCCCTGCATCGCCCACACTCGATATCCGCAGCTCACGGCCCTTCTTCGGAAGGGTCGTTCCCCGTCTCCGGCCCGTTGTCGTGATCGAAAGTCAGCACGTCGTCAGCGAACAGCTTCCGAAGCCGGTTGGCCCGGTTCGGCGAGGCGTGGGTGTAGCGGTCCAGTATGGTCGATGCCTTCTCGTGGCCCATGACGGCCTGGACGTGGCGTACGAGTGTCGTAGGTCGTGAAACCTCAGTCCGCCGACTGCCTTGCGGGAACGTGCGCACTCGATGCCAGTCGCGTCTGGCCAGATCGCCGGTCGTGTTCGCGAACACCTCTCCGGTTGGTGCGAGCGGGTACGCCTTGTCGTCCGTGGCGAGTAGAAACGGCGGGAGTGGGAATGTGCACCGGCCGTCGACTTCGGGTACGGCTTGCTGGTGACGTGACCGGCGATCTCGATGGCCACCCGGACTACGCGGGCATTCGGAATGTTCGCCGATGCAGTCGGGGGCAGAAACTGGCAACGCAGGTGCCACCACAGGTCTATTGCTCAGTTTCTGGATTCATCCGTGGCGACGAACTGAACCAATAGTAGTCTGTGTGGTCCACCTTCAATATCTCGAATCTCGCCTCTACCATTCGCTCGAGCATATCAGATCTCATCCGGATGAGTCGACCGATACCCCGCCGACCGGCCGATTCCCAGATGATAGGTACGAAGCTTAGAGACCGTACTACCTTGGTCGTCAGGCGTTCGCGTAGGTACCTCATTCTTCCTATTATCGCGATAATATGGCAGGCAAAACGTTCTCCTCTGAGATAGTTGCCAATGAAGACACCCCCTGCTGTCATGATTTTATGTATCCGTATGAGTGCCCCATCGAGGCTCGGAAAGTGGTGAAGCGCATCCAGGCACACAACCACATCGAATGGCCCTAGGGAATGTAGCAGATCGTCGTCCATAAAATTGCCATTCACCGTGACCAACTTGTATTTCTGCGGGTGGTGCTCGAGTCGTTTTCTCAGCAGCTTCAAAGCCTGGGCGTTGATGTCCAGCGCCACGACCTGGTCTACGTTGTCCAGCGCCAAGAGGTCGTTGGCGACCCGGCCGGTGCCGCAGCAGAGGTCGAGCACCCGCAAGGAACGTCCCCCAACGGACTTCACCGCACTCACGGAGAGCTCTCGCTGACGGATATGCTGCCCTCGGTTCGCCACCTCCTGGGTCTCCACCGTCCACCTATCCCATGTCCGAGACTGCCAATATTCCGCTACAGTGGCCGGTAACCGGTTTCGGATTCTCCTGACGATCATCCTTGCTCCGTATCGAACTGCGAGGACTCAACCCTAGCAATTGCGTCACGAACCAGCTCCAGCTGGGAGGTTATCCCGAGGCGAAGGTACTTGTCTAACGCAAGACGGTAGTAGTCAGCTCCTCTATCTCCGTCGTTGTTCATTTCCATGATATTTCCGAGTCTGAACGCACAGTTGGCAATAGTGTGATATCTAGCAATCTCCGTTCCCGCCGCCAGACCCCGTTCGAACAACTTTCGGGCCCCGGCGTAGTTCCCGGCAGCAAATTCAACTTCGGCGAGGTTCTCGAAGCTCCAGGCCACCGCTGCCTGTTGTCTTGCCTCCTGCGCACTCGTCAAGGTCTCTGAGAACCAGTGCTTGGCTGCGGCGAGGTCGCCTTTAGCGAGCTCGAGCTCGCCGAGGTAGGTGAGAACCCGCAACATCTCGACACTTACCCTTCCGTCCTCGCGATACGCCTCCAGAGAATCCGTCAAAAGCGCCTTGGCGGCCTCCCTGTTCCCCCTGCCCCGCTCGATCAGGCCGCCGAGGCTCGCCAGGTCGGCGATTTCGAGGTTGGGGACACTCGCAAACTTCCAATACTCGCGTGTCCGACTGGACCAAATAAGCGCGTTTTCGTAGTCGTTCTGCCGGCAGCGCACCCAGGCGATCTCCTTTGAATATCGGCCGAGCGCAACGTGGTCGGCGCGAGCTGCAGCCTGTTGCAGTCCAGCCTCGGACAGCGAGACAATTTCTGGCCAGAATCCAGATTCCCAGAGAAACCATCTGGCTGCGGACGACAAGGTCGTCGCCGCGTCCCAATCGACCGTGAAGCCTTGGATGGCAATATGTAAGAAGTTCTCTAGCTCCGCCGCGAGCTGGTCGTAGCCTAGCTGGCCCACCTGTTCTGCCGTTCGTGCGCCCTCCAGATACCAGCGCAATAGGCGTCTAACGATCGCCAGGCGTAGCCGCGGATCACGTTCGAGTTTCGAGTTCGCAAAAGCACGAGTCATCGGGTGAACTGAATAGCGTCGGCTGAGGCCGCCCAGTTCACCAGCGACGTCGACAAGAGACATCTCGACGAGCTGGCCAACCGCTTCTTCTATATCTGCTTGGTGTACCTTGGATCCGGCTCGGATGGTATCAGAGGATGCAGGAGAAGGCAGGATCGAGAGCGTGACCAGCACGCGACGAGACCGACGTGTCAGCAGGCTCCACGATTTTGCGAATATCGCTTCGAATATGTTGCTCCTTGCTGAGCGAAGTAGCTCGATCACGCCGTCAATCGTTTGACCTCTTTGCTTGATTTGGCCAACCGCCCACTTTATGGCAATCGGTACACCGCCAGCAACTGAGAATATGCGAAGCAGAACCGTGTCGTCCGCCGCCTGGATCGCGTGAAGATTGAGCCGGACCCCCTCGGCACGAATTAGCGCGATGCCGTCGGACGCAGCAAGGCCCGTAAGAGAGATTACCCAAGTATCACCAGGAATATGGTGCCGACTGGTTAGCAGCGCCTTCGACGGTTCCGGGATGCTGCGCAGGAAGCGTTCGACCGAGTCGTCGCGTACCTCCTCGAAGTTGTCAACAACAACGAGGACCCGGTTTTCGCGAAGCAACTGTTGGATCGAGGACGTCTTCTGCTCGGGGCTGGCCTTGTTGGCGCTTGGATAATCCAGTACGCGGGCTATCGTGGAAAGTAGGTGCTCAAGATTCGCCTCAGCTTCCCTGCAGGACACCCATACGACATGCTCGATGCCCAATGCGTTGCCTGACGTCAGTGTTTTGTGGGCTACCTCGACGGCCAAAGAGGTCTTGCCAATGCCACCGATCCCGTCGATGCAGACGATCGGGGAGCGCGACATCAGCCCTTGGATTACCCTTTCGAGCTCGAATGCTCGACCGATCAACTCAGTCCGTGCTGGAAGGTTGTGACGCCGCTCGCGTAAGGGGGCGGGTAATTGTATCAGTGATTCGCCCTCTTCTTTTAGAGTAGTTTTCCTCCTTCGAGCCGAGAAAAAGTCGATTATCTGTACGAGGCCCGCACCGACACCGACCGCAGTGATGAGGACTACGACTATCGTGCCCGCGTCCACTATGTCCCGCCTAGACGCGATGCCTCTATGGAATGAAGCAGGAATGGGAGATCCGCCAGGTTGTGAACGACATAGTCCGGTTGGCAGGCTGAGTTCCGTTGTGCCTGCCAATCCGCGTCGTCGCAACTGAAGAACACCGTACGTAGTCCGGCTCGGCTGCCCCCAAGAATATCCGCCTCCATGTCGTTGCCTACCATGACAGCGTCGGCGGCGGCCACATTGAGCAGTTCGAGAACGCGGTCGAAGCCTATTTGCGCTGGCTTTTCTGATCTTACATCTACCGACGTCACTACGCCTTCAAAGACTCCGTCCCAGCCAAGTTTAACGAGCGCCCGACGGACGTGATGCTCCAGCGATTGTCGAGTGTTACTGAGCAGGCCGAGCTTGTAGCGACAGCGAAGTTCTGACAACATTTCGGTCGCACCAGCTATCGGTTCGAGCGTCAACTGGTCGAGGGTCACCAGATCGTCGATCTGCTGTCTGATGAGGGTGTTGCCAAGATCGAAAATCACTGCCGTCAAGCGCATTTACGCTCCTCCCTAGCGGGCCTACGTGAGGTGACGAGCCGCAGAGTCGTGTACAGGGCCCTCGCGGCCGTTCGTTACGGAATCCCCGGCCAGTTGGTGGCTCGGAAGATCTAATCGTATGGCACGGCCCTCTGATGCCCCTGTATGCTGCCATGTCGCGTCAAGTCGTTGGGGGCTTGTTTCGCTGACGTGAGCGGCGTTGATGTAGGACGCGGAAGCTGATGATCCTCCCGAGAGATCGTTGGACTCGCGGAGGGTCTTACCGTCGGTGGGTGATGTAGGCGCGGGTCGAAAATCGGTGCGGCCGCGGGTCAACACGATGGTGGGCACAGACCGGTTGAGTCGGGCGCACGATAGCGATCCGACGCTCAGTATGTCTCAGCCCTTACCGGGGAACTGATCCTTGGGCACGTACCATTTGATGGGCTAGACCAGTTGATCGTCAACTTGCCACGTTTGAAGCATTACACCGTACGACTCTGGACACGGCTCGCGTAGGCCACTGAACCCTGTTTCGCATTCCTGACAATTCAACCGCGGCGCGCACCGACCACGCCGTCGCCCCGGCGCGCGGATCGGCTGACCGAATGCCGGAAAGTCGGTGGCCGGCCGAAGGCTGGACCTTCCCCGAATCCCGGCCAGTCACCGGGCCGCGGCTCGTGCACCGGGTCGATGACGAACGTCTGGCCGGACTGTTGAGGGCCGCCGCCCACCGACCCGACACAGGCGCAGCGGCGCTACGGCTCAGGATCTATGGCGCGACGGGCATCAAGGTCAGCGTCATACCCACGACCAGGGCCGCAACGCGACAGGGCGAACCTAGCGCGACTCCGCCCACCCGCACACCGAGGCGAAACCAGGCCGGGGGTGTCGACCTCATGGGGATGCTATGCCCACGACGGCCGATCACGACACCTACCGTTTGTCGACATTGGACAACGAGACCGGACGGGCGATGTGGCACCTTTGTGGCATGCCCCAACTCGTGATCCTCACGGGTCCGATCGCGGCTGGCAAGAACACGGTCGCGGACAAGCTCACCGAACGCCTGACCGGACATGGTCGTACCGTCGTGGTGGCGGACGTCGATGATGTGGCGGCGATGGTCGGCTCGCCCGGCGCGGGCAGCGCCGGCTTGTGGTTCGCCGCGCACGAGGCGCACGGCGCATTGGTCGGCCAGTGGATGCGCTCGAACGTCGATTACGTCGTGGCGGTCGGACCGTTTCACACGGCTGAGGAACGGGCGGCACTCACCCGCAGGCTTCCCTGCGACGCTTCCGTGCTGTGGGTTGTCATCGACGCCGCGGTGTCCGTGACGTTGGCGCGTGCACAGGCCGATCCAGGGCGCGGGCTGTCGCGCGACCCTGGGTTTCATCACCGCGCACACCGCCGCTTCCGGGAGCTGCTGCCGACGATCCCCGCTGACCTGGCATTCGACTCGGAAACACTGGATGCGGAGCAGATCGCGGCCGCGATCGCGAACACACTGGGCGTTGGATAGCGACAGAAGCTAAAGCCGATTCCCGCCGTCCGCTGGCAGTTCACCCAGCTGCTCGACCGGCGCACCGGCTCGGTGACGCGGCGCCGGTGAAGACGACCTCGACGCGGCGGTCGGCTGTTTCGGCCGCATTCACCCGATACCGCCGGCTTTCCACGAGGGCCTCGGCCCGATGCTCCATCCGACCCCGAACCGTCCGGCCTGCCCCGCTGCCTCATTCATGCACGTCACCGTAGACCGTCACCACAGCTCTAGCGCGCATCGCGACACGTGCGCTACCGTCCGTGCAGCACCCCCGGCGGACGTCCAATGTAGACACCAGCAGCCGCTAGGCGACGAGGCGGTACCTGTGCATCTCACCTACACCACCGACCGGCGCGATGGCCAGCTCACCGTGCACCTCAGTGGCGAACTCGATCTAGACACCGTCGACGAGTTGCACGACCTACTGCGTATCGCTACCGTCGCCCCCGGCGTCGAAACCGTCAACATCGACCTCAATCGGGTCACCTATCTCGACTCGACCACCATCACCGAGCTTGTCGTCGCTGCCAGGTCTGCCAGACAGACCGGCCGCCAGCTGTACATCAGCCACCCCCGCGGCGTCGTCCGGAACGTTCTCGACGTGACGGGCGTGCTCGCGGCGCTCTGCAACTCCAACTAGGCCCAGCGTCGATCGATCCGTTGGAGTAGCGTGCGCGTGGGGATTCCTCTCAGGTGGGCGAGCGACGGTTGGCCGGTGTGGAAGTCTTCATGGCGGTAGGGCGCGTGCTCAGCGGCCGCTACCAGATCGAAGAACTGCTGGGCAGCGGCGGCATGGCCACGGTGTGGCGGGGCCGCGATCTACGGCTCGGCCGGCCGGTAGCGGTCAAGGTCTTGACCGGAGCCTGGCTGCGCGACCCGATCGCCGTACAGCGGTTCGAACGTGAGGCGCGTACGGCCGCGCGGCTGGCACATCCCAACGTCGTCGGGGTGCACGACGTCGGGGTCGACAGCGACAGTCACTACCTGGTCATGGAGTACGTCGAGGGCGAGACGGTGGCGGCGATGTTGGACAGCCGGCCGTTGTCGGTCGCCCAGACGGTCGCCATCGTGATGCAGGTCTGCGACGGGCTAGCCGCGGCGCACTCGGCTGGCATCGTCCACCGCGATGTCAAGCCAGCAAACGTCATTCTGACGCCGACAGGCGTGGCGAAGATCTGTGACTTCGGGATCGCCAGGGTCCTGATGGGTTCGGCGGACACCAGCTTGACCGGCGCGGCGTTCGCGATGGGCAGCAGCAAGTACATGGCGCCGGAACAAGCGTACGGCGAGGACCTCGACGCCCGGACCGACCTGTACGCGTTGGGCTGCACGATGTACGCCATGCTCACCGGAGCCGCGCCGTTCTCCGGAGACAACGCGGTGGAGGTCCTGCACCGGCATCTCACCGAGCCGCCGGCGCCGCTACGGCAGCACCGAGCCGACGTTCCACCGCTCCTCGAGGCGCTGATCGCGCAGCTGCTGGCGAAGGATCCCGCCGACCGGCCCGTCGATGCCGCCGAGGTCAAGGCCCGGCTGATGGCTCTGCCGCAGGATCCGACTACCGCCGCCATTCCCTTGTCGACGGAGGCGACGGTGCCGACTGTCCGGCCACCTCGCGGTGCGGCGGCTGTCGACCCGCAGCCCCCCGCCACGGCTGAGCCTCACGTCACCCGCTGGCGCGTGGCTGTCGCTGTGCTGGTGACCGCGGTCGCCGCGACG
>DASRII010000173.1:0-2586 GCA_035650075.1 Micromonosporaceae bacterium | reverse complement strand
ATTCGTGACCGGATCGTCGAACACACCGTTGGTTTTCGGCTCAACTCCAACACCATCCGAGACGGCTCATGGTCCGACGGGTGACTGGACAACGTAGGTTCGGCACCACTGTGGCCAATAGGTGAGTCCGGCCACTGTACGGTTACGTATCGGCGACGACGCGGCCGGCTACACCCGTTTGCTGGCGTTGTTGGCCGCCCATGGTGACACCACCGGTCTGCCGGTTCCGGTCGCGATCGAGACCCCTCGCGGTCTGCTGGTGGCATGTCTACGCGCCGGCGGCCGCAAGGTGTTCGCCATCAACCCGATGGCGGTGGCTCGCTACCGCGAGCGGTATTCGGTGGCACGTAAGAAATCCGACGCGTTGGACGCTGCGGTGTTGGCGCACGTCCTGCGCACCGACATGGACGCGCACCGGCCGCTGCCCGCCGACACCGAACTAGCGCAGGCGATCGCGGTGTTGGCCCGCGCCCAGCAGGATGCCGTCTGGGACCGTACCCAGGCACACAACAAGTTGCGCAGCGTGCTGCGCGAGTTCTACCCGGCGATCCTGGCCGCGTTCGTGGATAAGCGCGACGGCATCATGCGCCCCGAAGCCCGCGCCATCATGACCGCCGCACCCACCCCGGCCGCTGCGGCCAGGCTGACCAAGACGCAACTGGTCGCGTTACTCAAGCGCGCCGGCCGCAAACGCGGAATCGAGGCCGAAGCGGCGCGGCTGCGGGTCGTCCTGCGCGCCGGCTATCTACACCAGCCCCAGCTCGTCGAAGATGCCTACGGTCGCCATACCCTGGCGCTGCTGCGCCTGCTCGACGCGGCCTGCGCCAACGCCGACGAGCTGGAAATGGCTGCTGCGACCAGTTTCGCCCTACACCCGGACGCCACGATCATCACCAGCCTGCCCGGGCTGGCCGCGTTGACCGGCGCCCGGATCCTGGCCGAGATCGGCGATGACCGGTCCCGCTTCGCCGACGCCCGATCGTTGAAGGCCTACTCCGGCGCGGCCCCGGTAACCCGCGCCTCGGGCAAGAGCCGCTACGTGATGACCCGCAGGGTCAAGAACCAGCGTCTGGCCGCGGTCGGATACCTCTGGGCCTTGTCCGCGCTCAGCAACTCACCCGGCGCCCGCGCCCACTACGACCGCCGCCGCGAGACCAACGAACGGCACACGGCCGCGCAACGCAACCTGTTCAACCGCCTGATCGGCATCCTGTATCACTGCCTGCAAACCGGGCAGGCCTACGACGAGCAGAAGGCCTTCCAGACCAGCCCAACGGTCGCCCTCGCGGCCGCTGCTTGACAAATAGCTGCGTGGGAGGTCTCTCCGCGCTGTTGGGTCAGCTCGCGACCGACAGCCCGAGCAACGGGAGCGAGCCCACGCCATGATCGACGACGCGATCGCCGAGCTGACACCAATCCTGGGCTCGACGCGGGCGGCGTGCCGGGCCACCGGCCGGCCGCGGGCCAACCACTACCGCCGCCACCGCCAGTCACCGCCACCCGCGAAGCCGCCGCGGCAGCGCCGGCCGCAGCCGCGGGAGCTGTCGGTGGCCGAACGGGACACGGTACGGGCGCTGCTGAACAGCCCCGACTTCGTGGACAAGGCGCCGGCCACCGTGTACCACGAGCTGCTCGACGAGGGCGTCTACCTGGCGTCGGTCTCGACGATGTACCGGATCCTGCGCGCGCACGGAGAGGTCCGCGAGCGTCGCCGGCAGGCCACCCACCCGGCCCGCATCAAGCCGGAACTGGTGGCCACCGCACCCAACCAGTGCTGGTCGTGGGATATCACGAAGCTGCACGGCCCGGCCAAGTGGACCTACTTCTACCTGTACGTGATCCTGGACATCTACAGCCGGTACGTGGTCGGCTGGCTGATCGCCGAACGCGAGTCGGCCCTGCTGGCCGAGAAGCTGCTGGCCGACACGATCGTCAAGCAGCGCATCGACCGCGACACGTTGACCATCCACGCCGACAACGGCTCGTCGATGGCCTCCAAGCCGGTCGCGTTCCTGCTCGCCGACCTGGGTGTCACGAAGACCCACTCCCGGCCCCATACCAGCAACGACAATCCCTACTCGGAGGCGCAGTTCCGGACTCTGAAGTACCGGCCCGACTTCCCCGACCGGTTCGGCTGCATCGAAGACGCTCGTACGTTCTGCCAACGCTTCTTCCGCTGGTACAACACGCAGCATCGGCACTCCGGCATCGCCTGGCACACACCGCAGAGCGTCCACTACAGGCAGTCTGAGGCGATCCGGTCCGTCCGAGCTGACGTCCTGGCCGCCGCCTACACCCGCAACCCACAACGGTTCGTGCGCAAGCACCCCGAACCAGCCGCCCTGCGACCGACCGTATGGATCAACAAGCCACCCGACCAGGACCAGACACCGGATCACTCAATGAATCCCTGAACAACCTGCCTTAAAAATCTTGACACGCGCCGCTCCGCCGAACGGGCCCTGGCCGCTACACGCCGGGCTGCCGTATCCGCCAGATCCGAGCCGGTGAGCCCGCAGCGCTATCGCGGCGGTTTCCCATCGGTGAGGGCCGCCGGCTGGTCCACGAGGCGGAAGTATTCCGGCG
>DASRII010000172.1:0-5168 GCA_035650075.1 Micromonosporaceae bacterium | reverse complement strand
GGCCGCCGCGAAGCACGAGAACACAATCACCATGAGCACCGCGGCCGAGGTGATGACGCGCCCGGTGTGCTGCAGGCCCCGACGCACGGCGACATCGGTCGGCATGCCGGCGTCGGCGTATTCCTTGATGCGGGCGAGCAGGAACACCTCGTAGTCCATGGAGAGCCCGAACGCGAATGCGAATACCACCACCGCGATGAACGGGTTGATCGAGCCGACCGTAAGAGTGTGGAGGATGTCGCTTGCGAACCCCTGCACGAAGACGGCGGTGAGCACGCCGAAGGTCGCGCCCAACGAGATGAGGTTCGCGAGGATCGCCTTGACCGGTACGACCAGCGATCCCGTCATGGCGAACAGCAGCAGCATCATGGCGAGCAACGTGACGGTCAGCGCGGCGGGCAGGCCGGCCCAGATGAGGCCGAGCAGGTCGGTCAGTACGGCCGGGTCGCCGGTCACCCACGACTGCCCACCCGGCGGCCGCGCACCGCGGAGTCGCTCGACAAGCGCGCGGGCGCCCGGTCCCTGGTTATCGCCAGCCACGTCGAATTCGACTACCGCCACGCCGTCGCCCAGCACCCGCACAGCCCTGACCCGCTCCACATCCGGGTCGTCGGCGTAGGGCGTCGCCCACGCTTGAAGGACGGCCGGGTCGGTTCGGGCGACGACCGTGATCGCCGGCGTTTCGGGCCGGTTGAAGCGGACATCGAGCAAGTCGGCCACCCGAGCGGCCTCGATGGTTCGGGGCGTACCGTTCAGTCCCGGCAGACGGATCGACGTCGAGAGCAACGGAGCCCCGGCGACCAACAGCGCCGCGCCGGTGAGCGCGATGACCATCACCGGCCGACGTTGGACCACTGTGGAGAGTCGAGCGAAGAAGCCACGGTCCGCCTCAGCCGCGGCTCTGGTGGCCGCCGCGGCGGCACGTCGGCTCGGCCGTACCCATCGGCGCAGCAGTCCGATCAGACCAGCCGTGAACGTCAGCGAGGCGAGCATCGCGACCACCGCGATGGATACGCCGGCCGCGCCCAGTGCACTCAACGTCGGTACGTCGAACATGAGCAACCCGCTCAACGCCGCCGCGACCGTCAACGCGCTGAAGCCGATCGTCCGACCGGCGGTGGCCCACGCCCGGGCAATCGCCACATCGGGATCCCAGCCGTGAATCAGCTCCTCCCGGTACCGCGCCACGAGAAGGAGTCCGTAGTCCACCGCCAACCCGAGTCCCAGCAGCGTGACAACGGTGACGCCCTCCTGGTCCACATCGGTGAACGTGGAAAAGCCCAGCATCACAACCATCGCCGCGGCCACCGAGAGGGCCGCGGTGAGCACCGGCAGGCCGGCCGCGACGATGCCGCCGAACACGATGACGAGTACCACGAGGGTGATCGGCAGCGACAGGAACTCCGCCAGTTGCAGATCCTGCTGAACTGTGGCACGGACTTGGCGGCCGAGCACCGGGCCGCCGCCGACCTCGATGCTCGCTCCGGCCGGCAGGTCGGCGACGAGACCGTGCATGACCTGTGCGACCGCGCTGCCGGTGGCGTCGCGGGTGGGACGGTCCATCGACTCGAGGGTGGCCGTGACGAGGATGGCTCTACCGTCCGCCGAGACGAGAGTGGCGGTCCGCGCCGGGCTCAGGCCTTCCGCGTACGGGTAATCCACCCGCTTGACGCCGTCGACAGCGGCGACGCGGGCCGCCCCCTGGATGACGGCGCTGCGGGTCTGCGGTGAGGTCGGGTCCACGCCATCGATGACGGCCACCACGGTGCCGGCGGAGTCGTTGCTGGCGTTGATGACGTCGTTGGCGGCGATGGACTCCACGCTCCGGGGAACGCCGGTCTCGGCCAGCCGATCGAACAGCGGGCCGGTCGCGGCGACGCCGGCTACCGCCGCGCAGAGCCAGAAAAGAAAGACCCAGGCCCAGTGACGGAAACACCAGCGACCCAGCCGTCCAATCAAGCTCCGTGGCATGGCACATCCTCGCACAGCGGACCGCGGCGCCGCCTTGTCCAGCGGTACCCTCAGGCGCTGATTGCCTGCTCGAGCATGCGCATGCCGTCGCGGAACGTCAGTCCCGCGGCCCGTAGGTTGCGTTTCAGATCGCTGACTCCCAGGCGTTCCCGGGCGCCGGTGGCGGCCAGCTTCGCCGCGGCGGTCTTGGCCGACGCCGACTCGAGGCGGACACGGTCGTCGCGGCGCCGGAGCACCGCCGCGACGTCGTCGGGTAGGTCGGCGGCGATGCGGACGTTGCGGGTGAGTACGTCGCCGATCGCGTCGAGCAGACCGTCGGGCTCGGGGTCGGCGGATGTCCACAGCAGACTCGGCTCCGGTCCGATCGCCGGCCAGTCGACACCGGAGCTCATCGCCGAGATCTCGGTGGCCAGGTCCCGCCAGCCGGCGGCGAGACCGGACCAGTCGGCCTCGATAATGTCGTGCTCGAGCTGCAGACCCAATTCGGCCAGGTAGCCGAGGAGCCAACTCGCCGCGGTAATCAAGTCGATAGTGGTCAGGGCCGCACGAATCCGTGCGTCGCGGAACTCGCGGAACCTGCGCCGGTCTCCCAGTTTGCCGGCCGCGAGACTGGCGAGCCACACCGTCGCGCCCGATGCCGACTCACCGGTGCGCCCGAACCGGCGGTACATCAGCGCACTTCCCCGTCCGTACTTGTGGAATCGGCCGGTTATCTCGGTGATGTCATCGGATAGCGTCTGCGCGACCTCGGGTACGTCTCCCAACCATCCGATCGTCGCGCCGCGGTCACGGATCTGGTAACCGAACTCCACATCCTCCGCGCCGATGGTCGGCGAAAACTCCGCGTCGAACCGCGCGCTCGTACGGTTCCGGTCCACCGCGCAGTTTGCCGTGATGACGTAGCGAACCGTGTGCGCCTCCAGCGGCGGCGCGTCGAAGACCCGCTGGTAGTCGAGGTAGGCCGTGACAGGACCGGTGGACTCTACGCCGACGGGTGCCGCGACCGCCGCCGTTCCGGCTCGGGCGATTGCCTCGGCCATGTCCTTGCACCAGGAGGGTGGCACCATGCAGTCGTCGTCGGTGAAAAGCACATAGCGGTGGCGTGCCTCTGACAGACCCAGATTCCGCGCGGCGGCCGCCCCGACATCTGTCGACTCGAGAAGCCGCACATTGGGCGCGTCGAGAACGTCGCCGTACCAGCGCGGCGCCGACCCGTTCGCCACGACGAGTACCTCGGCCCCGTCGATGGCGGATGCCGACCGTACGACGCTCTCCAATGGCTGCGCAACCGCCGGCTCGCCCAGCGTGGTAGGGATGATCACGCTGATCGACATGGTGGTCTCCCGTCCTGGATGGCAAACTTCCGCGAAGGTACCCAGGCGCGCTCGAGGGCTCAGCCAGCTTCGGTGGTTGCTCGCGGTTGGCGGTTCGCGCCGGAGCACCGCGTAATCGCCTCCCGGTTACACGGTGAACAGACGGGCGGCGTTGTCATGGCAGACCGCGCGCAGCCATACAGCGCCCAGTCCGGTGTGCTCCAGAGCATGCAGCGCATGGGCGTAGCTGTACGGGATGTTGGGGAAGTCGGTACCGAGCAGAACACGGTCGCCGACGTTCGCGAGCCTGGGCAGGGCGTTGGGCGGAAAGGGTGCGATTGCCTCGGCGAATGTCGTGAAGGCCATGGTGGTGTCGAGCATGACCCCGTCGTAGCGCTCGGCGAGTTCGAGGAACTCGTGGTACTCCGGCATCCCGAGGTGCGCCACGATCAATCGCAGCCGAGGATGCCTGGTGAGCAGCTCGGCGATCGGTTCTGGCCCGGTGTGGGCGCCGGGTACCGGTGCGGACCCGCAGTGTGTCACCACCGGCGTCCCGGCCTCGGCCAGCAGTCCCCAGACATCGCGCAGCACCGGGTCATTGGGGTCGTACCCGCCGACCTGCAGGTGGCACTTGAACACCCGCGCACCTTGGTCGAGCGCGTGGCGGACGTCGTCCGGCGCGCTCGGCTCGGCGAAGAACGTCGCGGTGTGCAGGCAGTCGGGGGTTCGCGCGGCGAACTGGGCGGCCCAGTCGTTGAGCCAGCGCGCCATACCGGGCTTGTGCGGGTACAGCATCGAGGTGAACGCGCGGACGCCGAAACCGCGCAGGATCGCTAGCCGGTCCTCCTCCGGCCGGCGGTACGCGACCGGCCAGTCGCGCCCGACGAGCGGCCCGGCATCCTCGAAATGCGCCCACACCTTGGCCAAAACCCGCTCCGGCATGAAGTGGGTATGTACGTCGATGAGATGCGTCAGACCCAGCCGCTCGCGAAACGCGACGACCTCGACCCGCTCGGCGTCGACGGCAGGGCCGGTCAAGACAGCGGTTCCCGATACACGTGGGCGTCGCCATCCAGTACCACCACACCGTCCTGGTTGGTGATTGTGGTTCGTAGCCGGGTGACGGGTTTCGTCGCGTGCACCTCGAGCACTTCCACCTCGGCGGTTATCGTGTCGCCGGGGCGTACCGGTGCCCGGAAGTCCCAGCCCACCCGCAGGAACACCGAGCCGGGACCGGGAAGGTCCTCCGCTACCACGGCGTTGAGCAGCCCCGAAGTGACACCACCTTGAACGATGATGCCGCCGAACCGAGTGCGTCTCGCTCGCTCCTCGTCATAGTGCAGTGGATTTCGGTCGCCCGTCATCAGCGTGAACAGCTCGATGTCGCGGGCCTCGACCGTACGCGTCCGTCGCGCCGTGGCTCCGACGGCGGGCATCCCCTCGGAAGACATCCTCGAAGGCTAGTGGTACGCCTTGTCCACCGACAGCGGGAGGCCCGCCTCCACGCTGACGAAAGTCGTTGTCCGATAATTGATCTGACATGATGCGGGATTCGAGCTGGGTGCCTAGCGGCGTCGATGTCACGAAGGCGAACGCCGCTCGGGTGTACGACTATCTGCTCGGTGGTCGGCACAACTTCCCGGCCGATCGGTGGGCCGGCGAGCAGGCGGTCGACGAGATGCCCGACGTGCGCTCGCTCGTAGCCGCGCGCCGGCAGTTCCAGCAGCGCGCTGTGCGCTTCCTGCTGTCCGCCGGCATCCGCCAGTTCATCGACCTCGGCTCGGGCATACCGACGGTTGGCAACGTGCACGAGATCGCCCACGCCCACGACCCGTCGATCCGGGTCGTCTATGTCGACAACGATCCGGTCGCCGTGGCACACAG
>DASRII010000171.1:0-2849 GCA_035650075.1 Micromonosporaceae bacterium | reverse complement strand
GCGCCGCCGAACAGGCCCAGCACCGGCGCCGTGAACTCGGCCGCGAGCTGGGTCGGGCCCGGGATCCCGTGCAGCCGGTCGGGCATCCCGTACAGGCCGATGACGCCGGCGAGCCCGAACCGGGGGATCGCCGTGCCGAACGCGAACCGGCCGCCCATGCAGAAGCCGAGCGACACGACGCGCCGGCAGTCCCCGGCCGCGCGCAGGTGGGCGAGGGCGGCGTCGACGTCGGCGTACAGGGTCTGCCTGGTCAGCGCGCGCAGGTGCGGCATGATGTTCTCGACCTGCCCGAACTCCGGGCCGCGCCCGCGGTGCCCGGTGCCGGCGGTGCGGCCGAAGTAGTCGAGCGCGAGGGCGGGGTGGCCGCGCTCGGCCAGCCGTACGACGAGCTGGTCGTAGAAGCCCGACAGGCCACGGTTGTCCGGGAGCACCAGCACGCCGGTGCCCGCCGACCGGCCGGGTAGCGCGAGCGTGGCGTCGTAGCGGGTGCCGTCGGCGGACGTGAGGACGAGATCGGTGGCGGTCGCGGTGGTGAGCGGCGGCCCGTAGGGCGGGGGGAGCGGCGTCGGCGTCGTAGCACATGCCGACGAGGCTAACCGCGATAGACGTCCATATTACCATAAATTGGACGTCAAAGATAGTACCGACCGGCTGGAACCGCGTCGCCCGGCCGGCCCTACTCGGCGTCGCCATGGCGACGCCAACCAGTCAAGTCACCCGGTCTCTTCGGGACGCCTCGCAGGCGTGAAAATGGCGGTCAGGTCGCCCGCCGACGTCGACAGATCTTGGTCTGTGTGAGGCCGTAGTCAAGTCTGACGCCGGGGCCCGGACCTCATGGGTCACGCACTGTTGCTTCGAGCACGCCGGTCAGATTTTCGGTTCCCGACCGAGGCCCCCGGGCGACCACCTGCAACAACGGTCGATCATGGGTGAGGGAGGACACAGACAAGGATGCGCGAGGTACCCGAGGAGATCCCGGACGCCGAGTCCGAGCAGGTCCTGGCGCGGGTGTGCGCGATCGACGTGGCCAAACGGTCCGGGATGGTGTGCACCCGACTACCCGGCCCGACCGGGCGACGTGTCAGCCGGGTGTGGCAGGTGCCGGCGACCACGAACGCGGTCAGCGACCTGGCCGCCGATCTGGTGGCGGCCGGAGTGCAGAAGGTCACCGTCGAGAGCACGTCGGACTACTGGCGGATCTGGTTCTACCTGCTGGAGGCCGCCGGCCTGGACGTGCAACTGGTCAACGCCCGTGACGTCAGAAACGTGCCGGGCCGGCCGAAGACCGACAAGCTGGACGCGGTGTGGCTGGCCAAGCTCACCGAGAAGGGCCTGCTGCGGCCGTCGTTCGTGCCGGCGGCGCCGATCCGGGTGCTGCGCGACTACACCCGGATGCGGGTGGACCTGGTCCGCGACCGTACCCGCTACTGGTCGCGGTTGGAGAAGCTGCTCGAAGACGCCCTGATCAAGGTGTCGTCGGTGGCCTCCACCCTGCAGACGGTGTCCACGCGGGACATGGTCGAGGCGCTGATCGCCGGGCAACGCGACCCGCAAGCCCTCGCTGACCTGGCCCGCGGAACCCTGCGCGGCAAACGCGCCGCCCTCATCGAGGCGCTCACCGGCCGGTTCGACGCCCATCATGGCGAACTGGCCCGGATCCTGCTCGACCAGATCGACCGTCTCGATACCGAGATCGCGAAGGTCACCGAGCGGATCGGGGTGTTGCTCGATGAGATCGATCCCCCCTCGCCACCGCAGACCCCGGGCGGCGATGGCGACGCCTCGGCACGAGACGCACGGCGGCGCCTGGCCGAGATTCCGGGTATCAACACCGAGTCCGCGCAACTGATCATCGCGGAGATCGGTCTGGACATGACCCGGTTCCCCACCGCGGGCCACCTGGTGTCCTGGGCGAAGCTGTGTCCGCGCACCATCCAGTCCGGCACCAGCCTCACCGCGGGCAAGACCGGCAAAGGCAACCCCTACCTCAAGGGCGCGCTCGGTATCGCCGCGGCCAGCGCGGCCCGCGGCAAGGGCACGTTCCTGTCCGAACGCTACCGGCGTCTGGTCAAGCGTCGAGGCAAAGGCAAGGCCCTGGTCGCCGTCGCCAGATCAATTCTCGTGATCATCTGGCACCTGCTCGCCGACCCGACCGCCCGGTTCCATGACCTCGGCGCCGACTTCCACGACCGCCGCGTCAACACCACCCGAAAGATCAACAGCCTGGTACGGCAACTCGAAGCCCTCGGCCACACCGTCACCTTGCAACCGGCGGCCTGACCCGCACCTCGACCCAGCCCGGGCTGGCCCATAGACACCGGGCCAGCTCCGTGCGCCCAACCCCGCCGTGGTACAGCTCATTTACCGGTCAGATCGCGGGAACGTCCTGGTCAGAGCTCAGTCGACTCGGACGGCCAGGGCGTTCAGGCCACGGAGCACCGGGTCGTCCCGGAACGTCGGCGCCGGCGCGTCCAGGTCCAGCCGCAGGTCCGGGAACCG
The DNA here is from genome assembly GCA_035650075.1 of Micromonosporaceae bacterium. Lineage (GTDB taxonomy): Bacteria > Actinomycetota > Actinomycetes > Mycobacteriales > Micromonosporaceae > DASSUC01. Next base: position 350 of record DASRII010000171.1, on the reverse strand, counting down.
GCGGGCCATGGTCGGGAAGAGCACCTGGCCCTCGACCCGCGCCAGCGCCGCGCCGATGCAGAAGTGGATCCCACCGCCGAAGCTGAGCTGGCCGTTCGGCGTCCGCGTGACGTCGAGCCGGTCCGGATCCGCGAACCGGGCCGGGTCGCGGTTGGCCGCCCCGATCACCGGGTACAGCAGCTGGCCCTTCCTGATCAGCTGGCCGCCGATCTCCACGTCCTCGGCCGCCAGCTGCGGGGTCAGGATCGGTGTCGGTCCGTCGTAACGCAGCAGTTCCTCGGCGGCCGACTCCGCCAGCGCCGGGTTCTCGCGCAGCAACCGCAGCTGCGCGGGGTTGCGCAGCACCGCCA
>DASRII010000170.1:0-7513 GCA_035650075.1 Micromonosporaceae bacterium | reverse complement strand
GCGGCTGCGCGACTCGCTGGCCGGGTACGTCGCTGCCGGCCGCAAGGTTGGCCGCGGCGGACTCGTGCCCGGTGGGCGCACTGCCAGCGCCCGGGGATCGGCCAGCGACCGGGAGCAGAACAAGGCGATCCGGGAATGGGCCCGCAAGGCGAAGAAGGACGTCGCCGACCGAGGTCGCATCCCGCAAGACATCATCGACGAGTACCACGCCAAGACCGGCCGCCGCTGACACGTCCCTCACAGTGGGTGACGTCCGCCGGACAGCAGCGCCTCTCGCGGCTGAAACGCAGGTAGCCCAACGGCCACTCTCGCCGCCGCGGTCGACGCGTCGATACCATCCTCGCGGTCGGCATCCCGGTCACCAGCCTGACGCCGTCCTCCACGAACGGTGCCGGAAGATCCCGGGTTCGGAATGTCACCACACCCTGTAGGCCACAGCTCGCACCAGTCGAACCCGTAACCAGCCCCGCGCTCGGCGTTGGCGAACCTACTCGTCGGCTTGTCCTCCAACAACCAGATCAAGTCCTCGCACCGGGACCGGTACCATGACCACCAACAGATCGCCACAGCCGGCGAAGGGGCGAGGCATCCAGACATGCCGCGACCCGCTCGCCACCGACAGCACCGACGGGGCCGCCCGCAGGGGAACGCGGATCTGCCGCCGAGCGAGCGCTACGCAGTGTCACCGCAGGCGGGCAAGCCGATACGCGGTCGTGCCGATGAGCGGATGCCGCAGTAGCCGATCGTGCCTTGATCAGGTGGTCAGAGCCTTTTGGGCGCCTGCAAAGGCGCTGCAGCCGACAGGCGCCTTAGCCAGCTCAGGATCATGCGACTTGGACTGCTTCGACTCGAGCCCGAATAATCCGCCGTGCCAGCCTGATCATCGTCGTCAGGTGTAGTCGTTGGTGTCCTTGCAGTTCGTGAACTCGGTTCCCCCTAGCCGGGTATTCCAGATCGATCTACCGTTGCTCGGACGTAGTTGTTGGCGACCCTGGGGTCGAGAGGGTTCATACCAACTAAAGGTCTCTATCTTGGCACGGTTTAGCTTAATCGCCTCATCGAGGGCGGGCACGAGGTCCGTGTCTTGAGCAGCAAGAATTACAACGTCGTTATCTTCGAGTCGCGCTTCTCGGACCAGCGCCAATGCGCACAGTACGTCGATTCCTTTCTCTCTCGGCGGGCCCTTCAGAATCTTCTTCCCCGAACCATCAGTCGCGGGACGACCCGAGGCGTCGTATTCATAGTCGTACTTCAACGGCCTGAGCGTCACTTTGACTCGCGGATCGCGTTCCCACTCAGCCTTCTGCATTTGGTTGCGGCGTTGGCCGTTCGGATTGTGCTCAGGCGAAGGTTCCCCGCGATACACGAGGAGCTTAGTTAGTTCAGCGTGAGCATGCCCAGGCAGTTGTTTCACGTTTCGAACACGAATGATTTGATTGGCGAAGTGGAGAGGATGGATCAAACTTTCATGTTTGGGTAGCGCCGAATGCTTAGCGAATAGTTCATGAGCAGTGAGGTGAACGTTCTGATAGTCCATGACAATGACGGCTCGGAGTAGAGTCACAGCGCCATCCTCAAGTAAAACCCCACCAGTCCCGGAGGACGGTGGGGAACTATGCCTCAAGACTACCACGCACGGGGTCTGTGGCAACCTTCAGAAAGCAGGAGCGTGCCTACCAGAGCCAAGTCTTCACCCTTTTGGGCGATCTGTCACGGGACGTCCCCTAACTCCGCCCATCTACGCACCGGGGCGAGACCCAGCCGGTGAGCAGATGGGAGCACACCAACCTGCCTTGATCACGTGAACGCATTTGCCGCCGTCCGGTCGTCACGGAGCGCGCGCTTCGCTTCGCTCGCGCTGTCTCTTTCCGGTGCGGGGTTGATCTTTACGGAAGTAGGCCGCCGACCGGGCACTACAGAGTGTCGCCGGCACGCAGATCGAGCCGGCTCGGCTGTGCGATGAGCGGATGCAACGGCACCGTGGCTAGGGTGCTGTGATTTGAGCGGGCGCCTCGAAGTCCTCAGGTGCGCCGAGGCCGGACTCGCGGCCGGCCTGCTCGTCCAGCAGCTCGAAGGGCCGTATCTCTAGTCAGTCGCCGCCTGCACAAGGGAAGATCTGGCCTTAGCCTCGATCCGTGGACTTTGTTGATCCGCGGTAACGGATACGGCGTGGAGATGTGATGAGAGTGTCCTGCGTACTGGGATGATCGGGTTTGTCTAGGACCTGATCAGACCGGCTGGGAAGGACACTCTCGGTGCAAGGATCTCATGCCTGGCGTGGCACGGCGCGGTGTTCGACGATGACAACCTGGTGGCGAACGCCGGGGTGGTGCCGTTGCTGGGGTTGGCCGAGCAGGCCGGGTTGTCGCGGCTGTTGAGCGAGCATGTCCGGTTCACCAGTGAGCGGGTGAAGTCCGGGGCGGCCAACTCCAGGCCGAAGCTGCTCTCGATCATCGCCGGGATGGCGGCCGGGGCGGACAGCATCGATGACCTCGACGTGATCCGCTCCGGTGGGATGAAGCGCCTTTTCGGCGGGGTCTACGCCAGCACCTGGTCGCGCTGTCCACGCGGACTGCGCTGCTGGCCGGGATCGGTGAGCGTGCCTTCGTCGACATCGACTCCCTGCTGCGCCCGGTGTACGGCCGGGCCAAGCAAGGTGCGTCGTTCGGTCACACGAAGATCGCCGGGAAGAGCATCCTGCGTCGAGGTTTCTCCCCGCTGGCGGTCACCATCTGCACCGAGACCTCGGCGCCGGTGGTGGCCGGGTGCGGTTACGGGCCGGGCGCGCCGGCTCGGCCAAGGGCGCGGCGAGCATGCTCACCGAGGGCATCAACACCGCCACCGACGCCGGTGCGCAGGCCGAGAACATCCTCGTCCGCGGCGACTCGGCGTACTGCGGCGGCAAAGTTGTCGCCGCGGTGGTCAAGACCGGAGCCAGGTTCTCCTTGGCCATCACCGGCAACCCCGCGGTGGACGCCGCGATCGCGGCCATTGCCGACGAGGCGTACACGCCCGTGCACTACCCCGGCGCGGTCCTCGATCCCGACACCGGCCAACTGATCTCCCACGGCGAGGTGTCCGAAGTGGAATTCACCGCGTTCGCCGGCACCCGCTACCAGACAACCGGCCGGCTCGTCGTCCGCCGGGTCCTGGACGCCAGCACCCAGGACCCCCTGTTCCCGGTCTGGCGCTACCACCCGTTCTTCACCGACAACACCGAACCCGTCGCGCAAGCCGACATCACCCACCGCCGGCACGCCATCTGCGAGACCGTCTGGTCGGACCTCATCGACGGACCCTGGGCCCACCAACCCTCCGGCCGGTTCGCGGCCAACGCCGCCTGGACCATCCTCGCCGCCATCACCCACAACCTGCTGCGGGCGACCGGCACCCTCACCGGCGCGCGACGCTACGCCATCGCCCGAGGCGCCACCCTGCGCACCCACCTGATCAACATCCCGGCCCGCCTTGCCGCCCTCAGCGCCGGCCCGTGCTGCACCTACCCGCGCACTGGCCCAGGGCCCAGGCCTGGCTCTGCCTGTGGCGAGCCGTCTTCACCACCTAACCCCCGGCCACCCAGACACGCACGACCGACGCAACACCACACCCGCGAACGAAACGACAACCAGGAACCGAACACGCTGGACCCAGGGTCAGCAGAACACGCACACGCTCCACCAACAAGATCAATTCAGCCTGTTCCGAAGACCACGCCGAGCCCGGTCCACGGATCGAGGCTTAGAGCTTCATGCTCGCAGCGATCGCGTCGGCCTGGCCCACCAGAGATTCGAGCTTGTTGAGCTGAGTCTCCCGGTTCTTCAGGTACTGCTCTATCTCCTTGAGGGTGGCTTCCTGTTCGGCGAGCTTGCGCTCGGCGTCCCTGATGCGCAGGTCGACTGCGGTCGCCGCGGCCGGGTCCGGGCTGCCGGCACGCTGACGCTTGAGGTCGTTGAGGATGTCCCACTGGCGCCGGACCGCGCGCCATTGCACGCCGAGGGCGGTCTGCCCCTTGGCGACGTTCTGCCGTTCCAGGTCACGTCTGGCGTGCAGGAAGCCGGTGAAGTCCCGAACCACTATGCCGTGTTGCGTGGTCACAGCCGACACGTAGTTGTGCGCCGTCGCGTAGCCCCTTCGCTTCAGCGCCCGAGCATACGCGGCGGCGGTGCCCTTCGGATCGTGCAGGACCTTGAGTGCCTCGCGGTACCTCTGCGCCAGGCGGCGGAAGTGGTGGTTGATCGATTCTTCCAGGCTGTCGTAGACGAAGAACGGGCTGACCTTGGTCCTCATGCTCCCGTCGGGCTGCTGCTCCGGCGAGGGGATCCGCTCGGTGCGCATTCCCCTCTGGGGAGCGGCTTTCAGCGCCTTCTCCTCCGCCCAGGTGGCCTGGGCGTTGAACAGCCGGTTGTTGTTCTTGGCCGGATCATCGAGGCCCTGTTCCACCTGCGCCTGAGCGATGAGGATCATCGCCTTCTCCAGCGACATACCCTCTCGTTGCGACAGTTCAACGATCAACATCGCAACCCGGTCGTAGTACGCCCGCTTCTTATCCGCTAACGGGTCCGTCTGGCGCTGGAGTTGGGCAGAGAGCGCCTGGACCGCGGCCTGAGTGCGGGCCGCACGCTGCAGCGCCAACAACCCGCGGCCGGAGTACTCCGCCAGCTCGCTGCCGCCGCATCTCCGAACCGGTTGCAGGGCTTCAGCCACGGCAGCATTGCCTGCGAAACGCTGCAGGGCGAGCACGGCGCTTATCCCGGTGCTAAGCGTCATTGCGGCCGTGGGATCACAGTCAGGCCGGTAGGCAGCGCTGTCTGGGTCCGCCCGTTCGGCTCGGCGCACCACCTCAGCGTGGCAGGCGTTCAGTACCTACAGCAGCGGCCCGAGCACGGCCTTTCAGGCAACATCGCATGTCCGAAGGGGCGGTGACGTGTGGTGCCGGTTCACCTGGTCGACTGTCCTCTGCGAGCCCGCCGTCGAGGTCGACAGCACCGACGGGGGGTCCGCTCGCTGAGCGACGCGAAGCACGCACATGCCGCCGAGCGAGCGCTGCGCCGCGTCGACGGTCTGCGGGGCCACACGTGCTCGGTCGTGCCCAGGACCGTGGGGCTGGTCTTGCTTGGGCGACGACGTGAGCGCACTTCACCCTCCCGTCACATCGCACTGCACCAGCTCGTCCTGGAACGAACGCTGTCAGGGGAGGGCTTGTGTTCGCCGCTTATGTCACGGTCACCATCATCGCCTCGGTCGTCAACGGCATCGCCGCCGTCACCTATCTGATCGGTCACGAATATCCAAAGGCCCAGGCGGACATGAAGCGCGTACCACGGTCGTGGGTACCGGTCTTGGGCGTCTTGCTGGCGGCGGGCTCGTTGGGGCTCCTGGCCGGGTTCGCCGTGCCGCTGCTGGGCACACTCGCCGCTGCCGGCCTCGTGCTGTACTTCCTCGGCGCGCTCATCGCGCACCTGCGAGTGGGTTCCCGCCAGCTCGTGGGATGGGCCCTGTTCTTCTCAATCGCGGTGGCCGCATTGGCCGCGAACCTCGGCTACCACCTGTGATCCGTGCCGGAAACCGGCCGGCTCAGCCGATGCAGCAAAAAGTGCCGCACCCGCACCTGCCGCGGGTCGATCGTCACGGACAGCAGCGCGCGCGTCGCGTCGCTCGCGCTGTTTCCTTCCGGTGCGGGGTTGATGTTGACGTCCGGTTCTGCCGCCGACGATCGCTACACAGCGTTACGGCTGTGTGGCGACGTGCCGGCGCGAGTCCGTTTCTACCGATGAGTGGGGTTGTGCCGACGAGGGGATCCATGTGGATCGGCCAATGGACGGCGTGCCGCTTGTCCTCTCTTCTTCAGCCTGTGTCACTTGGCCCGGTGGGTCGGCGAACCGCGGTGAGGGCCGCGGCCATGGTGGCGGTCGGCATGGTCTGCGGTTGCCAGGGGGTGGTCGCAACCCGACCAGGAGGCCGGCCCTCAGCGTGGTATCTCGCAGCCGGCTGCCGGGCCGACACGGTCCAGCCCGGCGCCATCGCCGTCGGAGTCGACACACCACGGTCAGCGCCACCGTCGGCGCGCCCACGGCCAGGGATACCAGGCCGATCGTAGGTGCCTTGTTCATGCAGCCGGGCGACGTCGGGCTCGGCTACCGTGTGGTCGCTGGCGGCGAGCACTCCGGCGACTGGACCTTCGAGTTCAGCATGTCGATGCTCGAATGCCGTCTCGGCATTGGCCGCATGGCACGAGGTGAGGCGGGATCGCACGCTGAGCCGGGGAACGCCGGCGGCCGGCGACGGGTGGCCAGGTATGTGCCCGCTATCGGCCCGGGGAGGGCCGCCCGGAACCTCGACCAGGTCCGTGCCCGGGTGGAGGTGCGCAGGCCTGCGACCGGAAAGTGGGTCAGGATCGACGCTTCCCGCTTTGCTGACAGGACGCACTCCTAATCGAGGTGAACTACGGTGACGGCTTCGCCGCCAAACATGTGCTGGTCCGGCTGGGCGACCTGCTCATCGAGTTCTTCACCGAGCCGGACCGCACCCGCGCCGCGAACTCAGGAACTAGGGAGGAAGGCCGCACACCGGCTCTGCGCCGGCACGCCAGCCGGCTGAAGTCATAAGGTCGCAGCTACCGCCCGCACCCTGTCCCACGCTGGACTCGATGGACGAACGTCCGCTCATCGGCATAGCCGCAAGGCGAGCTGGCTGGCGATGGTGGAACGGGCCCGGTGGCTGGTGATGGCGACGCGTACGCCGACTGCCGAAACCCCGGCCTTGCGGCAGAGCATCGTGATGATGGTGTTGTTGATGTAGTCGGTCGACATGCCGCAGGCCCGCGGCATCGTGGACGTCGAGGCGCTGCGCGCCCTGCGCGAGGCGTTCGGCCCGGTCGCCTCGGACAACACCGCCCGTTGTGCCTTGGCCGAGACCGGCGGGCGAGCGCGTACGGCGATCGGCCGGTCCGCGCCGCGGGCCCGTGCGCATGTGTGGACACTGCTGCCCGACGGGCTGCCCGAAGCCACGTTCGCCGGTGGAATGGCGCAGCCGGGCATGGTGGTCCGCGAGGTCGACGGTCCGCTCGTGGTAGCGCACTCGAAGAAGGAGCGGGCCGCCGATCAAGAAGACGTATGGCCATCACCCGCTGGCGTTCTGGATCGACAACACCGGGGAACGGGCCCGTTCGTGTGTTGACGGCTGATGAGCCCGCACCGGAGTCCCAGTATCTCTCGTTCGATCATGGTTGTGTCGGACAGGCCAGAATTGAAGGGGGTGGTGTGCAGTAACAACTACCAACGCTCGTAGCGACTAAGCCTCTGGCAGATCAAGGCAACCGCATTTGATCTCCATCAGAAATGCAGCCCAAGCATCGTGCTCGAACGAAAGCACTTGCCCGACCGACCGATCCCCGCGTTGGCACAGCTCCACGATCTCGGCCTTGAACTCCGGGGTGAACGACCGGCGACGCCGAGGTCGCTTCTTACCCATGCTCTCCATGATGCTGGACATCCTTCCAGGGCCCATGCCCCTG
>DASRII010000169.1:0-5952 GCA_035650075.1 Micromonosporaceae bacterium | reverse complement strand
GCGGCATTCGCTGCTGGAGAACGTCCCGCTGGCCGGCTCGCAGCTCGTGCTGTGGAGCGAGGCCATCGCCTGGGCGGTGGTGGTCTCCCTGGGCGGCTACGCCTACTTCTGGCGCGGCGAGAAGGGATACGGCCGTGGATGAGCGGGTACCGACCATCGTCGTGGACGAGGCGCACGTCGTCTACCGGGTGCACGGCTCCGCGGGTGCCGGCGCCAACACCCCGGTGGCCAGCCTCAAGCGGCTGGTCACCCGCACCAAGCCGGCCGCGATTCGCGAGGTGCACGCGATCAAGGGGGTCAGCTTCGTCGCGTACCGGGGCGAGGCGGTCGGCCTGATCGGCAGCAACGGCTCCGGCAAGTCCACCCTGCTCCGGGCGGTCGCCGGGCTCCTGCCGGTGGACCGCGGCGCGCTCTACGCCATGGGCCAGCCGTCGCTGCTCGGGGTCAACGCCGCCCTGATGAACGACCTGTCCGGCGAGCGCAACGTGGTGCTGGGGTGCCTGGCCATGGGGATGACCCGGGCGCAGGTACGGGAACAGACGCCGAAGATCATCGAGTTTTCCGGGATCAACGACCGGGGCGACTTCAGCTCGCTGCCCATGCGTACCTATTCGTCCGGTATGGCGGCCCGGCTGCGCTTCTCCATCGCCGCCGCGAAGCGGCACGACGTACTGCTGATCGACGAGGCGCTGGCGACCGGCGACGCGCACTTCCGCCGGCGCAGCGAGGAGCGGGTGCAGGAGCTGCGTGCCGGGGCCGGCACGGTGTTCCTGGTCAGCCACCAGCTGAACACCTTGCGCGGCAGCTGCGAGCGGACGATCTGGCTCGAGGCAGGCGTGATCCGGATGGATGGGCCCACCGACGAGGTGGTGGCCGCGTACGAGGAGTTCGTGAAGGCGACTAGCGGCCGCGGCGGGAAAGCGAACGGCGCGGCAGGATCCGGTACGCCAGTCGCAGAGCAGCATACGAGCGGTAAGCATCGCGCCGAACCAGCCAGTGCTTGAGCCGGTTCGTTCCGCTCGGCCGCGGGTATCCGGCATCGGGCAGCCAGCGCCGGTAGTCCTCGACGATCCGCCGGAAGAACGCCTTGCGCGAGCCGGCCGGTAACCGGTACCGGTTGCCGAGGATCACCAGGTAGTGGTCGAGCATGGCCCCGAACAGCGCGCGCCGGCCCTCGCCGGACGCCCGGGACAGCAGCCGGCCGTACTGGTCGAACACGTCGAAGTGCCGCTCGCTGCGAGAGGTGGTGATGCTGCCCGAGGTCCGCTGCCGGTAGCAATAGCAGACCGTGTCGAGCACCTCGATGCGCGGCGCGACCGCCATCACGGCGAGGGAGAAGTACACGTCCTCGTACCAGCCGGGCGGGAACCGGATGTCCTGCTCGTCGAGCAGACCGCGCCGGATCACCTTGGTACAGGCGGACTGGGCCAGCGACCCCTGCGCCGAGACGCCGGAGTCGAACACCGCGGCGTGGCCCACCACGAGCACGTCGGGCCGGTCCACCGCGAGCCGGGCCAGGACCGCGGCCACGGCACCCGGCGCCAGCCAGTCGTCGGCGTCGACGAACCAGACGTACTCCCCGCCCGCCTTCGCCAACCCGGTGTTGCGGGCCGGACCCGGGCCGCCGTTCGCCTCCACATGGATCACGCGCAACCGGGGATCCGGACAGGCGTCGAGCAGCGCGCCGGTCGAGTCCGGCGACCCGTCGTCGACCGCGATCAGCTCGATGTCGTCGCCGGAATGGTCGAGGACCGAGTCCAGGCACCGCGCCAGGTGCGCCTCGGCCCGGTAGCACGGCACGACGACCGACAGCACAACTGTCATGCCCTGCGCCGCACCCGGTCGGCGTACTCCGCCCACACCTCGCGCAGCACGACGTAGTCCCGCTTCCACGGCTTGAGCGGGCCGGCCCAGTGGATGACGAGCGGGTCGGTGACCGGCTCCTGCGTCGGGATCGCGTTCCACCGCGGCGGCAGCACGGCCCGGTGCGGACCCGCGTAGCAGTTCAGCACCTCCTGGTCGTTCATCCCGTACCGCTCGACGAACGGGATGAACTCCCGGCAGAAACCGTCGGCCCGCATCCGGCTCAGATCGAGGACGAGGATGCCGGCGTTGAACGACCGGTAGTCGTACTCGTGTCGCGCGTACATCCGCTGCAGCAGCTCGTACGCCACCGTCGGGTCCTCGCGGAACCGCTTCGCGCTGCGCCCGACGTTCGAGAAGCCGGACAGCACATGGGTGGCGATCGCGGAGCGCGCGGCCAGCGGGTTTCCGTGCAGGTCCCAGCCGTACAGCTGCGCGACATCGCCGAGCGGCAGCGCGTCGAGGTCGTGATAGACGATGCGGTCCAGCTCCGGCAACAGCTCCGGCAGCAGCAAACGGTCCATTGTGGACACCGTGATGTGGTTGAGCATGCCCAGGATCGGGCCGTAGTCCACCGCGTCGCAGGGCAGCCAGGTCGTCCCGACCTCGGGGAACAGCCGGGCGATGCGCGCGAAGTCCTCCGGGCCGTGGTCGCGGCAGAGGATCCACAGGTGCAGCGGGCGGGAGCAGTTGCTCGCCATCGCCTCGACGACGACGGTCAGCTCGTCCTTCAGGTTGCCGTCCAGGGCAAGGGCGACGTGCACCTCATTGTCCGCGGGCCCGGGCCCGACCGCGCGGGACCTGATCGCCGCGCAGGCTTCCGCGACGTCGAACGACGGCAGAGGCATCGGGGGTACGCCGGCCAGCCGCGCCTGCGCCGCGGACACATCCCGCGCGCACACCGTCCGCCAGGCCGCGTAGACCTCGGCGGCGCCGCGCCCGGCGAGAATCGCTTCGAAGACGGCGGCGAGCTTGTCGTCGATGCCTCGTCGCATCCGGTCGAAGTCGTCGTCCGTCAGCTCCAACAGGCCGTTGAACCGGATGTCGGCAGGGTTCTTCGGCACGAACCGCGCCGCCGCGCCGATCGACCGTGCCGGCAGGTAGCAGTGCAGCCGCGAGGTCACCACGGCCGAGTACCGGCGGCGGTACGCCTCCAGCCGCGCGATCGCGTCTCGCAGATTGGTCGCCAGATCGGTGTGGCGTACCTCCGGTGCGGCCTGGGTCAGCTCGGTGGTCCCGTCCGCCGCGGGCGTGTCCACGTACGCGATCGGCGCCCTCGGATCCGGCCGCTCGCCGGCATCCAGTTCGGGGAACAGCGTGCGGGCTGTCGTCGTGATGCAGCCGCTGAAGAACGCCGGTACGCCGGCACTGGTCAACAGGTCGACCGTGGTCCAGTCGCGGCAGCCGACCGGTCCGTACGTCCGCAGGTACGCGATCGCCTCCGGTGTCAGCAACTCCGCCCGGTTGCAGTGGAAGGAGATGAAGATGGGCCGCAGGTTGGGGTGCAGCGGGAAGTCGTACCGGCCGAAGATGCTCTGCATGTACCAGCCGAACGCGATCGCCCAGGTGTCCTCGGGCACCGGGTCGTAGCCAGTCGCGTCGCGATGGACCGGTACCAGCATCACGTCCCGCGCGGCGCCGTCCAGCCGTGACTCGGGCCGGACCCGGGCCCGCAGCTCCGCCATCAGGTCGACCAGGTCCCGGGGGCCGTGGAACCGAACGTCCCGGTGCCGCACGGCGTGCCCGAGGCTCGCCAGCGTCTGTACGTAGTCGCCAATGTTCGCCGAGGTCTGCCCGCTGTCCGGCTGCTTGTAGTCCAGGACGGCGAGCGACACGTGTGCCGCCGGTACCTCCACCGGCAGGGCCGGGCGCAGAACCTTGTCGAACCACGGTCGTAGCCAGTCCCGGTCGGCCTGGGTGTGCGCCCACGCGTCGGGTGACTTGCGGGCCAACGCCTCGGCGACCTCGAACACCTCGGCGGCCAGCCGCTCCTCGCGCGCCCCGAAGGCGATCCGCACGACGGTCAGCCAACCGTCTGGGCGCAGCTCGGTCGGCATGTCGCGGATCAGCCGACCCACCTCGTCGACCGCTGCGATCCGGTCGACCTGGAACGCGGTACGGATGAAATCTCCCGGAGCCAGCCGGCGCCACAACGCTGCCGGGACGTCCCGGAAGCTCGCCCACGCCAGATCGGGTAGGCCCATCGCGGTAGCGACGATCGCCGACCCCAGGCTGCCCACCGCGTGCGTCGTCGGGTGCGCCTGCAGCGACTGGGACAGCGAGCGGCCCAGCACGTGGTCCCGGGCCGCGATCCGGTCCCGGACGAACGTGACCACCACGTCCTCGAGCGGCTCGCCGGCGAGCAGGAGGCTCACGAACTGGGTGCGCTGGCGCAGCGCCCGGGCTGCCGAGACGTGTGCCCGTTGCTCCTCGAGCGTCGGCGCGATCCGGCTCGCCAGCCCCAGCTCCAGCGGATCCCGGTCTTCGATCGCGGCACGCAGGCGCCGGTATGCCAGCGCGTACCGTTTGGCGTTCCACCAGTTCTTGTCCCGCTTCTCGGACCTCCGCCAGCGAATGGTGCGCACCGATGCCTGGCTGTGCCTGAACGTCGAACGCGCGCGCCGGTATAGCCAAAACACCCCACGGTCCAAGCCAAGGGGCAATTTGGACACGACGCTTCTAGCTCTGGCGCGCAATCGTGTGCGCTGGGACACTCGCACTCCCCGGGGTGCTGTCGATGGAACTCGACGAAGATACTAAGCAGGTGCCGGATCCAGCACACCCTCCGCGGCTTCTCGAGGACTACCTCGCGGTCGCTCGTCGCCGTACGCCGGACGCCCTTCCGTCCACCACGCTACGCATGGGATCGCTGAGCGCACGCCATCTGCTGGCGTACGCGGCAGTCGGCCCGTCGGCGTCCCTCGAGGAGTTGCTGGCGGCGGCGTACCGGTCGCCGTCCGGGCTCGATCCCCGCACGCTCGACCCGGACGCGCTCGCCGATCTGGCCCGCGTCATCGGGTTGCAGGGCCTTCTCGACACCGACTCGGCGGACGCGCTCGCCTTGTACGACCTCGCGCTCGCCCTGTTCGGGCCTACCCGGGTGGCGCCGAACCACCAAGGGATCCACGCCCAGCTCGCCTACTGCCGCGGCGACCTCGACCGTGCGCGGGCGCTGCTGTCGACGTACCGGCGCATCCCGGCCCGGGTCCGGGCCGGCCTCGAGCTGGACCTGGCGGCCGGTACCTCCGGTTGGTTCCCCGCCTTCCAGAAGCTGTTCGACGACGCCTGCTTCACGCTGGCCGACGAGTCCGGCGTACCGCTGTTCGACCGCCTGCGCGCCGACGGGGTGCCGCGAGTTGATGCGACGGCCACGGTTTCGGTCGTCGTCACCTGCTTCCAGCCGAGCGCGTACCTGTCGACCGCCGTGCGATCGGTAGTCGAACAGTCCTGGGACAACCTGGAAATCCTGATCGTCGACGACGGGTCCGGGGCCGGCTACGACGCCGTCCTCGACGAGTGCGCCGGCCTCGACCCGCGGATCTCGGTGATCCGGCTCGAAACCAACGCCGGCACGTACGTCGCCCGGAACGTGGCGTTGACGAAGGCCCGGGGCGAGTTCGTCACGTTCCAGGACTCCGACGACTGGTCGCATCCCCGACGGATCGAACAGCACGTCACCCCGATGCTCGCGGACCCGGACCTGATGGCGACGGTCTCGCACGCGCTCAAGGTCACCGACGAGCTGACGCTGACGGTCCCGGGCCGGGAACCCCGCATCCCGTGCATGCCGTCGCTGATGTTGCGCAGGGCACCGGTCCTCGACCGGCTCGGGTACCTCGACGAGGTGCGCAAGGGTGCCGACACCGAGTACCTCGAGCGCCTCCGTTCCGTCTTCGGACCCGCGTCCGCCGTCCGCCTCGACGGCGTCAACATGCTCTTGCGGCAGACGCCGGACTCGTTGTCCCGCAACGAGTTCCGGGCCGGTTGGCGGCACCCCGCGCGGTGGGCGTACCAGTCCGCGTACGGGCTCTGGCACGAGCAGATCAGGACCGGCGGCGTGAGTCCCCGCCTCGAACGCGGTACCACACG
>DASRII010000168.1:0-67730 GCA_035650075.1 Micromonosporaceae bacterium | reverse complement strand
CCACGAGTCGCTGCAGACCTTCGGCGGCTCCGGGTTCCTGCAGGACTACCCGATCGAGCAGTACGTCCGCGACTCGAAGATCGACACGCTGTACGAGGGTACGACCGCGATCCAGAGCCTCGACCTGTTCTTCCGCAAGATCGTGAAGGACGGCGGGGTAGCGCTGACCACCGTGGCCGGCGAGATCCAGCAGTTCCTGGACGACGCCGGCGGCAACGGGCAGTTGAAGGAGGAGCGGCTCGCGCTGGGCAAGGCCCTCGCCGACGTCCAGGGCATGATCGCGGTGATGACGGGCTGGCTGATGAAGTCCCAGTCGGAGGAACCGCGGGCGATGTACCAGATCGGCCTGTCCTCGCGGCGGCTGTTGCTGGCGCTGGGCGATCTGATGGTGGGTTGGCTGCTGCAGCGCCAGGCCGATGTCGCGCTGCGCGCGCTGGCCGGTTCACCATCAGCGGCCGACATGGCGTTCTACGCGGGCAAGATCGCGGCTGCCCGGTTCTTCGCGAACGAGGTCCTTCCTCGGCTGACCGCCGACCGGAAGATCATCGAAGGCACCTCGCTCGACGCCATGGACCTGCCGGAGGAGGCGTTCTGACGGTTGATCAGGGGCAAGGGGTGGCCGCGTACGCAGCCACCCACTTCCCTGATCAATCAGGATCCCTGCCGTCCAGGCAAGTGGGGATCTTGGTGGAGTCGTCGAAGGCGAGAATGCCCAGCACGACCGGCAGCGGCGGTCGACCACGCGCGCGCAGTTCGTCGTGGTCGAGGACGACGAGCAGCAGGCCACCACCTGGTGGGTAGTCCGACGTCCGGACCGTGACGGTGTCGCTGTCCCGGAATCCGCGGCCCATGTGGTCGTCCGGGTAGAGGTCTTCGGGTTTGATGTCCGCGTTCTTGGTGGGGCAGCTGTCGCGGGACTCGGGCGTGTCGTTGATGACGCGTCCAGTGATACCGGCGTTGTTCAATGCCTGGGTAGCCGCAACCGCGTCGACGACGTCGTGTGCGGTGAAGGTGACGGAGCCGTCCGCGTTGACGCTCACCGTGAACGCCGCGGGTTGCGCATCTACCGACACGTCCGTCGACGTGGTGAGTCCACCGCCCGGCGTGCCACCGATGCCGCCCACCAGGAGGGCACCGGCCGTCACCGCCGTTACCGCCGCGGCGACCAGGGCCGGGCGTACCCAGCCCACCCGCGCGGCTACGGGTGTGATCTTGCCCGCCGCCATCTTGGCCCGCACCCGGTCCTCCGGTACGTCGACCGGGCTGAGCGCTTCGCCCAGTTCGGCCAGCTGGTTCATCTCGTTCATCGGAGCTCTCCTCTGCTGTCGTGTTCGCGGAGGGCCTCGCGTACCTTGCGTTTGGCGCGGTTCAGCCGGGAGGCGACGGTGCCCACCGGGATGCCGAGCGCCTGGGCGACCTCGTCGTAGCTGAGCTGACCCCACGAGATCAGCAGCAGCACGTCGCGATCTGCCCGGCTGAGCCGGCACAAAGCCGCGGCCAGCCGTCCCCGCATCGCCTGCGCGCTGACCTGATCCGCGACCCGTTCGTCCACGCCTTCGGTCACCGGCGCCTGCCACGCTCTCGCGTGCGCCCGGTAGTGGGTCTTCTCGGCCCTGCCCCACCGCGCGATCCGCTTGGTGAGGATGCCGAACAGCCACGGCCGCGCGTCGCTGCGCGTGACGTCGTAGCCGTCGCGCTGGGCGAACGCCGCAAGGAACGTGTCCGCCACCACGTCCTCGGCTGCCGTTGGGCCGACCCGCTGGCACGCGTAGCGGTACAGCATCGGCAGGTACCGGTCGTGCAGCACACCGAACCGGTCCGGTGTCTGCCAGGACGCTCGGATGATCTCCGCGTCCGTGGCCACCGTCGTGATCATCGGCCTCCCTCCGCCGTCGGGGCCCCCTTCACCCAGTTCTTTCCACTAGGGCGGGTTCCCCTTCACGGCGGTCAGGCCCGAGCGGTATGAGTGGCGGCGAGCGGAGCCAGCCGTGGCCCGCAGTCCGTCCACGCGCCGGAGACCGTGTGCACCGCGACTCCGCCGGTACGCAGCCCGTCCGAGTCGGCGTCCCCGGTGGGGTCGAGCAGGGCCGACAGGTCCGACACGCTCGGGTTGTGCCCGATCAGCAGAAGAGTCCGGGTGCCATCCTCCGCCTGGCGGATCAGCTCGAGCAGATCCCTGGCCGTGCCGTCGTAGACCGCTCGCTCGTACCGCACGACCGGGTGGGTCGACTCGGCCATCGCCACCGCGACGCTGTGCCAGGTCTGTCTCGTGCGCTTGGCCGGCGAGCAGATCACCAGGTCGGGCACGTGTCCCTGGGTAGCGAGCCACGCTCCTGCCGCGCCG
This sequence comes from Micromonosporaceae bacterium, assembly GCA_035650075.1. Lineage (GTDB taxonomy): Bacteria > Actinomycetota > Actinomycetes > Mycobacteriales > Micromonosporaceae > DASSUC01. Next base: position 65,386 of record DASRII010000168.1, on the reverse strand, counting down.
GCGTCGGCGTAACCACGATCGGTGAGAGACCGGTCGAGATCGGGCTGCCCGTCGGGGCGTTCGGCCTTGGCATGCCGCAGCAGTACGAGCGTGCGTCCGGAACTCATGGCCCTCAGCTTGCCTGATAGCGGACACGCGCAGGTGGGGTATGCACGCGGTCCGGTACCCTGACGGGTCATCAGTTCGAGGGGAGGAGCTCACGTGAGCTTCGGCGGAAGTATCTTGCTGCTCGTCATCGGCGCGATCTTGACGTTCGCGCTGAATGTCAAGCTCGGCTTTTTGAATCTCGACATCGTCGGCATCGTTCTCATGGCAGCCGGCGCCCTCGGCCTAGCTCTGACCTCGTGGGCCTACGCGAACCGTCGCCGGACCGCCCGTACGACGGTCGTCGAGCCCGACGGTGGCGATCTGCCGCCGCCTCCCGACGCCCTCTGACGGTCAGGCGAACAGCGCCAGGTAGATCGCGACGTGGTGGCATACGGCCGCTACGAGCGTGCTCGCGTGGAAGAACTCGTGGTGCCCGAAGACGGTCGGCCACGGGTTCGGCCATCGCAGCGCGTACAGCACACCGCCCGCGCTGTACACCGCGCCGCCGACCAGTAACAGCACGAGCGCGGCGACCCCGCCGGTGTGCAGGATGTCGGGCAGCACGGCGACCGCGACCCAGCCGAGTGCGATGTAGAGCGGCGCGGACATCCAGCGCGGCGCGTGCGGCCACACCAGCTTCATCGCTACGCCCAGCAGAGCGCCGGCCCAGACGACGATGAGCAACGCGGTCGCGGTGCGGGTGGGCAGCAACAGGACGCAGAACGGCGTGTACGTCCCGGCGATGAACACGAAGATCATCGCGTGATCCAGCCGGCGCATGACCTGGTACCCGCGCTCCGTCCACACGCGACGGTGGTAAAGCGCGCTCGTGCCGAACAACGCGCACACCGTGAGGCTGTAGACCGCACAGCTGACTGCCGCCGCCGGGCCGGGCCGGGTCGCGGCCAGCGAGACGAGCACCACACCGCACACGGCTGCGACGAAGAAGGCGTACGTGTGCAGCCACCCACGCATCCGCGGCTTGCCGATGTCGACGGGCCGCCGCCTGGTCTGGATCACTGTCGTCACGCGGGCTATCCTACGGCTACGGAACCGTAAGTTACTAGCAAGTAGTGAGGGGTTTCACGGTGCGCGTGCGGCGCGTCGGCGCGGATGCCCTGCTGCTCGAGGTCGACGATCCGGCCGACTGGTTCGCCGAGCTGTGGCGACGACGGGAGGCCGGCGAGTTCGCCGCGGTCGAGATCGTGCCGGGTGCTCGGACCGTGCTGCTCGACGGTGTCTCCGGGGATCTTCCTCTGGAGGCGTGGGCGCCACCGGCCGGTGCGGCCGCCGTCGAGGGCCGGCTGGTGGAGATTCCCATCCGGTACGGAGGTCCGGATGTGTCCTTCGTCGCTTCGCTCTGGGGTTCTTCTGTCCCGGACGTCCTCGGGGGCATCGAGTTTCGGGTGGCGTTCTGCGGCTTCGCACCGGGGTTCGCATACCTGACCGGACTGCCGTCTTCGTTGGCCGTGCCCCGGCTCGAGACGCCGCGACCGCGCGTGCCGGCGGGCAGCGTCGCAGTAGCGGGGGAGTACGCCGGCATCTACCCGACCGCCTCGCCCGGCGGTTGGCGGATCGTTGGGCACACCGACGTCACACTGTTCGATGTGGACAGTGACCCACCGGCGCTCTTGACGCCGGGGACCCGAGTGCGGTTCGTGTGCTAGAGGTGATCCGCGCCGGCGCGCTCACGACCGTCCAGGATCTGGGCCGGCCGGGGTGGGCGCACCTCGGGGTACCGCGTTCGGGAGCCCTCGACGCGCCGGCGCTGCGGCTGGCGAACCGGCTCGTGGGCAATCCGCCGTTCGCCGCGGGTCTGGAGATCACGCTGACGGGGTGCGTCCTGCGGCTGCGGTCTGCGCGGACCGTGGCGGTGACCGGGGCAGTCGGGGATATCACTGTGGACGGTGTCGCCGTCGGCTTCGGATCGCCGGTTTCGGTGCCGGCCGGGTCGGTGCTGTCCGTCGGGCGCGCGCGTCGCGGCGTGCGCAGTTATCTGGCAGTGAACGGTGGGATCGCCGTACCGCCGGTACTCGGTAGCCGGTCGACGGACGTCCTGTCGGGGTTGGGGCCCTTACCGCTTGTCGACGGTATGGTGTTGCCCTTGGGCGTTGCGGCAGGATCGTCCACCGTGGAGTCTTCCGACCCTCCTTCGGGCGGGCCTGTGTCGTTGCGGGTGCGGCTCGGGCCGCGGTCGGACTGGTTCACGCCGGCGGCCGTGGAGGCGCTGTGCGGCGCGCGGTACACGGTCAACCCGATGAGCAACCGGATCGGAGCGCGACTGGCCGGCGCGGCCCTGCCCCGCTCGATCGCCGGCGAACTGCCGTCCGAGGGCATCGTGCTGGGCGCGGTGCAGGTGCCGCCGGACGGGCAACCGCTGGTGTTTCTCGCCGACCACCCGACGACCGGCGGTTACCCGGTGATCGGGGTCGTGGACGCGGCCGATCTGCCGTCACTCGCGCAGGCGCGGCCGGGGACTACCGTGCTGTTCCATGGACCTCAACAGTGACCTGGGCGAGGGTTTCGGCATCTGGCGACTCGGGGACGACCTGGCCCTGCTGGACGTGGTGACGAGCGCGAATGTCGCATGTGGATTCCACGCCGGCGACCCATCGACGATGCGCCGGGTCTGCTTCGCCGCCGCCGAGCGTGGGGTGGCGGTGGGCGCGCAGGTGGGGTACCGGGATCTGGCCGGGTTCGGGCGGCGGCGGATCGACTACGATCCCGGCGAGCTGCGGGACGACGTGCTGTTCCAGATCGGCGCGTTGGACGGCTTCTGCCGGGTCGCCGGCACCACGCTGCGGTATGTCAAACCGCACGGTGCGCTCTACAACACCGCTGCCGTGGACGAGGTGCAGGCTTCTGCGGTCGTCGCCGCCGTACAGGAGTACGACCCGTCGTTGCCGGTGTTGTGCCAGCCGTCCTCGGTGTTGTGGTCTTCGGCGCTTTCTTCGGGGCTCCGGACGGTTGCCGAAGGCTTCGCGGACCGGGCCTACCAACCCGACGGGCGGCTCGTGCCGCGCTCGGTTGCCGGAGCTGTCGTGTCCGATGTGGACGAGGTAGTGGCACGCGCGGTCCGGATGGCCGTCTCCCGTTCGGTGGTGGCGATCGACGGCTCCGTCGTGGCGTGTCCGGTGGACTCGCTGTGCGTCCACGGCGACACGGCCGGGGCGGTCGAGCTGGCGCGGCGGGTGCGCTCGGCGCTGCTCGCCGAGGGCCTGCCGGTGGAGCCCTTTCACCCACGGTCCGCGTGAGTTGTTTTCGATTTGCCGCGCGTCGCGGTCGTAGCTCCGCTTGAATCATGTGCGGTCCATGGAATTTGCGGGCAGCCACGGGGGGTGCCCGCGGAGAGGAGCAGCCATGACCCAGACGACGCCCAACATCGACGAGATCTTCGAGGTCGTGCGGACGAAGGCGGCGAAGTACTTCGACGAGCCGCCCGCGGACAAACAGGCGATGATCGCGAAGGTGAAGGAACTCGCCGCTCGGGATCCGCAGAAGGCGCAGAAGGTCGTCGAGGCCGTCGCCGACGCGCTCGCCCAGCGGTCGGGTGGCCAGCACTCCGGCCAGGTAGACCAACTGCAGGCCCAGGCACGCGCCGCCCTCGGTCTGAGCAAGTCGAGGTAGCTCGTACCTCGCTCGTCCACTGAACGGCCGCGCCACGCCATGGCGCGGCCGTTCACTTAGTCTTCGTCTCCGGGGTGACTGCCGGGCCGCCGCTTCCGCTGTCTGTCTTGTCGAGGCGGACGGCGGGAGGAGGTGATCGTGGACGGGTCGCTCAGGCGCCTCGTTGTCAGCGTCAGATCGGGCGAAGTCGCGGGTCTGAGTGCCGAACCCTACCCGGTCACGTGATCTCCACGCCGAGCGCGCTTGCGAGCGCGGCTACCTCACGCTGATTCCACGTCAGGCGAAGCATCAGCGTGTTACCGGTGGCTGATCTTATCTCCCAGCAGTCGACAGTCCAACGTATCTCCGTAACGTCGGTCCGGCGCATTGATTGAGTCCTCCCCCAATCGTTGAATACTGTGAGTGTCGAATCTGTAACGACAATCTTCATTCGCCTTGTATAAATGGATGAGTGAACGGCCACCGCCGTAACCACCACGGCACCAACGACGTACCAGTACGGCTCGTGCGGCGGCCACTTCGCGTACACGCCGACCAGAAGGCCAATGAGAATCCAATGATAAGTTGAGGCACGCCCATATGGCTTGCGGAGCTGTAGTGTCGAGTTCTTCAACTGCTGCGGCCTTAGTCGGTGAGGAAGTTGTCGAAGACTTGGCCTATCGAGTCGACAGACATAATAGCTAGCGGTGGTGCGCCTTGGCGCTTCCCTTTCCCAATCGAAGCACCGAACGCTCCGTTCCACGTGGCTCCTATGAGGATATTGGTGGCGTCGATGCCGTCATCTCCCGATAACTCGTTCACTAGAGACTCCGCGGAACCGCCTATTACACCTCCTATCCCGCCCGCAATGACAGGGTTCGTCCTTCTCGAGAGTAACCCACCAGTTGCGCCACCGACTGCACCGCCGAGCGTTGCCGTGAGAAGATCTGTACCCGAGGTTTCTGCCCCAGGTTGAGACTGTATCCACGCCTCGATGAGAAAACTTGCCCCTCCGGAACGCAGAGCCTGCTTGCCGGTCGCCTTGCCAAGCGCCTTCAATTTGTCAAGTGCCGAAGGTGTTTCGCTCGACTGGCCGCCGCCCTTCGCATGCAACCGTCGGAGGATGTCGTCGAGTTTCTTCTGGGTGGCCGCAATAGCGTCGCTGGTCCGCTTGATGACGGCCTCAGCCAGCTTCACAGCCTTCTTCCAGACCTTGTAGGCGTCCATCACCCGCATGATGCCCTTGAAGATCGCCTTACCGGCTTTGAGGATTTTGCCGACAGGCAGAGAGCCGATGAGAGCGTTGGCACAGGCCTTTATCTGGCCGCGGCTGATGCAGTTCCAGATGTCGGTGACGCCGAAAAGGTCGAGCAGGAATGCGAGACCGGCCATGATGATGATGTCCCGCAGGGACATTTTCGTGGTCTTCTCGGCCTCCTCTTTCTCGTTTTCGAGTGCCCTCTTCTCGTCCTGTAAGGCGACGGCCTCCTGGCAGTCTTTGTTGCAGTCGCCTTTTTCGTGCTCGGTGTTGTCGTACATGAGGCCGGTCGGGTCGCTCCCGGTGATCGGCGTATTGTTCGCGTACGCATAGCCGGTCCAGGACTGCGGATCACCGGCGTTGAAGACAGGATCTACGCTGATGAACCGGCCGATCTTCGGGTCGTACTCGCGTGCGCCGATGTGGGTCAGGCCGGTGGGGTCGTTGTCGCCGCCGACGAAGCCCTTCTTGTTCGGCCAGGTGGGGTTGGTACCTCGGATGGTGCCGTACGGGGTTTGTCGACGTTGGGTGACCGCCTGCGTCCCCGAGTGGATCGAGATTTGTTGGGTCCCTTGGTGGTCGCCGACGAGCCAGCTGACGATCGTGCCGTTCTGGCGCATCGCACATACACCATCGGCCCAGGCGTAGTACCGGGTGGTGGTGACCGTGCCGCCCGAGCTACGCCGGATCTCCTCGCCGGGCAGATACAAGGTGGTACCGGTCGAGTCGCGCTCGATCAGTCGTACGCCCTCCGCGGTGTAGAGGTAGCTGTTGGTACCGTCCACAGTGGCCAAGCGGCCCTCGGCGTCCCAGCTGAGCGTCTGGCTGCCGGTACCCGGCGGGCAGGTGTTGGTACCGCTGCCGGAGGGCCGGCACGTGGTGTTGCCGACCGCGTCGTACCGGTAGTTCTGAGTGACCGGTCCCGTGGTCGAGGTGACCGCATGCGGCTGGTTCGACCCGGCGGCGGGGTAGGTGTAGGTGGTTGTCGTTTGGCCACTGGTCGTGTGAACGGTCTCGGTCTTGCGGTTGCCTACCGCGTCGAACTCCCAGCTGGTCCAGTAGGGCGCCGGGCCGATGTCGGTTGCGGCCTTGGTTGCGTCGCAGTTTCCGTCGGCCGGGGTCCACGCCTCGGCCAGGCGGAGGGCATAGTCGTATTCGAAGCATTGGGTGTCGGCGGTCCCGCCGGCTGGCGTGTCGGCAATCTTCTTCACGTTGCCGACCGCGTCGTAGGTGTAATGCACGTCGGCCACATACTGAGGCGTGATTTGGCGGGTGGTGGTGGCCTGGGCGAGGCGGTGCGTCGAGTCCTCGTAGTACAGCCCGCGTTGCAGCCAATTGCCGGCGGTCATCTGGTACTCGAGGAGGCTGGTCTCGCCGTAGGTGGTGTAGTCCGTGTTGCTGACGTAGTTGCCGGCATTGGGCCAGTTAGTCTGCAGGTACTCGGGCAGTCCGGTGACCGCATCGTAGTGGTAGGTGAGAGTCTCAGCCGGGAGACCGCCCTTGTTCGGGTACACCGTCGTGGCTGGGCTGCCGTCCACATTGAAGGTGCGGGTGAAGGTGTAGGTTCCACCCAGGCCGGTCTCCGCCGCGGGGATGACGTAGTCTTCGCCGATCGATTGGTAGAGCGGCGAGTAACCGCGGACCACGACCTTGTACTCGGTGGTGCCAGCGGCGGTCCAGCGACTGGAGGACGCCGGGTAACCTTTGGCCCCGACCGGGTCGTAGGCCCAACTGGCCAGCTTGTTGGCTGGCGCGATGCTGCCGGCGTACTCCGCAGTACGGCGACCCAACGAGTCATACATATACGCGAGGAGCTGACCACGACCGTCCGTTGTGGTCAGTACGTCGCCGTAGTCGTTGTACGCCCTCGAGCTGTCGCCGCTGTCCGGGTCGTGGTTGGCGTTCGGCCGGCCGAGGAAGTCAGAACCAGATGTCCACGTGTTGCCGGCGTTGTCGGTGACCGAGTCCTGCTGGCCCTTGCGGTTGAAGTGGTACGTAGCCAGGTCGTACAGGCTACGGGTGTCACTGCCCACATCGGAGCGGTTCTTGTACTGGCGCAGCTCGGTAACCCGCCCGTGCGCGTCGGACACGGCAGTGGTGGCGGTGCCGCCGAGCGGCGGGGTGGTGTTTACCCGATCGCCGGTGTACGCCACCGTGGTCCGCCACTGTTCCACACCGCCGGAGTCGAAGATGCTGGCGATGGTCCGGCTGGCCCGGTCGTACTGCGTTGTGGTCTGCGTCTTGGGCAGCCAGTTGGCGATGGTGAACAGCGTGGTGGACGGCTGGACGGTCGCGTCGAAGTGCTGGCTCTGCACCGAGACACGGCCAATCGGGTCGTACTTCGTCTCGGTGAAGACCGTGCCGACGTTGCCGTTCGCGGCGGACAGAGACTGAGTCTGCCGGGCCCGCAGCATCCCGTCGTAGAGGGTGTACGAGGTGACGTAGTTGCCGGCCGCGTTGAGCCTTCGTGTGGTGACGGCGTTGACGCCGCCGGTGTTGCGGATCAGGTACGAGTAGCTGGTGTTCGGTTGGCTGGCGAAAGACGCCTTCAGGTGGTTCGGTAGCCAGACCTGAGTGATCCGGCCGAGCGCGTCATAGGTCAGGTCGGTCTGCTTGCCGTTCACGTCGACCGTCGTCGTCGCCGCACCCCACGCCGGCTCGAGCGTGTCGGTGGTGGTACCGAAGCTACTGGTCGTGGCGCGGGACGTGATCGGGCCGCCGGTCGACGGTGTGTATGCCACGGTGGTGTGGTTGCCGCGCACATCGGCGGCGTCGACTGGCCGGCCGTAGATGTCGAAATTGGTCGTGGAGGTTGTCAGCCAGACCGGCCCGCCCGCCTGGGTCCACGACTTGGCGATGTCGACCCCGGTGATTTCGCCGATGGTCGGCGCGGCGCCAGCAGCCTGGTGGTCGAAGAGGTTGCGGGTCATCCCGACGACGTCGGCGTCGCTGATGGCCGAGCCGCTGCACCGCAGCGCGTAGGTCTCCACCTGGCTCGGCAGCGTCAGCAGGTTCGCGGTGACATTCCGGCCGTACGTGGTCTTACTGCATTCCTCGTCCCCCGAGACGGCAACATCGCCCTGGTCGTCGGTCTGCGTGACCATCCCGTACGTGTTGTCGTATGTGGTGTCGAGCCGGGTCACCCGCCAGCCGGCGGTCAGCTTGGTGCCCGCCCAGGTGGCGCGGGTGCCGACATGGCGGGCGTACACGATCGTGTCGCCCATGTCGCGGGTGGCGGTGGGCGCGGACTGCCATGGCTCGTTGACGGTACGGGAGAGCGGGGCCGACTCGACTCCATTGTAGACGGTCGATAGGCGGGCCATGCCCGTGTAGGTGTTCTCGTCGTTGACCGCAGGGGCATCCGCTGTCGTAGTGTCCGCGGTATCCCCGTCGCCGTTGCCGTCGATGGCCTGCATGACGATGGTGCGGGTACCGCCAGCGCCGTCGAGGTCGCCGTGCATGCCCCGGAAGAACACCGTCTCGGACAACGTCTCGGTACCGCTGCCGGGGTCACCCACCCGGGTGTTGACCTGGCCGTAGCCGCGGAAGTCTGACCAGGTGCGCAGGTTGTCGCGCGTGATGCCGTCATCGTCGGTGTGCCGCCAGGCGGGTGTTCCTACGTACTCGTAGCTGGTCACGATGTCCGGGCCGCCACCGGTCCAGTCCGACTCGGTCACCTTGGTCACGAGGTACTTGTGGAAGTACTCGGTCTGGATCGAATGGTCCGGCTGCTCCTCGCGTACCGGATAGCAGCGCAGCGTATTGTTCTGCGGCGAGCTGGGCATCCGGACGCCGACGATGCAGTCCGGCCCGGTGTAGTCGACCTTTATCTTCCCGCCCGCGTCGGCCCAGATGGTGTTGATGCGCATCCAGTTCATCGGGAACTTACCGTCCGGGAGTGAGTCGACCCGGTTAGGCATCTGCACCCAGTCGAAGGTGATCGCCGGCATCGCCACCTCGGTGCCGAGGACAGCCGAGCCCGTCGCCTTGCCGGTGTGGACGATCGACGCCAGCCAGAGGCCGGCCCGGGTACCGTCACCGGGACTCGGGAAGGTGTGCGTGAGCGTCCACCCGTCGACCGGCCGGGGCGCTGGTGCGCCGATGTTCCACACCCACGTGGTGATTCCGGTCAACCGCTTGCTGGTCCAGAACGTCGGCGAGTACTGCAATACGCATGAGGTATTGCTCGCCTTGCAGTATTGGTCCCACGGCGTGTCATACCAGTTCGGCTCGTTCGGGTCGGTGCCGTTCCAACAGGCCGACAGGCAACGGTCGGAGGGGGTGAACGTCACCCGCATCGGGGGCGGGGTGGCGGTGTTCTCGGTGTCCGTACCAGATCGTTTGTCCGTGCCGTAGTCGATGCGTTCCAGGACGCCGCCCCGGATGTACGAGACATCGTCGGAGTCGGTGTTGTTGCGGGCGTACTTGTTGGTCTCCGGGGTATAGAACAACGACATGGTGTTGCCGTGCAGGTCCACCACGTAGTCGAGATTCCACCGCCACGCCTGATTGCAGAAGGACCCGAGGAACGAGGCCGCGTGGCAGGGCTCTCCGGTGTGATTGCCGGCGACCGGAACGGTCCAGGTCGAGCTGGTGGTCTTGTTCGCCGGCGCGGTGCCGGTGTAGCCGGGGAGCCGGTTGAGCCCGAAGTAGTACTGGGTGCCGTCGGAGCCGGTGATCCGCCAGTACTCGCCGCCGTTGGCGCCGTTGATCGCGCCTGTCAGACGCTCCACTTTGGACGCGTCGTCGTTCTTCAGCCGCCAGGTACCGGTAGCGCCGTCGCGGATCAGCTCGCCCCCGGAACCGTTGAGCGACATCGTGGCGTTGTCCGTGCCCCAACACAGGTCACCGGTCTCGATCGTGTTGTTGGCGCCCGAACCCAGATCGGTGGCGCATGGCTTGTACCGGCGCTCGACGTACCCCGGCCACCAGTCGAAACCCTCGCCGACCCAGGACGGTTGATTGTTGGTGGCCTCGCTGCGACCGTCCACAGAGGACGAAGAGTAGGCCAGCGCAAGCGACGGCGCCGGCCCGCCCAGCGATGGCGGTACCCGCATCGGATAGCTCCACGAGAAGTCGCCCGAGTTCCCGCCGGCCGACCAGGTCGACGACGCTTGTAGCGAGGTCGCCGCGAAATCGCCGGCCGCCCCGGACGCACCAGCGGTCAGTACGACGAAAGTGCCGCCCTTTTCGCCGCTCAACGAGACGTCGGCGGACACCCGGCCCGGCCGCGGGTTGTTCGTCGACGCCAGCGGAGTACCGGCCGGGCAGCCCGCGGCTATTGGCTCGCGGAGCGCGCACTCGGCTACGGACACGAGCCGCAGCCGGCTGCTCCAATCCGCGCCTCGAGCGCTGGCGAAGGCCGAGTAGTCCACGCTGATCCGGATCCGCCCCGGCGTGGCCGCGCCGTCTGTGCGCAGCAGTCGCAGCACGAGACCGTCCCGTAGGCGGGCCGGCAGAGTGGCCCGGTCCAGCAGCGTCACGCGTACCGACGAGACCGCCTGACCGGCGGCAGCCGGGCGTTCGACGGAGACCGGCAGGTTCCCCGCGCGCGACGGGACGACCAGCTCGGCGGTGCCGGCCGCCGGCCAGACCGGTGGCGCGGGGCGTGGTGCGCCCGACTGAGGACCGGCGGGTCGAGGACGTGGTTGCACAACAGTGCCGTGCACCGACGGCACCTGCTGCGCCGCGAGATGTACCGGATCGGGTTCGGTCGCGCGGGCCGGTTGCTGCCCGAGCAGGCTGGCGACAAGAACGACGGGCAACGTCGCCACGGTGGCGCGCCGCAGGCACGAGGATCGGGGCGTCACAGCAACCTCCGGGTCAGCCGTTGGGGGTGTTGAACAGGACGAGTACCTCGCGGTCGCTCATAGCGCCGACGTAGACCTTCACCTGGTCGATGTCGCCGGCGAGGAAGCCGCCGGAGCCACTGCCGACCATGCCGAGCACCAGACTGTCGGTGGAGTGGAAACCGGCCGCTCCGGTTTGGTGTGCGAGCTGAAGCTTGCCCTGCACGTACAGGCGGACTTCTTTGGTAGCGGCGTCGAACACCCCGACGAGATGGACCCAATCGTTGTCGATGGTGGCGGGGCCGTCGGAGTAGGCGTTCGTGGTGCTGTAACCGCCGGCGCCGTCGGGGGTCTTGATGTAGAACTCCCATTTGCCGTCTGACCCACGCAGCATCAGCTTCATCGCCGACGTGGCACCGTTGCCTTGCCGTAGGACGACTTGGTCGGTGCCGGTGGACGCGCGTACGCGGACCCAGGCCGAGACCGTCAGCGACTGATCAGTTCGCACCACGGGGTACTGGATGTCGTCGGCGCTGCTCACCGGGTCGCTACCGAAGTCGGTGGTGGCCGCGAACCCCGCCAGGCCATCCAGCGACAGCGCGCCGGCGCCGTCGTGGCCATCCGTTATGTACGAAGACGGAGGCGGTACATCTGTCCAATGTGGATCCAGGTTGATCGGATGGCCGCCGAGAGGAGTGCCGTCAGCCGAGTCTGGTCGGCTGGGACTGGCATCTGCAAAGTTCCATGAGCCGACGTTCACTGGTTGGAGCAGACCCTCGTGGTCGGGTGTGCCAGTGTCGTCGTCCTTTGTGGATCCCCAGAGGTCGTCCGCGACCACCACCCGGTTGTAGAGCACGACATCCGCGATGTGGCCCCAGAACCATCCGCCGTCCGTCGAGTTGAAGCGGTCCCGGCCGAGCACGAGCGGACCGGTCGCCTTCCACCCGTCCTGGCGTGCGGTGAGCCAGGATGAGCTTGGTGTGGCCTCCACCGACACCCCGTCTACCCAGAGCCGGATCTTCTTCTCGCTCTCGTCCCACACCCCGACCAGGTGGGTCCACCGGCCGACGGTGGCGACGTTGGTCGAGCTGACCTCGGTCGTACTCGGGATGCCGGTGTTGGTGGCCGGGACCCGGAACTTCCACTTCCTGGTGGTGCAGTCCAATCCGAGGAACAGGCCACTGGTGTAGTTGCTGCCGGCCGTGGACGACCCGTCTATCGACACTGCCGTGGAGTTGCCGGAGCAGTTGGCCGACAGTGTCCGGACCCAGGCGGCCACGCTGAACGAGCCGGCGGTGTCGAACGCAGACACCGGCGCTGTTGCCTTGCTGTCCCAGAAGGCGTCGAAGTAGACCGAACCGAAGCCGAGGAATCGAACGTCCTGGACGAGGTAGACGCCTTCGCCCGGGCTGAGCGGCGGGTTACCCTGCTGATCGTCGTAGGGCACGAACGGATCCATCTGGTACCGGGCAACCGCCGCGCCCGGACCGTTCACCAGGAACCGGTACGGCCGGGTGGTGCCCGGCGTCCCGGCGCTGGTACGGGCCAGTACGTAGAGCGTGTTCAGTCCGTACCGGGGCGGCGTCAGGGCGATTGGCGCCGTGGTCGTGCCGGCGGAGACGGTCACAGTGTTCGTCGGTGGGTCGGTCCAGCCGTAGCTGTAGGAGGTGATCACGCCCGCGAGTGGGTCCGACGCGCCCGGCCCGAACGTGAACGTGCCCGAAACGCCGGGTCCGCCATGTGGACTGCCGTCCGCCGGATAAGCGGTCGACGTGACTGTGGGAGCTATCGGCTTCCCCTGCTGCACCGTGAAGTTGCACCAGGGCGACCACGGCGAGGTGTCGTACGCATCTGAGGTCTGCACCCGGAACGAGTACGAACTGCCGTTGGCGAACGTGATCGAGTTCTGCGTGGTCCCGTAGTTGTTGGCCGCCTTGGGAACGCCCGACACCTGAACCGGCGTACCGGAGGGCAGCAGCTTGTACTCGAAGACTGCCGTCAGGTTGTCGCTCGTGTCGACATCGACGTACTTCGCGCGCAGCTTCGTCGACGTCGTACCGATGGTCGTGCCGCAGGCCGCGCTGCCGTCCGCGGTCGGGCTGAGGCCGGTCGGCGTACCCGGAATGTGGTTGATCGTGATAGAGACGACCGGCGGGTGGGTGCCCTCGGACGAGTCGAACCGCTTCCACCCGTTGTGGCTGGTCTCGGTGGTGGCCCGCAGGCCGATGTTGGCCGTGTTGTAGTGGTTGGTGAAGCTGGTCTGGAACGGGTTGACGACGCTGACGGCTACCCAGCCCGGACTGCAGCCCGAGTCGTGGCCCTTCGTTTGGCTCGAGGTTCCCGCCAGCTGACGCCATACCGGCTGGTTGGTCCACCGGGTGCCCGTGCCGGTGGAGTCGACGCGCCACGCCTCCCATTGCGCAGGTGTGCAGGACCACGACCACCACTCCCAGAGGCTCAGAGTGGCGCTGACCACCCTGGTGCCCCAGTACGGGCTGAGGCCGTCCCAGCGCATGTACGAGCGGGCCGTCCAGCTGCCGCCGTCGTCGGAGTAGCCGAGCCGCAGGTCCTCCTGCCAGGACTGGTCGCTGACGTAGCCGGTCTGCACGAACGCGTCGTACGCCGGATCCGGGTCGATGATCGGGTCGATGGTCACCGGGTAGACGGTGGCCGGGTCGTCCAGAAAGGCTCGGTCGGCGGTGAGGACTAGGTCCGGTCCGGCCACGGTCATCGCGACCGGCGCCGTCCGGGAGTGCACGCCAGAGCGCGGGGTCACCGTCGCGTCCCACATCACGGCTGCGGGAAGTTCCGCGACCACTCGATCGCGGGCCCCCGTCAGCGCGATCGAGCCGTCCTTCCGCGATCGAGGGGTGAGGGTACCGGTCCGCCACGGCATCCGGATCGCACCGATCGCGTTCGCGGCGGCATGGGTCTTTACGACCAGGTACTGCTCGAAGCCTGTGCGCAGCGCCTCGACGACGATGTCGACGCCTGGCATTACATCGACATACGTCGCTACCTTGCCGGACAGTACCGGCTCGGGCAAGCGGCCGCGCCAGCCCAGACTGACGCGGTCGGTGCCGGACCCGAAGGAGGCCAGGTCGCCCTCGCCCCCGGTGCGGGCTCCGGCGAGCCTGAGGTCATTGGGATGCGCCCGCGGGGCGATCGAGCCATCCGGGCGCCGTTCGAGGGTCAGGTCCACCGGTACCCAAGCCCCGCTGGCCGACCGCATCCGAGTTGGCTTCTGGGTGAACTCCACGGTCAGTGTGCCGTCAGGGTTCGAATAGAACGTATGGGTCCGCGTACGCCGTTGGGTGATCTCGACCCGTTGGCCGCAGGCCCGCGCCATCGCGGCGGCCTCCGTGTCGTTCCCCTGTTCGAGCGCACAGACCGGCGCGGCCGCCGCCGCGACCGTCTGTGGAGAACCGACCACGACGAGTACACCGGCGCCTAGAGCGAGCACCACCATCGCGCGGAGAAGGGCGGAACGCGCCCCCGTGACTCCCAACATGTGCACCCCTTCTGCCCACCGGACGGCAACGCCGTCGCGGCTAGCAGCGTGCGGGTACGATCTGGTCGGCGACCTTACGAACGTCTTATCGCCCTATAGCGGCGCCGTTGGGGGGAGACGGTGACAGAGGTTCGGGTGCTCGGCCCTGTGGAGCTGTGGTCGGGAGGCAACTCGGTCGACCTCGGTCCGCCGAAGCAACGGACCGTCTTCGCCGCACTCGTCGTCGACGCGGGGCGCGTGGTGCCGGTCGACACGCTCGTCAGCCGGGTGTGGGACGACGATCCGCCCGCCGAGGCGCGGAATGCCTTGTACGCCCACCTCATGCGGATCCGTCGCGCGCTGGCGTCGGTCGCGCTGCGGCTCGATCGCGGGCCTGGCGGTTATGTGTTGCGTATCGATCCGGAGTGCGTCGACGTGCTCCGCTTCCGCAAGCTGGTCAGTGGCGCACTCGGAGCACGGTTCAGCGACGACGAACGCGCGGACATGCTCGACGAGGCGTTGCGGCTGTGGCGCGGTATCCCGTTCTCGGGTCTGTCCGGCTCGTGGGTCGACCGGATCCGGGACGGTTACCAGCAGCAGTATCTGGACGCGGTCACCGCTTGGGGCCGGGTACAGCTGCGTCTGGGCGACCACGAGTCCGTCATCCACCGCCTGCACCAGGAGGTCGCCGAGCACCCACTGGTCGAGCCGCTCGTCGCGGTCCTCATGCAGGCATTGCATGCGGCCGGTCGCGACCAAGAGGCACTCGACCGGTACCGCACGATCCGCAGGCGCCTCGTCGAGGAGTTCGGCGCGGATCCTGGCGCCGAACTGCAGACTCTGCACCAGGCGATCCTCCGTGGCGTCCCGGTCGTCGCCACGGCACCGGCGCCGAGTCCCCAGGTACACCGGGACGGCGTCCCCCGGCAGCTGCCGCCCGCGGTGCCCGACTTCGTGGGCCGGATGAAGGAAGCCGCGGAGATCCGGGCGTGGCTACGGGGTTCGGAAACGGTGCCACCCGCGCTCGTCGTGGTATCGGGAATGGGCGGCGTCGGCAAGACCGCGCTGGCGGTGACGGTGGCCCGGGGCTGCCGGGACCACTTTCCCGACGGGCAGCTCTACATCGAGTTGCGAGAGACCGCCGACACGCATGCCGTGCTGGGGTCGTTCCTCCGGGCGTTGGGCGTACCGGCACGGTCCGTGCCCTATGACGCCGACGAGCGGGTCGGGCTGTACCGCACGGTGACGGCCGAGCGCCGCCTGCTCGTCGTGCTCGACAACGCGGCCAACGAGACGGACGTGCGCCCGTTGTTGCCCGGTGGCGTGGACTGCGGCGTCATCGTCACTACGCGGTCGCTCCTGCAGGGACTCGACGGAGCCAAGCTCGTCCCGCTCGCCGAACTGTCCACACAGGAGGGTGTCGAGCTGCTGACGCTCGTCGCCGGGCCGGAGCGGGTCGCCGCGGCGCCGCACCTCGAACGGGAGATCGTGCGGCTGTGTGGTGGCCTGCCCTTGGCCCTGCGGATCGCGGCGGTGCGGTTGGCCTCCGGTACGGTCACGGACATCGGGCAACTTGTCCAACTGCTCGACGACGAACGTGGCCGGCTCGATGCTTTGCGCGCCGGCGACCGCAGCGTACGGGCCAGCCTGGCGATCAGCTATCGCGGCCTGGGCCACTCGGCCCGCCGGCTGCTGCGGTTGCTGGGCAGCACGCCCGGCCCGGACATCGGCCTGGACGCCGCCTCCGTACTCGCATCGTCGTCCACTGTGGATGTCCGTGGCGAGCTCGACCGGCTGACCGACGTCCACCTGGTAGCGGTTCGGCCCGGACAGCGTTTCGCGCTGCACGACCTGGTCCGGGCGTTCGCCGTCGAGCAGGCGCTCGCCGACGGCCCTGCGGCGACCGACGCCGGCGTACGCACGTTGCTCCGCTGGTACATCGCGGCCTGCGCCGCGGTCGGCGACGTTCTCACCCCGGGCCGAGTCGACCTCGACGAGGCGCTGGAGAGCCCGCCCGGACCCCTGCCCACGATCACCGATGCCGCGGCCGCCGCCGAATGGTTCGCCGCCGAGCGTGACACCCTGCTCGAAGCGGCCCGATACGCCCTGGACCGTGGTTGGTACACCGAGGCCTGGCAGCTGGCGTACGTGCAGCGGGGTGGATTGGTGGCGCGGCACGAAGTCGATACCTGGATACAGGTCTCGCAGTGGGGCCTCGCCGCCGCTCAGGCGGTCGCGGACAAGGCAGCCGAGGGGCGGATCCGTGGCAGCCTCGGATCCGCACTGCTCCTCGCTCGGCGCTACACCGAGGCCATCGACAACTGGCTGATCAGCGCCGGGCTCCACATAGCGCTCGGCGAACCGGTGCGCCTCGGCAAGGACTACGACAGCATGGCCTACGCGTACACAGAGCTGGGCGACCTCGATCGCGCCGAGTACCACCAACTGCGTGCGGTCGACATTCCGGAGTACGCCGACAGTCCGGCGTATGGATCGTTCGCCCGAGTCAACCTCGGTTCGCTCTACGGCGACCAGGGGCGGTACGACGAGGCTCTCGTGGAGTTCCGGCGCGGACTCGAGTTGGCCACCGCAGCCGGCGATCTGTCCATGATGTGCATCGCACACCACGACCTGGCCGAGGTGCTCGTCAAGCTGGGCCGGCCGGCCGAGGCGGTGCCGCATGCCGAAGCCGAGATCGAAGTTGCCCGCTCGGTACCTTTCCCGCTGCGCGAGGCGAGGGGGTGGGACGTCCTCGCCGACGCGCTCGCCACGACCGATCCGGCTCGGGCGGAGAACGCCCGGCGGCAGGCGCAGCGGATCTACCAGGCGATCAACGACCCGCGCGCCGAAAAGCAGTAGTCAGGCGTCGAGCCCGCGCAGCACCAGCGGTAGCCGATGCGCCCCACCGTCTCGGATCACGACCGGTACCCCCCAGTCCTGCCGGGTCAGATGGCAGGCGGGATGTGCGGCCTCCGCGTCACAGGTGGCCGCCTGGGCGACGACCTGCAACACGCCCTGCGGTACGTCGGCCGCAGTGACGAGTCGCCGCTGGAGTTCGGTGCCGACACCGGCGCCTTCGACCAGCAGTTCGGGAGGGGACGCGGAAACCTCCAGCCGCAGCGGCGGGCCGAACGAGTCGTCGAGCTTCTGCCCCGGTGCCGGGGTGAAGATGACGTCCAGCGTGACCTCGCCGGCGGCCACCTCGGTCGGCGGCCGCTCGGTGCGTTGCCGTCCACCGTCGACCGTGACGCTGCCCACCGGGGCGAGCCTCGTGAGCCGGTGCGCGGCCGACTCGACGACGACGATCGCGTCACCGATCAGCAGCACGTCGGTGGGCTCGGCCAGCTCACCGGCCACAGTGGACACCTTGTTGGCTTCGGGATCGAAGCGCCGGACCGCACCGTTGTACGTGTCCGCCACGAGTACCGAGCCGTCCGGCAGCGCGCAGACACCGAGCGGGTGCTGGAACAGGGCCCGATCCGCCGGACCGTCGACGTGCCCGAAGTCGAACAGGCCTTGACCCACCGCGGTGTGCAGCGCGCCGTCCTCGACGTACCGCAGGGCTGACGTCTCCGAGTCGGCGACCCACAGCCGGGTGCCGTCGGCGGACACCGACAGTCCGGACGGCTGGGCGAGCCAGACATCCGGCAGCGGGCCGTCGCGCAGCGCTTCGACGGTGGTGCCCGCGTAGACCCCGGCGGTGCGCTTGACCGGATCGAACCACCACAGTTGATGGATACCGGCCATCGCCACGACCACCCGGTCGTCGTACCATGCCACGTCCCACGGTGACGACAGGTCCACCGACAACGCGTCGTGTGCGTGGTCATCCACTGTGGAGCGCCAGGGACGGCCGGTGCCGGCGACCGTGGTGACCGTACCGTCGGACAGCCGCACCCCGCGCAGCATGTGGTTCACCGTATCGGCGACCACGAGGTCGTAGCCGGCGATCTCGGCGGTGTGCGGCGGCAGCAGGCACATGCCCTGCGGCTCGGAGAACTCCGCCGCTTCCGGTGGTCCGTCGGCCCGTCCCCGGCGCCCCGAGCCGATCCGGCGCTCCACCGTCTCCCCGTCCGCAGCAAGCTCCACAATGGAGTGTCGGGCGGAGTCGGAGACGAGGATCGTACCGTCGGGCGTCAGGATCGCCTTGCCGGGAAAGCGCAGCGTGGTGGACGGCGGCTCGGATGTTACGTACGGCCCGTCGCCGCGGTGCAGCGTGCCCCTTGCCTCGTGCCGCACGATCAGCTCGTCGATCAGCCGGCGGAGTCCCAAGGCATGTCCCTCGCCGGCCATGCTGGCGACCAGGTACCCCTCCGGATCCACCACGGACAGCGTCGGCCATGCCTTGGCGGTGTACTGCTGCCAGGTGATCAACTCCGGGTCGTCGAGGACCGGGTGCGTTACGCCATACCGCTCGACCGCGGCCGCGAGCGCCTCCGGATCCCGCTCGTGTTCGAACTTCGGCGAGTGCACGCCGACGACGACCAGCACGTCGGCGTACGCCTCCTCGAGCGGCCGCAACTCGTCGAGCACGTGCAGGCAGTTGATGCAGCAGAAGGTCCAGAAGTCGAGTAGGACGATCTTGCCGCGGAGGTCGGCGAGCGCCAGCTGCCGCCCGCCCGTGTTCAGCCAGCCGCGACCGCGAAGCTCGGGAGCGCGTACCCGGATCTCTACCGACATACCACGATCCTGCCTCGGCGCTCAGTCCGAGCTGCTCGAGGGCTGCGCGCTCGGCGACGGGGACGCGCCGCCGGAGCCGGCCGCGGGTGCCAGACAGAGGATCCGCTTCGTATCCGTGCCGCTGAGCTGCAGGTACGGCTGCGACTTGTCGTTGCACTCGTCCACGCTGTCCACATTGGACACGACGACGAAGGCGCCGGCGTCGGTGCAGCGAGCAGCCGTGGCGGTACCTCCGGACTGCTTGACGCACGAGCCGACGGGGAACGGGTTGGCGCCGCCGCCGGAGTCGCGGAGGAGGAAGAACGCGCTGACGCCCAGCAGGACGAGCACGACCGCGGCGGCCGCACCGATGATCAGGATGCCGCGCCGGGGCTTGGTCCGACTCGGCACTGGCGTCCGACTCGGCACGGGTGTCGGGCTCGGCGCCGGTGGCCGCTCGTGAGGTTGTGGAGGCCGGTACGCCGGAGGCGGTGGCGCGTAGCTCGGTGGGGCATCCGGATAACCGGCGGGCCGGCCGTACACCCGGGGGGTCGACTGTGGCAGCCGGGGCGGCGGTGCGGTGCCGGGTTGCTGCTGGAGGAGGAGCTGACCCGGTACCGACGCCGAGGCGGTCACCCGGCCGGTAGCGGTCGGGGCGCGGCCGACCGGTACCGGTGCGGTCGGGATCTGACCGGTAGGTACGGGCGGCGGCGGTGGCGGCGGCGGAGGAGGCGGCGGCGGCGCGAGGTAGGCCGGTGGCTGCGGAACGGCGGCCGGCTGCGGCGGGAGATAGTTCGGGGGAAGGCCCTCGTACGGGCCGTGCGCGACCGGTGGCGGCCCGGCCGGAGCCGGCGGTACCGAGGCGGTAGCCCGAGCGACGGGCACCGATGCGGTGGCCCGCACACTGATCGGCGGTGGTGGTTGCATCGGCGCGGGAGGCGGAGGCGCCGAGGGCTGATGCATCGAGGCTGGTGGCTCCGGCCAGCCCGACGAGGCGCCCGTCGGTTCCGGCGCTGGTTCGTCCGGTTCTGTCCCTTCCGGGCCAGCATGCCGGGGCCCCTCGAACGACATTGAGCGCCTCCTCTTTCGCTTTCCACCCCCGTGTCCCGCAGGCCGGTAGCGTGACCAGCCGTAACGAGCGGCGAGCCCCACCGTACCGGCCGGGCCAGCCGACGCCAATCCTGCGGGCGGACAGCCGAAGACCCGCCCGACTCGCGCCGGACGGGTCTTCGATCTCGTGGAGGCTACATGTCCCGCTGGGCGATCGCGATGATCTCCTGCCGGACGGCGTGTGACGTGGTGCCGCGCAGCGCGCGCTCGAGGGCTCTGCTTCGGCGCGCGGCGTCGCGGCGCTGACGGATCCGCTCGACCATGCTCATGGGAACAATTACATCGCGGTAGTCCCCATCGCTGCCAACGATTTTTCGGTGAGTCCAGCCACAGCACCGAAGGATCGTCGGTCTAGCTCCACGCGAGCAGCGTGGTCTCCGGGTCGGCGAGGAACTGTCCGATGTCGCGTAGGAACTTCGATCCCAGTTCGCCATCGATGATCCGGTGGTCGAACGAGAGCCCGAGAGTCGTTACCTGACGTATCTTGATCTTGCCGTTGTGCACCCATGGCATCTCGCGGATGGCCCCGAAGGCGAGGATCGCGGCCTCCCCCGGAGGGAGGATCGGCGTACCGCTGTCGATGCCGAAGACGCCCACATTGGTGATCGTGAACGTTCCACCCGTCATGTCGGCGGGTGCCGTTCGACCCGACTTGGCCGTATGTACGAGTGCGGTCAGCGCGTCCGCCAGCTCCCGCAGGGTGAGCCGATCGGCGTCCTTGACGTTCGGGACGATCAGACCCCGTTCCGTCGCGGCGGCGATGCCGAGGTTGACGTAATCCTTGACCACGATCTCGTCGCCGGCCCAGGTGGAGTTGACCATCGGGTACCGTCGCAGCGCCACCACGCACGCCTTCGCCACGAGGAGCAGTGGTGAGGTGCGGACCTCCCGCCAGTCCGGCAGTTGTCGCAACCGGTCGAGTACGCGCATCGACCTGGTCATGTCGATGGTGAGGAACTCCGTCACGTGTGGCGCGCTGAACGCTGAGGCGACCATGTTCTCCGCGGTGAGCTTGCGTACCCCCTTGACCGGGATCCGCTGCTCGCGGCCTGGCGCGGCGGCGGTGGTGACCTGCGCTCCTCCGTTGACGGCGGCCTGTACGTCGTCGCGGGTGATGGACCCCTGCGGGCCGGAGCCGGTGAGGGTGGTGAGGTCGACGCCCAAGTCGCGGGCCAGCTTGCGGACCGGAGGCTTGGCGAGAGCGGCTGCCGCCCGCCCCTCTTCGGGTTGATCATGAAGTTCGTCGCTCGACACGCCGTCGACCTGTGAACTAAGTTCATGATCAACGGGAGTGGTCTCGGCGGGAGTGGTCTCGGCGGGAGTGGGCGCGGCGGGAGGGGGCGCGGCGGGAGTGGGCGCGGCGGCGGGGGCGTCGGAGCGGCGGGGGCGGCGTTTGGCGGCGCCGGTGCGGGGGCCGTAGCCGACCAGGACGGCTGTCCGGCCGCCGGGCGCCGGACCACCGATCAGGCCGGGCTCGACCGCGCCCTCGGCGGGGGCCACTTCGACCGCGGCCAGCGCCGCGGCCGACGGTGCCGGCTCAGCCTCCGGCGCCGGCGCCGACGGGTCGGTGTCGATCGCGATGATCGGGGAGCCGACCTCGACGGTCGCTCCCTCGGGGTGGAAGATCTCGGTGACCTTGCCGGCCCACTTCGCCGGGATCTCGACCGCCGCCTTGGCCGTCTCCACCTCGACGATCGGCTGGTTCAGCGTCACGGTCTCGCCGACCGAGACGAGCCACTTGATGATCTCGCCTTCGGTCAGGCCCTCCCCGAGGTCGGGCAGCTTGAACTCCTTGATCCGCGACATGCCTACCACCCAAACGTCCGGTCGACGGCGTCGAGCACCCGGTCCAGGTCGGGCAGGTACTCCTCCTCCACGCGGGCGGCCGGGTACGGCGTGTTGAAGCCCGCCACCCGCAGCACCGGTGCCTCCAGCGAGTAGAAGCACTGTTCCGTGATGCGTGCGGCCAGCTCGGCGCCGAGGCCGACGTTGCCGGGCGCCTCGTGGACCACCACGCAGCGGCCGGTCTTGCGGATCGACTCGTACGCCGGCGCCATGTCCAATGGGGACAGTGAGCGCAGGTCGATGACCTCCAGCTCGCGGCCCTCCTCGGCGGCTGCCGAAGCGGCGTCGAGCACGGTACGCATCATCGGCCCGTACGCCAGCACCGTCACGTCGGTGCCGGGCCGCGCCACCCGGGCCGAGTGCAGCGGGTAGGCCTCCGAGAGGGCGACGTCGACGTCGACCTCGCCCTTCTCCCAGTACCGCCGCTTCGGCTCCATGAAGATGATCGGATCGTCCGAGACGATCGCCTGCTGGATCATCCAGTACGCGTCCAGGGGCGTCGCGCACGACACGACCTTGAGGCCGCCGGTGTGCGCGAAGTACGCCTCCGGGGATTCGGAGTGGTGCTCGACCGCGCCGATACCGCCACCGAACGGGATCCGGATGACGATCGGCAGCCGCACATTGCCTTGCGACCGGTAGTGCATCTTCGCGACCTGGCTGACGATCTGGTCGAACGCGGGGTAGACGAACCCGTCGAACTGGATCTCGCACACCGGTCGGTAGCCGCGGATCGCCAGCCCGACGGCCGTACCCACGATCCCGGACTCGGCGAGCGGGGTGTCGATGACCCGCTCCTCCCCGAAGTCCTTCTGCAGGCCATCGGTGATCCGGAAGACGCCGCCGAGCCGGCCGACGTCCTCACCCATGATGACGACCTTGGGGTCGTTCTCCATCGCACGCCGGAGTCCGGTGTTGATCGCCTTGCCAAGCGTGAGCGTCTCCGACATCAGTGCACGCTCCTCTCGAACGACTCCAGGTACCGGGCGAACTGGGCCTTCTCGTCGTCGAGCAGCGGCGAGCCGTGCGCGTACACGTGGTCGAAGAGCGTCAGCGGGTCCGGGTCGGGCATCGACAGCACGCGTTCACGCAGGTGAATCGCCTCGCGCTGAGCCTCCTCGTCGACCTCCGTGAAGTACGCGTCGTCGGCCAGTTGCTGCTTTTCGAGGAACGCGCGTACCCGCTTGATCGGGTCCTTGGCCAGCCACGCGTCGACCTCGCTGGCGATCCGGTAGCGGGTCGGGTCGTCGGAGGTGGTGTGCGCCCCCATGCGGTAGGTGTACGCCTCGATCAACGTGGGTCCCTGACCGTGCCGCGCGTGGTCGAGCGCGGCGCGGGTGACGGCGTACGACGCGAGTACATCGTTGCCGTCTACCCGGATGCCGGGGAAGCCGAAACCGGCCGCCCGCCGGTACAGCGGCACCCGCGTCTGCTTCTCGATCGGCTCGGAGATCGCGTACTGGTTGTTCTGGCAGAAGAAGACCAGCGGGGCGTTGAACACGCTCGCCCAGATGTACGCCTCGTTGACGTCCCCTTGGCTGGTCGCGCCGTCGCCGAAGTACGCGATCACGGCCTCGCCGTCGTCGGTGCCCATCGCGCCGTCCATCGCGACACCCATCGCGTAGCCGGTCGCGTGCAGGGTCTGCGCGCCGATGACGATCGTGTACATCCCGAACTTGAACTCGTTCGGATCCCAACCGCCCTGGTCGACGCCCCGGAACAGGCCGAGCGGCATGATCGGGTCGATCCCCCGGCAGAAGAGCACGCCGTGTTCTCGGTACGTCGGGAACGCCATGTCCTGCGGCCGCAAGGCCCGGCCGGAGCCCACCTGCGCCGCCTCCTGGCCCAGCAGGCTGGCCCAGATGCCCAGCTCACCCTGGCGTTGCAGAGCGGTGGCCTCGGCGTCCAGCTTGCGGACGATGACGAGATCGCGGTAAAGGCCGCGGTACTCCTCGTCAGTGAAATCGACCGTGTACTCCGGGTGGTCGACCCGCTCCCCGTCCGGGGTGAGTAACTGCACGAACTCAGGCTCGCTTCTGGCGCTCGCCTTGGTCCGGCCTCCCTCGGCCTTAGCCATCCGTCTCTCCCTGTCTGTGTCCGCCGGCAGTCGGGGTGACCGGCGCCGGCGCAGCCGTGGCAGCTGGCCGCACTCGTCCCCGATCGGGGGAGAGCCACGGCCTCGTTGCCGCCGCGTCCAATATGGCAGAAGAGGCCGACGTCCTTACACCATGGGTTGATGTTATGGCCGAAAACAGTCCTAAATCTGTCAGGTCATATTGTTTGATGTGCGTGCGCGCGGAAAATGACTGAGTCACCCTGTTCGGCGTGCCAGATCACTCTCCCCGCCACGCGCCGTCCACCTCTTCCATGATCACACTTGTTGCGCTCGTGTCACTGCTTACCCTGATCGCGATCGCCGCAGGCACGGGCTCGCTGACCGAGCCGGAGGGCGCGACCACGCCGTTCCTGGACGCCCGACCGGCCGGCCCGGTCGTCGTCCCGACCAGGCCGACCCCACCGGCCATCGCCGCCCCCGAGCCGCCCGCGCGGCCACGCCCGGGGACCAAGGCGGGGGTACCGGCGCAGGCCAGTCCGCCGAAACGTCCCCGGGTTCATAGCCAGGAGCGGGGGACCCAGTCCGGCCCGCCGCGTCGCCGGCATGCCGCACCTTCGAAGAAGCGGCCCGCCGTTGCGCCCCCTGCCGTTGCGCCGTCCGCTTCGGACGAGCGGGACTGCCACCGCCGCCGGCACCGGCACGCCGATCGGGCCGCACAACGAGCCGCTGCCTGGCACGTGGACCGGGATATCCGACGTACCAGGCAGCGACCCAGGGGGAGGGGTTAAGGCACGGTGACGTTTGTCGTCAGGAAGTCTTCGGTGACTTGGTCGCGGAACCCTACCGCCGATCGAGGGGCGGCGATAGCCGGCAGAATGGCTACGGTCGCAACATAGGGGGGTACAGCAGGGTGGCGGTGCCACGACGGTAGAGCTGCGCCGGCCGGCCGCGCTCGCCAGCGGTGGATCGCCCGGTCGGGACCACGAACCCGGGTGTCGTGGTTGCTTTCCGGTGGAAGTTCCGCGGATCGAGCTTGGTACCCCAGACCGCCTCGTACACCTCGCGAAGCTGCGCGATGGTGAACTCGGGCGGGCAGAACGCCGCGCCCAACGGGGTGTACTCCAGCTTGGCCCGCGCCCGCTCGATGCCGTCGGCGAGGATCCGGTCGTGGTCGAAGGCCAGCCGCAGACTGTCTACAGTGGAGACGGCGTACCAGGCGGCGCTGGCGGCGTCCGAGCCGGCGACCGGCGCCGGCAGGTCGGGCAGGAGCGCCAGGTACGCGATCGTCACCACCCGACCGCGCGGGTCGCGCTTGGGTGAGCCGTAGCTCGCGAGCTGTTCCAGGTGTCCCGCGCGTCCGTGCAGGCCGGTCTCCTCGACCAGCTCCCGGGCCGCGGCGTCGGGCAGGTCCTCGTCGTCGTGGACGAAGCCACCGGGCAACGCCCAGCGCCCGCGGTACGGCGCCGCGGCGCGCCGGATCAGCAACGCGCTCAGCGCGCCGTCGCGAATGGTCAGCACCGCGAGGTCCACTGTGACGTGCATTATCACCACCTTGACGAGAAGGTATCACGCGGCTTATCGTCACCGTGACGAGAAACGACCTTGGGGGAGGACCACGACGATGGCAGACGTAACACGCCGGCTGTTCCTGCGGCACCTACGGGGCGCACCCACCACGTGGATCCGCCACCAGGCGCGTGGCCGGGTCAAGCGGGAAGGTGTCGGGCAGGCGTTCTGGTACCGGCCGTTGACGGCGGTGCTGAGCGAGGTACCCGTCGACGACCGCGAGCTTCCATTGCTCTTCCACGCGCGGACCGCCGACTTCGCCGACGTGACGGTACAGGCCACGGTCACGTACCGGGTGTCGGATCCGGCCGCGGCCGCCGGTCGGCTGGACTTCTCCATCGACCCGTACCGTGGCACCTGGCGCGCCCAGCCCCTCGACCAGGTTGCGACACTGCTCGCCGAACTGGCCCAGCAGCCCGCGCTCGACCTGCTCGTCCGGTTGCCGTTGACCGAGGCGCTGACCGCCGGCATCGCACCGGTACGGGAGGCGGTATCCGGCGCACTGAGCGACGACCCACGGCTGGCCGACACCGGCGTGAGCGTGGTCAGCGCGCGGGTCGTCGCGATCCGTCCCGAGCCCGAGCTCGAACGCGCGTTGCAGACACCCACCCGCGAAGCGGTTCAGGTCGAAGCGGACCGGGCGACGTACGCCCGCCGCGCTCAAGCCGTCGAGCTGGAACGCGCCATCGCCGAGAACGAACTGCAGAGCAAGATCGAGCTGGCTCGCCGGGAGCAGCAGCTCGTCGACCAGCACGGTGCCAACGCGCGGCGCCAGGCCGAGCTGGACGCTGCGGCGGAGCTGGTCGTAGTCCAGGGCCAGGCCGAACGGGCCCGGGTGGCCGCGGCCTCCGAGGCCGAGCGGCGGCGCACGCTAGCCGAGGCAAAGGCAACGGGGGTACGGCTGGTCGGTGTCGCCCGCGGCGAGGCCGAGGAGGCGCGGCTCGCGGCGTACCGCGACACGCCACCCGCGGTGCTGCAGGCACTCGCGATGCAGGAGCTGGCCGGCCACCTGCCGGAGATCGGTCAGCTGACCGTCACGCCCGACGTGGTGACCGGCCTGGTCGCCCGGCTCAACGGGCAGTCATGAGCGCGAAGCGGGAGCTGGCATGAGTTTGCCGCCGCGGGTCGTCGTGGTGTCCCGCCGCAGCGAGCTGGACGAACTGCTGGCCCGGCACGGCACCCGGGGCGCGGCGGCCTACTTCCTCCGCCAGCGGGGCCGCGACCTGTCCGAGGTCGCGGCCCGGCACGCCACCCTGCAGCAGGCGTTGACCGCGGTCGGCGCCGCTATCCCAGCCGACTGGCGGCGCGGCCACGTCGACCGGGACGACCTGCCCCGCTTCCTTTTCGGGGCCGAGGACATCGTGGTGGCCGTGGGGCAGGACGGACTGGTCGCCAACGTGGCGAAGTACCTCTCCGGGCAACCGGTCATCGGCGTCGATCCCGAACCGGGCCGCAATGCCGGCGTACTCGTGCGGTTCGCTGCCGATGCGACGGCGCGGATCCTGCCGGCGGCGGCCGCGGGGGACGCGCCCGTGCAGGTGCGCACGATGGTGCATGCCACGCTCGACGACGGTCAGGAGCTGGTCGGCCTCAACGAGGTGTACGTCGGGCACGCGACCCACCAGTCCGCGCGCTATGTCGTATCTACAATGGACGGTCGACGCGAGCGGCAGTCGTCGTCCGGAGTCGTCATCGGTACCGGCACCGGGGCGACCGGGTGGTGCGCGTCGATCGTGCACGAGCGGGCATCGTCGCCGCCGTTGCCCGAGCCGGACGAGGCGGCGCTGTGCTGGTTCGTCCGGGAGGCTTGGCCTTCGCCGGCGACCGGGGTGTCGTTGACCGCGGGGCGGCTCGCCGAAGGCGAACGGCTGGAGCTCGTCAGCGAAAGCGAGCGGTTGGTGGTGTTCGCCGACGGTGTCGAGCCGGACCACCTCCCGATGGCGTGGGGGCAGCGGGTCTCCATCGAGGTAGCGGCACAGCGCCTGCGCATGGTCGTACCGTGATCACTCGATGTTCCCCGAGCTCCTGACGTTCGGCTTCGAGGAGTCGTCGATCTGCCAGGGACCTCTGGTGTTGTCGGTGAGGTCGTTGTCCTCGAAGACACCGCTACCTTCGTCGTGCAGCCGGATAGCCTGGTACGTGTTTCGATGGATCCGGTTCCGGTGCATCGAGGGTTTGCCGCCGGCCCTGATCTCCGCGCCGGCGTAACCGTTGTCGGTGATGTCGTTGTCTTCCAGCGTGCCGAGGCCGTGGTCGCTGACGAGAATACCGTTCTGCTTGTTGTGGTGGATCTGATTGCGCCGGACGGTGGGGTTGCCTTCGGTTCTGATCTGCACGCCGGCGTAGCCGTTGTGGGTGATGTCGTTGTCTTCCAGCGTGCCGAGGCTGCTGTCGCTGACGAGGACTCCGTTCTGCTTGTTGTGGTGGATGTGGTTGCGCCGGAGAGTCGGATTGGCGTTACCCCGAATCTCCACACCGGAAAGGGTGTGGCCCATGATCTCGTTGTCCTCCACCGTACCCAGGCCGGCGGTGTAGACCATGACCCCGCCCTGACGGCCGTCGTGGATGCGGTTGTTGCGTATCCGCGGATCGGAGCCCTCGCGAATCGCCACACACGCCAGGCTCTGGCTCGAGACGTCGCAGCCCTCCAGCTCGAGACGGCCTTGGGTGACATCGACTCCGTACCACTTGCCATCGCCGCCGGTCTGGCGCAGGGTCATGTTGACGACCCGGCCGATGTTCGCCCGGAACTGCAACACGTGCGCCCCACTGACCTGCACCACGATGTCGTCCAAGGGGCCGTCTCCGATCACCTCCAAGGGCTTGTCGATGACCAGCGACTCGTTGTAGAGACCCGGCCGGACCAGGATTCGGTCTCCGGGGTGGGCCGCCCCGATCGCCGCCCCGATCGACGTGTGGTCGGCCCGGCCGTACGGGTCGACGATGCGGGTGTCCGGATCCTGCTTGACGGATGCGGTGCGCCCGGTCGTCTGTCCAGAGTCGACGGTCGATGTGGACATTGTCCCGCTCCGCCTCGTCGCCGCGGGCGGGTGCCAGAACGTATCTCGCAGCCGGCCGGCCAGTTGGGCGATCGCCCTCCGCACGACCGACGAGGTCATCGGCTCGAAACGCAGTTCGCGCCAGTCGGCGTACTGCCGCATCGACAGTGTCTGCGCGAGGTCGTCCGCTTCGCGGCGCGCGGCGTCGTCCAGTTCGGGAGTGCTCACGTAATACACCGGCAGGATCAGATCCTGCCGACCGAGCTGCCGTTCGCGCCCGAGAAACCGCTTCATCTCGTCGCGGCACGCGGGGCTGTGAAAGAAGTTCGGCGTGATGATGGGGATCAGCAGCGTCACCGTATCGAGGGTCTCCTCGATCCGCGTCTGCCAGTTCTGTCCCCACGCGATGTCGTTGCGATCCTGGAAGATGGGAAAGCTCGCGCCGGTCTGCATGCGTACCTCGGCGCTCAACCGGGCACGGAACACGCTGAGTTGCCCGTCCTCGTGTTCGTCGTCGAATCGTACGTAGCTCAGGAACGCGGCCGGCTCGGCAACCACGACATCTCCTTCAGGGTCGGGGTCGCTCGGCGGCCGTCTTTATCCAGCCACTCATCTCGTCCCGCTCGATCCGCGATATCTCCGCCACGAGTACCTGGTCTCGGGTGGCCGGGTCGGCGTACGGCTCGGCACCGGTGAGGTACAACCGCCGCTGGGACTCGACCGCCTCCCGCGCTCCGCTGAACCGGAGGTAGTTCTCCTGCCAGTGGAAGACCGAGCGCAGTCCGGTGAGAACCACCACCGCGGCACCCAGAACGGCGGGAACTAGCGTGTTTTCGCGATAGATCGCGACCGAGGCGGGAATGGACGCGGCGACGAGCAGAACGGCCGTCTCCGATAGCTTGTACGAGCGCCGGGAGCGTATTGCCGCCCTCTTGTACCACTCGTAGGACCGGTCAGCAATGCTCGTCGCGTAGTCGGACTCCGGCATACGTCGATCCTGCCGTTTTCCGTCCCGCCAGAGAAGTCGGCAATCGGACGCTCAGAGCCAGCCCTTCCGGCGGAAGACGACGTACAGGCCGATCGACATCGCGAGAATGACCACAGTGGACGTAGCGAATCCGGCCGCCCGCCCGTACCCGGGATACGGCAAGTTCTGGCCGTAGAAGCCGGTCACCGCGGTCGGTACCGCGATGATGGCCGCCCAGCTCGTCACCTGCTTCATGACGACGTTCAGCCGGTTGCTCCGAAGCGTGAGGTGCGTATCCAGGATCGTCGTCACCAGATCCCGCAACGACTCGGTCCACTCGCCGGCGCGCAACGCGTGGTCGTACACGTCCTCGAAGTAGGGGAGCATCGCCTCGTCGTACCCGTGCAGTTCCCGCCGCCGTACCGAGTCCACCAGCTCGCGGGTCGGTAACACGATCCGGCGCAGCGTCACGAGGCTCTTGCGCAGTTCGAAGCTGCGCCGTTGCATGTCCTCGGCGGTAGGCCGATCGGAGAACAGCTGGTCCTCCAGGTTCTCTATCTGTTCGTCGAGCGACTCGACCGCATCGAACTGCGTGTCGACGGCGTAGTCGAGCAGCCCGTACAGCAGGAACGCGACGCCGTGCCGGGCCAGCTCCGGGTTGGCGTCCCACCGCGCGACGACCTCGTCGATGTCGAAGCGGTCGGTCCGGCGTACCGTGACGAACGCGTTGGCGGTCACGAACGCGTTGACCTCGCTCATGTCCAACGTGCCGCGGTCGGTGTCGAGCCGCACCGCGTAGCACGTGACGAACATGTGCGAGGGGTACCGGTCGAGCTTCGGGCGCTGCGGCCCCTGCAGCACGTCTTCGACCGCGAGCGAATGCAGACCCAGCTCCTCGCCGAGCGTGGCCAGGTCGTCGGCGTCCGGTGCACACAGGTCGAACCAGACGGTAGCGGCGGGATCCGTGATGCGGTCCGACACCTCCGCGATCGGGAAGCCCTCCGCCTCCAGGACGCCGTCGCGGTACAGCCGGGTACGGGCCATACGGATCAACCAGCCGCGTCGGCGATAGCGGCACACGTGGCGGCGACCGCGGCGGCCGGAAGCTTGCGACGCCGGCCCGCCCACCGGACCCAGGCGTCGAGGACCGCTGGCAGCGCTGCCACGGTCTCCGCGTCGAGCGATGTCTGGCGCGGCACCCAGTCGCCCAGGAACAGCTCGACCGCGATCGGACTCCACCGCAGCGGCTCACCGTCGCGGTGGTTGCCCGCCCAGTCGACGATCAGGTCGAGGCAGGAGGTCACGACCGCACGATCCAGGGGCAGCGCCTTGGCGGGTGCCGTGGCCCGGAACGCTTTCAGCAGGGCGCTGCGCTCCTTGGCCGACAGCGACGGCGGCTCGGTCACCGCGTCGCCGGCCGGCACCGACAGCGTCGCCAGCCGGGCGAGCGCGAACGCCCGGTCCGCCCCGAGTGACTCGCTCTCCGGCAGGTCGGTCAGCTCGTCGGTGTGCCTCAGTTGTGACGTCACGGCTTCGCGCAACGCGGCCGGTTCGATGGTGTCGAACCAGATCTCCGGGTCGGTCGCCGAGATGTCGCGGACGGAGGTCAGCACCTTCTCGGCCGGTACGCCCACGAAGATGTCCTTCACGAAGCCGAGGTTGTGGTCGACCAGCGTCACGACGGCGTGCTCCGGCCCGCCCAGCTCTTCGTCGTCGTAGCGGAACATGGCCAGGTAGGACACCTGGTCGCCGTAGATGTCGCCGTAGGCGTACGCGCCGGTGCACCGCACCTTGCCCAGGGAGGCGACCCACGGCGGCCCGTCCGCGTCGATCGGGGGTGAACCGGGAACGAGTGCGCCGAGCGTGGCGAGCAGCGGTGTCGCTCCTTCGGCGGCGGCGAACTGCGTCAAGCCGTCGGCGAACTCGGCCACCGCCTCCGCGCGGTCGGTGTCGACCATGCCGTAGACCACGCCGAGCATCGTGGAGAGCAGCATCTCGGCGGCGAGGGCTGAGTCCACGTCGGCGACATCGGCGGCCAGGTTGCGCAGCAGTGCGGGCGCCTGAGGCATTCGCCGAGCTTAGCCGGCTATGCCCGGCGGGCTACGACCAACAGTGCGGCTGACCCCAACACGCCGATCGCGAGCGAGATCAAACTGGCCGCCAGGTCCGCGCCGCGCAGGCCACCGGGGTGCCCCAGGTGATAGACCAGGTGCAGCGTGGAGAAGAGCAACACGCCGACGAGTACGACGGCCGTCACGCGTCGGTCCCGCAACCAGGCGGCGATCAGCAGCAGTACGCCGAGAGTCGTGAACGTCGCGGCCAGGTCGCTGACCAGATGGGCGTTGTACGGCGGATACGCGGCCGTCCAATGGTGGCCGAAGCCGGGGAACGTGTCGAAGAAGTGCCGCGGGGCCACCGCCGCCCACAGTCCCCACCACAGATGCAGCGCTCCCAGCAGGATCAGACCGGCGACCAGCACGCGCCGACGAGTCAACGTCGCGCCTCGCCAATAGCCGCTCGCGCCTCGCGGTACCCCTCGACGACTGCGCCGACCGGCAGCACGACGTACTCCTCGGCGACCTCGGCCACCCCGGTCCGTAGCCGGGTCTCCGCGCGGGCGCGGGCCCGGCGGGCCGCCGCGGCGGCGATCGGGCCGGCCAGCCCGGCGAGCAGCGCCCCGGCCAGCAGGCCCCCGACCAGTAGAACGGTCGGCAGCGGTGCCACGCCCAGCCGCGGGTACTCGATCGCCGGCAGGCCGATGATGCGAGCGGCGTACCCGACGAGGAGCCAGCACAGCCCGAACGTCACGGCGACGGTGGCCAGCCACTGCGCGCCCGCGAACACCCGCCACCACCACGGCGTCCGCTTCAGGCCCAGGTCGGTGGTTGCCACCGCGCGATCGAGCGCGTCGGGCAGGTCGTTCAGCCGCGACCGGGCCGCCGTCACCATCGCGTTCTGCCACGGTACGGGCAGACCCGCTCCGACGTTGTCGGCGAGCGTGCGGACCGCGAGCCCGACCGATGCGCGCTGGGCGGCCGTAGGCGCCGGCAGGGACGTGGCCGGTACCGGGCCTTCGGTCTTCTCGGGTAGGTGCAGCCGGCGCAGCGGATCCGGCCGCAGCCGGCGCAGCGAACGCAGCAACGGCCAACCCATGTTGACGCCGGCCCGGTGCCGGTACGCCCGTTCGGTCGCCTCGGCCACCGCCGGCACGCCAGCGGCGTGCGTCAGCGCCTCGACGAGCGTGTCGGCGCTCGCCCGGTCGACGGCGTGCTGCCGGGACACCGCCGGGCCGGTCACATCGGTCAGCTCTTCGACGACCCGGTCGACATCGCCGCTGAGCCGCTGCAGAGCGGCCGCCTTGCTGGCGACGACGCCCTCCAGCACCTTGCGCAGCTCCATCCAACCCGGTGCGGCGTACGCCGACGTCACCAAGGCCGGTACGCCGCCCAGACCATCGGTGTCGAGCAGCTTGCGCAGATCGTCGAGGCACCGCTGGGAGTCGACGGTACTGAGCCGGTCGGCGTGATTGAGCGCGACCACGGTCACGTCCTTGTGCCGGTGGAACTGGCGCAGGTAGCTCTCGTGGACGAGCTTGTCGGCGTACTTCTGCGGGTCCAGCACCCAGACGACGAGGTCCACCAACGCGAGCAGCCGGTCCACCTCGGCCCGGTGGGTGACCTCTACCGAGTCGAAGTCCGGCAGGTCGAGCAGGACCAGCCCGCGCAGCCGAGCCTCGTCGTCGGCGTCGAGCGCGCTCTCCCGGTCGAACCGGTGCCGGGGCAGTACCCCGAGCCAGTCGAGCAGACCGCCGGCCGAGCCGGTCGGACCCCAGACGCACGAGTACGTGACGCCCGTGGTCGGCCGCCGGTGCCCTACCGGCGATAGCTCCATCCGGGCGAGCGCGTTGAACAGACTCGACTTGCCGCTACCCGTTGCCCCGGCCAGGGCGACCACGGTGTGGTGGCGGGACAGCGACAGCCGCTGCGAGGCGCGTTCGACGACGGTACGGGCACCGGCCAGGCGTTCCTCGGGCAGGTACCCGTCCGCCGACCGCAGGAAGCGCTGGAGTCCGTCGACCCGACGGATGAGCGCGTCGGCGTCGACTCGGCGGTCCACTACCGATGTCACGCCGCGGCCGCTTTCCGGTTCTTGTTGCCTTTCCCAGGCTCCGGCTCTGGCTTCGACCCGGACTCCGGCTCCGGCTCCGGCTCTGGCTCCACCGCCGGGACGAGGTCGGCCTTGGTGGCCGCCTGCTGGACCGCCGCGTTGAGCACCCGAAGCCGCTCGGCGGGCTCGTCGGTCAGCCCGATGTCGGCGAGGCGGTCGAGGTACCGGTCGGCTTCGGCGTCGAGCAGTTCCCGTACCCGGTCCAGCAGGTCCGTGCGGGCGCGCTCGGCGAGGTCCCGGATGGCCTGGTCCCCGAAGACCGCCTCCAGCACCTTCTGCGCGGCGACCGTCGTACCGGCGCCGACCGCGATCTCGGCCCCGGTCGGGATGAACGCGGTGGCGGCGAACACGCTGATCATCACGAGAACGCCGGTGGCGTTGACGGCGTACGCCGCCACCCGGGCCGTGGTGCGCCTGCCGGCCGCCTCGGTGCGGACGAGGTCCAGGACACCCCGCTGCCAGTCCCGGACGAGGCGTTCGCTTCGCTCGTCCAGGTCGGTCGAGACGCGGCTGAGATCCGTGGGCTGCGCGCCGGCCGCGAGGTGCCGGCCGGTACGCAGGCGTTCGGCGCGAGCCTCGGCGAGCAGCTCCTCGCCGGCCGGGTGGGCGAGCCAGCCGACGTACGCCTGCTCGGCCGCGTCCGCCGCGGCACCCCGGACCAGCGTGACGAGGCTGGACTCCAGCGCGTTCGCCAACTCCTTGCCGGGCGCCGGACGGCCGGTCACCGCCGCCGCGACCCGGTCGCGCAGCCGGCCGACCCGGGCCTGCAGGGCGGAGAGCAGCTCGCCGGTACCGACGAACTCCTGCCAGCGGGCGAGCACCTCGCCGCGCAGCAGTGCGCCGTCGCGTACCCCATGCTCCACAGTGGTCAGTGCGTTGCGGTACGCCGCGCGTACCCGATCGTCCAGAACCGCACCGGCGGCGACCTGGTCGTCGGCCGCGGCGGCCAGCCCCTCGACGAGCGGCCCGCTGGCCGCGACCGCACCGGCCACCGTCTGCCGGACCACCGCGGCGCGTGCGGCGGCGTCCCGGGCGAGCCCGGTGAGCCAGTCGCGCAGTGGCTGGGTCGCCCGCTCGGGCAGGAGTCCCTGGCCGTCGACCGTTATCTCGGGGATCACGAACAGCATCGCCCCGCCGAACCCATGGCCGGCGAGCATCTGCGTGAAGTGCTCGGTGATCTCGTCGGCACCCTCCGGCGGTACGCGGTCCAGCACCAGCGCGACCACTGTCCCGCGTTCGAGTGCGGTGCCGAGGGCGCTCCACGGTACGGCGTCCGCGTACCGCGAGGCGGTCGTCACGAACAGCCAGAGATCGGCCGCGGCGAGCAGTTGTGTCGCGAGTGCCCGGTTGGCGTCCACGACCGAGTCGATGTCCGGGGCGTCGAGCAGGGCGAGTCCGGGCAGGAGGGCCGGCGCCGAGACGATCTGGAGGGTCTGGGGAGCTGTCGCACGCCCCGTGGTCCGGGCCAAGCCGGGCAGCAGGTTCGGCCGGCTGAACCAGGGCTGGTCGGCGGGGTGGCAGACCAGTACCGGAGCCCGGGTGGTC
The DNA here is from genome assembly GCA_035650075.1 of Micromonosporaceae bacterium. GTDB lineage: Bacteria > Actinomycetota > Actinomycetes > Mycobacteriales > Micromonosporaceae > DASSUC01. Next base: position 30,242 of record DASRII010000168.1, on the reverse strand, counting down.
GGCCGGAGCACGCCGGCCGCGCTCACCGGGGCGCTGACCAGGCTGTTTACCAAGGTCGACTTGCCGGCGCCGGTGGACCCGCCGACCACCGCCAGCAGCGGCGCGTCCAGCCTCGTCAGCCGGGGCAGCAGGTAGTCGTCGAGCTGGGCGACCAGGCCACTGGCGGCCAAGCGTGCGCCGGCCGCGGACGGGAGCGCGAGCGGGTACGAGATCTCGGCGACCGTCGCTCGAAGAGCGGTCAGGGCCTGGCCGAGTTCGTCCGCATCACCGTGCGTCGACACGGGTTAAAGCCTGCCTGATCAATACGTACCAAACAACTGTGACCGGGCGTCAGCTCGGGGGTAGTTTCGACGCCCTTGGCGACCCGTGGCAGTATTGAGTCCGCTCCACTCAACTTGTGCCCGGAACCTGGAGGAACACGAACATGGCACGTGCGGTCGGCATCGACCTCGGTACGACCAACTCGGTCGTCAGCGTCCTCGAGGGTGGCGAGCCCACAGTCATCGCAAACGCGGAGGGCTCGCGTACGACCCCGTCGATCGTCGCGTTCGCGCGCAACGGGGAGGTCCTCGTAGGAGAGGTCGCCAAGCGCCAGGCGGTGACCAACCCGGACCGGACGATCCGGTCGGTCAAGCGGGAAATGGGTACCAACTGGTCGATCGACATCGACGGTAAGAAGTACACCCCGCAGGAGATCTCCGCCCGCGTGCTGCAGAAGCTCAAGCGGGACGCCGAGTCCTATCTCGGCGAGTCGATCTCGGACGCGGTGGTCACCGTTCCGGCGTACTTCAACGACGCGCAGCGGCAGGCCACGAAGGAGGCCGGGGAGATCGCCGGCTTCAACGTGCTCCGGATCATCAACGAGCCGACCGCGGCGGCTCTCGCGTACGGCCTGGACAAGGGCTCCAAGGAGCAGACCGTCCTGGTGTTCGACCTCGGCGGTGGCACGTTCGACGTGTCGCTGCTGGAGATCGGCGAGGGCGTGATCGAGGTCAAGGCCACCAGCGGCGACAACCACCTCGGTGGCGACGACTGGGACGAGCGGATCATCGACCACCTGGTCAAGACGTTCCGGGGCCAGCACGGCATCGACCTGTCGCAGGACAAGATGGCGATGCAGCGGCTCAAGGAGGCGGCCGAGAAGGCCAAGATCGAGCTGTCCGCGGCGACCACGACCAGCATCAACCTGCCGTACATCACGGCCGGCCCGGCCGGCCCGCTGCACCTGGACACGAGCCTGTCCCGGTCGGAGTTCCAGCGGATGACGCAGGACCTGCTCGACCGCTGCAAGGGCCCGTTCGAGCAGGCGGTCAAGGACGCCGGCGTCAGCGTTTCCAAGGTCGACCACGTCCTGCTCGTCGGCGGCTCGACCCGGATGCCGGCCGTGTCGGACATGGTCAAGCAGCTCACCGGTGGCAAGGAGCCGAACAAGGGCGTCAATCCGGACGAGGTCGTCGCCGTCGGCGCGGCCCTGCAGGCCGGTGTGCTCAAGGGTGAGGTCAAGGACGTCCTGCTGCTCGACGTGACCCCGCTGTCGCTGGGCATCGAGACCAAGGGCGGCATCTTCACCAAGCTCATCGAGCGCAACACGACGATCCCCACCAAGCGTTCGGAGATCTTCACGACCGCCGACGACAACCAGCCGTCCGTGCTCATCCAGGTGTTCCAGGGCGAGCGGGAGATCGCGGCGTACAACAAGAAGCTCGGCACGTTCGAGCTGACCGGGCTGCCCCCGGCACCGCGCGGCGTACCGCAGATCGAGGTCACGTTCGACATCGACGCCAACGGCATCGTGAACGTGCACGCCAAGGACCTCGGCACCGGCAAGAACCAGTCGATGACGATCACCGGCGGTTCGGCGCTGCCGAAGGACGACATCGAGCGGATGATGCGCGACGCGCAGGATCACGCCGACGAGGACCGCAAGCGGCGCGAGGATGCCGAGGCGCGCAACGTCGCCGAGCAGCTGCAGTGGCAGACCGAGAAGTTCCTCGCGGAGAGCGGCGAAAAGCTGCCCGCCGACGCGAAGGACGAGATGAACGAGGCCCTGGGTGAGCTGCGCAGCGCACTCGGCGGTACCGACATCGAGAAGATCAAGTCAGCGCACGAGAAGCTGGCCACCGTATCCCAGAAGGCCGGTTCGCTGCTCTACGCGCAGCAGCCGGGTCCGGACGCCGCCGGGCCGGGCGCCGGGGCCACGGGCGGTCCCGGGACCGCGGGGGGTCCGAGCGCCGGGCCGGACGACGTGGTGGATGCCGAGATCGTGGACGAGGACGACAAGAAGTGACCGATCGCAGCGCCGGTGGCCCGGCGTCGACCGGGCCGCCATCCGGTGATCGCCCGTCCTCGGGCGAGGACCGGATCGTCGTACGGGACAAACGCAAGGTCACCGCGGCCGACAGCAAGGCCGACCCGCCCGCAACGAAGCAGGCCAAGCCGGCTCCGACCAAGCCGGCGCCGGCCAAGCCCGCCAAACCGGCGTCGCCGCAAGCGGACAAGCCGGCGAAGCCAGCGGCCGATGCCGCGGCGAAGCCGGAGGAGAAGCCGACCGCCGAGGTCGAGGCCGAACCCATCGAGGGCGAGGTCGTCGAGACGACGGCAGAGGCAGAGAAGGACGAGGCAGAGCCGGCGGAGGACAAGCATCCTCTCGGCGCCGAGCTCGAGGCGCTGCGGGCGGAGTTGGAGGAACGCACGCGGGACCTGCAGCGGGTCGGTGCGGAGTACGCCAACTACCGCAAGCGCGTCGACCGGGATCGCGGAGTCGTGGCGGAGCAGGCGCTTGGCTCGGTACTCGCGTCCCTGCTGCCCGTGCTGGACGACCTGGACCGGGCCCGCGACCACGGTGACCTGGTCGGGCCGTTCGCCTCGGTGGCGGAGCAGCTGACCGGAGCCCTGTCGAAGTACGGCCTCACGCCGTTCGGGGAGAAGGGTGACCCGTTCGACCCAGCCCGGCACGAGGCAGTGGCCCACCTGACCTCGGCCGAGGTCAGCGAACCGACGTGTATCGATGTGCTGCGGCGCGGCTACCTGCTGGGCGACCGGCTGTTGCGCCCGGCGCTGGTGGCCGTGGCGGATCCCGAGTCCGAGTAGGGGACACGTGAGCTCGAAGGACTGGTTGGAGAAGGACTTCTACGCGGTCCTCGGCGTGCCCAAGACGGCCAACACCGACGAGGTCAAGCGGGCGTACCGCAAGCTCGCCCGGGAGCTGCACCCGGACCGCAACCCGGGCAACGCCGAAGCCGAGGACCGGTTCAAGGCCGTGTCCGAGGCGTACGACGTGCTGTCCGACGAGCGCAAGCGCAAGGAGTACGACGAGATGCGCGCGCTCTTCGGCTCGGGTGCCTTCCGGCGCAGTGCCCGGGCGGGTGGCGGCGGTACCCCGTTCGACCTCTCCGACCTGCTCCGCGGGCAAGGAGCCGGCGATCGGCGGTTCAGCGGAGCCGGCTTCTCCGACCTGTTCAGCTCGATCTTCTCCGGTGGCGGTCGTCGCGCCGGACCGGCCCGCGGGCGGGACGTGGAGGCGGAGGTCGGGCTCGAGTTCGACGCAGCCGTCCGCGGTACCACGCTGCCGTTGAGCCTGCGTGCGCCGGGTGTGTGCGACACGTGCCAGGGGTCCGGGGCGAAGCCGGGGACGATGCCGCGTACCTGCCCGCAGTGCCATGGCAGCGGGCTGGTCACGAGCAACCAGGGCGCGTTCAGCTTCTCCGAGCCGTGCCGGGAGTGCCAGGGCGTCGGCACGATCGTGGAGGAGAAATGCCCGGAGTGTCGCGGTACCGGCGGTGTGACGAAGTCCCGGACGCTCACCGTACGCATCCCGCCGGGGGTGCGGGACGGGCAGCGCATCCGGCTCGCCGGGCGGGGTGAACCGGGCGAGCGCGGTGGCCCGGCCGGTGATCTCTACGTGCTGGTCAAGGTGCGCCAACACAGCCTGTTCGGGCGGGCCGGGGACGATCTGACCCTGACCGTGCCGATCACCTACGCGGAGGCGGTCCAGGGCATCGACCTGCGCGTGCCCACGCTCGACGGGTCGGTGACCGTGCGGGTCGCACCCGGTACGCCGAGCGGGCGCACGCTGCGGATCCGCGGTCGTGGGGTGCCCGGGCGGGCCGGCGGGGCCGGGGATCTGCTGGTGACCGTCGAGGTCACCGTGCCGACCGAGTTGTCCGAGGCGGCGCGGGCCGCGCTCGATGCGTTCGTCGCCGCGATGCCCCCGGCGCCGCGGGACCACATCGACGCGGCAGTACGCCACGTGGAAGGCGGGTGACCCGAGTGGACGAGAACGCCAAGATCTGGATCATTTCGGTGGCGGCCCGGATGGCCGGGATGCACCCGCAGACGCTGCGACAGTACGACCGGCTGGGTCTGGTCCAGCCCGCCCGCGCGCCCGGCGGTGGCCGGCGGTACAGCGCCCGTGACGTGGCGCTGCTGCGCGAGATCCAGCGGTTGAGCCAGGAGGACGGGGTCAACCTCGCCGGCATCAAGCGGATCATCGAGCTGGAACACCTGTCGGCGCGGCTGCACCACCGGCTGGCCGAGCTCGAGACCGAGCTGGCCGAGGCGCATCAGCGGTTGGTCGAGTACGAGGCGCTGTCGGTGTACCCGCGGCGCGACGTTGTACCGCGTTCGCAGCAGTCCAGCGCTCTCGTCGTGTGGCGGCCACGGCGCTAGGGGACACCCCCGGCAGTCCGGCGGTTGATCGATTTCTGGATGATCCCCCATTTGGCCAACGTAGGCTAGCCGATGGACTGATCCGACATGTCGGATCGGTCGAGAGGGGGGAATCATGGGCATTACCGACTCCGCCGGCGACATGTTCGACAAGGCCAAGGGGAAGCTGGCGGGCCACGGTGACGACGTCCAGCAAGGCGTCGACAAGGCGGCCGAAGCCGCAGACGAGAAGACCGGCGGCAAGTACTCCGACAAGATCGACAAGGGTGCCGAAGCGGTCAAGGGACGTCTGGACGACACTGGCTGACGCCGTAGCGCGACTGGCGACAGGGGCGGGGATCTGACGGATCTCCGCCTCGTGGCTTTCGGGATTCAGGCCAGCTAGCCCAGGCGGCGTGGGTGGCGGACCAGCCCGCCCTCGCACCAGTCGTGGTAATCGAAGATGTCCGGCCGGGCGAGCAGCATCCGGGTGTTGTGCGCCCAGGTGGACAGCAGCTCGTCGCCCTCCTGCTCGGCCTGCTCGACGAGCCTGCGGAGGCGCCGTTTCGGGTGCGCGCGGAAGCCGGTGCGGATGCCATCGGCGGCGTAGATGTACAGGCAGTGCAGCGCGAAGCGGCGTGCCGGGCAGGACGGGTCCATCGCGACCTCGAACAGGGTGCCGACCAGACGATCACCCGAGACGAGGAGATCCCAGTCGGCCGGCATGCTCTGCAGGGGCACGGTATCCGGGTGGTACGCCCACGCGCGCAGCTCCCCCGCACTGGGATCGACGGGGTTCGCAAAGCCGCGAAACGCCGTTTGTTGCACGCTCACCGATAATCTCCTGTGGACCGGGACGCTGCGGCGACACCGTAACGTGTGGCCGGTGGGCAGGGGAAGAGGCGCGCAGAGATTTCTTCGCTGACCACTGCATCGATGGACGGCTACAGTCGCGGACGTGAGTGACGTGGTGCCTCCGTCCGGGTTCCGGATGTCGGACGCGGACCGGGAACGGGCCGTCGACCGGTTGCGAGCGGCGGCCACGGAGGGGCGGTTGACGCTCGACGAGTTCGAGCAACGGGTGGACGGTGTTCTCGCGGCCAAGACGTTCGGTGAGATCCAGCCGTTCCTCGCTGACCTGCCGTCGGCGTCCGGCGAGAGCCCGGCGCGGGATTTCGTGGAGCTGCGGACGACGGCGTCGAACCTGAGGCGGCAAGGTCGGTGGGCGGTGCCGCGGCGCATCTACGTCTCGAACAAGGCCGCCACGGTGAAGCTGGACTTCACCGAGGCGGTCATCTCGTATCCGGTCGTCGAGGTGGAGGTCGATGGCTGGGCCGGTACGACGAAGCTGGTCCTGCCACCCGGCGCCACGGTCGACGTCGAAGGGGTCGAGCTCATGGCTAGCGGCCTGCGAGTGCGAAAGGTGCCGCAGTCGACGCATCCGATGGGAACCGGTCCGCACTTCGTCGTACGAGGCCGGGACCGCATCGGCACGGTGGTCGTCCGGTACGAGCGCCGCTTCTGGCGTTGGCGCTGGTAGCTGGGCGGGCTAGGACTGCACCGCCCCACCGTCCACGTTGATGCCCTGCCCGTTGACCGCGCCGTTCTCGACGCAGAACAGCACCGCCGCGGCTACCTCGGCGGCCGTGATGAGCCGCCCGCTGGGCTGCTGACCCTCCAGGATCCGGCGCGCCTCGGCCTCGGGACGGCCGGTCTTCGCGGCGATGTTGCGTACCGAGTCGTCGGTCATCGGGGTGTCCACATAGGCCGGGCAGACCGCGTTCACGGTCACTCCGGTCTTGGCCAGCTCGGCGGCTGCCGCCCGGACCAGGCCCAGTACGCCGTGCTTCGAGGCGGCGTACGCGGCGATGTACGGCTTGCCGACCCGCGAGGCCAACGAACCGATCACCACGATCCGTCCCCAGCTACCCCCGACCATCGCCGGCACAGCCCGACGTACGCAGCGGAACGGCGCGGTCAGGTTGACGTCCAGCACCCGTTGCCACTCCTCGTCCGTGATCCGGGCCAGCGGCGCCGATACCGCGATGCCGGCGTTCGCCACGAGCACCTCGACCGGGCCCAGCTCCGCCTCGACGCGTTCGAAGATCGAGTCAACCGCGCCGTCGGCGGTGATGTCGGCCGGTACGACCACTCCGCTCCCGCCGCACAGCGAGAGCGTCTCCGTCAGCTCGTCTTTGCTGCGTGCGGTCAGTGCGACCCGGTAGCCGGCGCCGGCGAGGCGTACCGCGACCTCACGACCGATACCGCGGCCGGCTCCGGTGATCAGACAGATCCGTGGTTGCGACACGCGGCGCAGCTTAACCAAACTGACTCTGTGCCTATCCAGGCGCCTGGACCTTCGGTCGGCGCAGATCCAGCCCAAGAAACCGGCGTGATGGCGCGGGTGGTCGCTATCGCCGCGGTGCTGGTGCTCGTGATGAGCGGGTGCGACATCGGGCCTATCCGCCGCGTCGGGCCAGCGCCGACACCGGTCCAGCCCGCCCCTAACGTCACCGGCCAGATATTCGCCGAGGAGCGCTCGGTACTGCCGGTCGAGCCGGGCATGTCGGTGGTCCGCGTCGACTTCGCCGACCGGTTCACCGGCTACGCGCTCGCGATCGGCTGCGGGGTGGCGTACACGCCGAGCGGCGGTCCGGCGCAGATGGACAACATGGAGTGCACGGGCGCGCTGGCGAGCACGGCCGACGGCGGGCGCACCTGGGTGCCGCTCGAGCACCCGCACCCGGTCGGTACCAACCATGACATGTACGCCGTAGACCCGCGGACCGTCGTGGTGTTCACCGAGGACGGCGGCTACTACCTGTCGGCGGATGGCGGCTACCACTTCGTCAAGGTCACCGAGCCGCTGCTGACCGCGGAGATCGGGCTGTTCTGCGAACCCCCGCCGTGCGGTGTCTTCGAGTTCCAGCCGATCGGACCGGCTCGCAAGCTGCCTCACCAGCCGGGGCTGCCGGGCGACCTCAGCTCGATCGTCGTCGGCCCCGAGGGGCAGCTGTGGGCCGCCTCGAATCTCAGCGGTAGGCCGTACACGGCGATGAGTCCGGACGGCGGTCAGACCTGGCAGCGGCACGACGTGCTGGTGCCCGACGGTGGTCGGCTGTGGCGCGTGCAGCTGGAGATCTCGGCGGACGGCGACGACGTCTGGCTGCTCGGCTACAAGGGTGAGGAGCCGAACGATTTCCCGGACGTGATCTGGTACCACGAACCCGGTGGCTGGGCGGTGCGCGAAGTCGGCAGCCATCCCACGACCGGGTTCGTGACGCCGGCCGGCGAGCAGGTGCTGGTGGCCGCCGGACCGGGCGGCATGGGCGTCCTCGACGGTGGCGTGGCCAACGGCGCCTACCAGAAGCGCCCGTTCTGGCCCCGGCCGCCGGACTTCGTGACCGAGCTGGCGGACGGCACGCTGGTCGCGCGCTCCGGTGAACGCCTCTGGCTCGGCGCCGGCGAGGGCTCGAACCGGGGGTGGATCGAGATCATCGTTACCACACCTTGAGTGGGATAGGCTCAACTTCGTGAACACTGAGCGTCTGACCACGAAGAGCCGAGAGGTCATCACCGCCGCCGTGGCCTCCGCCGGCCAACACGGGCACGCGACCGTCGAACCGTGGCACCTCCTGCTGGCCCTGCTGGACACCGGCGGATCGACCACCGCGGGCCTGTTGCGCGCCGTCGGCGCCAATCCGGCGGACGTACGCCGGGCAGCCGCGCGCGCCGTCGAACGGATGCCGTCGGCGCGGGGCGCCTCGCTGGCCGAGCCCAGCCTCGCTCGCGAACTGGTCAACGCGCTGAACGCGGCCGAGCAGATCGCCCGGTCGCAGGGCGACGAGTACGTCTCGACCGAGCACCTCCTGACCGGCCTGGCCCAGGTGGGCGGGGCGGTGGCCACGGTCCTGCAGGAGGCCGGCGCGACCGAGAAGAACCTGGTAGCGGCGTACCCCTCGATCCGCGGTGGCGACCGGCGGGTCACCTCGGCCGACCCGGAGCAGTCGTACCAGGCGCTCGAGAAGTACGGCGTCGACCTGACCGCCCGGGCCCGTGAAGGCAAGGTCGACCCGGTCATCGGGCGGGATGCGGAGATTCGCCGGGTGATCCAGGTGCTGTCCCGGCGTACGAAGAACAACCCGGTACTGATCGGTGAGCCCGGGGTGGGCAAGACCGCGATCGTGGAGGGTCTCGCGGCGCGGATCGTGGCCGGCGACGTGCCCGAGTCGTTGCGCGGCAAGCGTCTCGTGTCGCTGGATCTGCCGGCGATGGTGGCCGGTGCACAGTACCGCGGCCAGTTCGAGGAGCGGCTCAAGTCGGTACTCGAAGAGATCAAGGCGTCCGACGGGCAGATCATCACGTTCCTCGACGAGCTGCACACGGTCGTCGGCGCCGGCCGTACCTCCGAGGGCGCGATGGACGCCGGCAACATGCTCAAGCCGATGCTGGCACGCGGCGAGCTGCGGATGGTGGGCGCGACCACGCTCGACGAGTACCGCGAGCACATCGAGAAGGACCCGGCGCTCGAGCGGCGTTTCCAGCCGGTGCTCGTCGGCGAGCCGAGCGTCGAGGACACGGTCGGCATCCTGCGCGGCCTCAAGGAGCGGTACGAAGTGCACCACGGCGTCCGCATCACCGACGCCGCGCTGGTTGGCGCCGCGACGCTGTCCGACCGGTACATCTCCGACCGCTTCCTGCCGGACAAGGCCATCGACCTGATCGACGAGGCCGCGTCCCGGCTGCGCATGGAGATCGACTCACGGCCCGTCGAGGTCGACGAGATCGAGCGGGCCGTACGCCGGCTCGAGATCGAAGAGATGGCCCTGGCCAAGGAGCCCGATCCGGCCTCGGCGGAACGCCTGGCCCGGCTGCGCGCGGAGCTGGCCGACAAGCGGGAGCAGCTGTCGGCGCTGAGCGAACGCTGGCGGAACGAGAAGCACCATATAGAGAAGATCTCGGCGGCCAAGGAACAGCTGGAGACCCTCCGCGGCGAGGCCGACCGGGCCGAACGCGACCTGGACCTGGCCCGCGCCTCGGAGCTGCGGTACGGCCGGATTCCCGCGCTGGAGCGGGAGCTGGCCAACGCCGAAGCCGAGCTGGCCGCCCAGCAGACCGGCGGCGCGATGCTCAAGGAAGAGGTCGGCGCCGACGACGTGGCCGCGGTGGTCTCCTCCTGGACCGGCATCCCGGTCGGCCGCCTGATGGAGGGTGAGACCGCGAAACTGCTGCGCATGGAGTCGTCGTTGGCCGGGCGCGTGATCGGCCAATCCGCCGCGGTCGCGTCGGTCTCGGATGCGGTGCGCCGGGCTCGCGCCGGGGTGGCCGACCCGGACCGTCCGACCGGCTCGTTCCTCTTCCTCGGCCCGACCGGCGTCGGCAAGACCGAGCTGGCCAAGGCGCTCGCCGAGTTTCTCTTCGACGACGAGCGGGCGATGGTACGCATCGACATGAGCGAGTACGCCGAGAAGCACTCCGTGGCCCGGCTGGTGGGTGCGCCCCCTGGCTACGTCGGCTACGAGGAGGGCGGTCAGCTCACCGAGTCGGTCCGGCGGCGGCCGTACTCCGTCGTTCTGCTGGACGAGGTGGAGAAGGCCCACCCGGACGTGTTCGACGTCCTGCTCGCGGTGCTCGACGACGGCCGGCTCACCGACGGCCAGGGACGTACCGTCGACTTCCGCAACACGATCCTGATCCTGACCTCGAATCTGGGTTCCGCGGTCCTGGCCGACCCGACGTTGTCGGACGAGCAGCGGCGGGACGCGGTACTGGCCGTCGTGCGGTCCCACTTCAAGCCCGAGTTCCTGAACCGGCTCGACGACATCGTGGTCTTCCACTCGCTGAGCTCGGCCGAGCTTCGGTCCATTGTGGATCTCCAGGTGCTCGCGTTGGGGCGGCGGCTCGCCGAGCGGCGCCTCACGCTGGAGGTGACCGATGCGGCGCGAGCATGGCTGGCCGACCACGGCTACGACCCGATCTACGGCGCCCGGCCCCTGCGCCGCCTGGTCCAGACGTCGATCGGCGACCGCCTCGCCAAGGCCATCCTGGCCGGCGAAATCCGCGACGGCGACACCGTCGTCGTAGACCTCTCCGACACCAAAGACACCCTGACCGTGGAGTCCGCGCGCTAACTCCCCACCCCCTGTGTTGATCATGAACTTTGTTGGTGTCTCGGCGGCGTGTCGTCATATCAACTTCATGATCAACGTAGCTTCGGAAGTCGACGGGTAGCGGCCTGCCATGTCGGTGGCAGCCAAATGGTATCGTCATACCATGCTGACCACGATCGATTCCGCGGGTCGCATCGTCATTCCCAAGGCGATGCGCGACCGGCTGGGTCTGCATGGCGGTGTCGAGATCGAGGTCCAGCTCGTCGCCGGCCACATCGAGATCCACCCGAAGGGCGTGGATGTCCGCATCGAGTACCTGGACGACGGCCCGGTGCTCAGCCCGCTCGAGGACGTGCCGGCACTCACCGTCGATGACGTCCGCCGGCTGGTCGACGAGGGTCGGGCCGCGTGACACTCACCGTCGATACCAGCGTCGTGATACCGGCACTGGCGTCATGGCATGAGTCGCACTCAGTGGCGCGGAAGGCGTGCCGCGAGGTGACCGGCTTGACGGCCCACGCCCTACTCGAAGCGATCTCCGTGTTGACCCGCCTGCCGAGCGGGCTGGCGCTCGCCGCCGCGCCAGCAGTGTCGGTCGTTCGCCGGAAGTTCCCCGATGAGCCCTTGTCGCTCACTGGCGCCGAGTTTGCCGCGCTGGCCGAGCGGATCGCTGCCGCCGGGCTTCGCGGCGGCCAGGTCTACGACGCCCTGGTCGCGGCGACCGCCGCCAGCCGCGGAGCGCGGCTGCTGTCTCTCGACACACGTGCCATTCCGACCTACCGCGCCATCGGAGCAGACTACGAATTGCTGACCGGGTGAGGCGTCCAGCCGTTTTGAGTGTCAAGCCCGTCGCTCGTGGGCAGGATTACTATGTGCACTTCGATGCGACCGTACGCGAACTGGCTGAGGCGGACGTCGTGGCCTTCGCAGGTGTGGGACTGATGAGCCGAGTGCTGCCGGTGACCGAGGCGTACCGGGAGATGTCGGCCGCGGTCCGCGACGGCGAGGCGGTGCGGCCGCACCTCGACTGGTTGCTGGCAAACGGCACGCCCGCCGGCAAGGTCTACGGCGCGACTCTGCTGGCCGAACTCGATCCGGACGCCGCGCGAGCGGCCTGGCGGCAACTCGCAGGACAAACCGGAGACGTCACCACGTTCTCCGGCTGCATCATGAACAAGGTTCCGCTCGCGGAGTATGCGGCCGGCCGGTTATAGCCGGTCCAGCGGGAACTGGTTCCGGGTGCCGCGGGTCTTGTCCGTCCCCATCCGCGTACTCACCCCGAAGAACGACACCGCGAATGCGGCGCCCAGACAACCGATCGCCCACATCCACTCGCCGAGGAACACGGCCACGATCGACGCCACGAACAGGATCGCGGCCCCCCAGCCGGACAGCGTTCGCAGCCGCTTCGCGATCTCGCGGTCGGAATCACGCGCCTTCATGGTCGCTCACCATAGGCGGTAGTCTGTCGGCTCGTGGCCCCGCCCCTTATCGGACGCCGTCTATCCGCTGTCGCCCTCGGCCTTGTACTGGTTCGGTATGGCACTGGACCGGTTCGTGAAACGGATGCATGAGGTAGCCGGTCGAATGCCCGACGACGGACTGAAATCCGCGGCGGATGCCCTCGCCGCCGACTTCGCCGACCTGGCGACGCGGTTGAGTGCCGCGGCCAATGATCGCGACGAGTTGGCGAAGGTTGTCGCCGACGCGCAGGGCATCGCGACCGAGGGCAGGTTCGCGACGCTCTGTGACAACTAGACGGGTCTTGCTAACCTCGGCGACCAGCACACGCTACGGGGAGGAGCCGTGGGCTGGTGGATAGTTCGTCACTGATTGTGGTAGCGGGACTGCTGTGTCTGGCCGCGGTCGCGATCCTGATCGTCGCGCTGGTCATCGCCGCCCGGTCGAGGAACGCCCGATCGAGGAAGCCGTCGTCGACGACGCCGGCCGACCCCTTCCGCCAGGCCGACGCCGACGCCGATTCGCTGTACGGCGACCCGCGTACGGTCAAACCCGGTGACCTGATCGAGATCCGGGGACGGTCGTACGCCGTCCGCGGCACCCTCCGCTTCACCGAGAGCGACTGGGGCTGGGCCGAGCACCTGCTCGACGACGCGGACGGGCACAAGGTCTGGCTGTCTGTGGAGGAGGACCCGGATCTCGAGCTCGTGCTCTGGCACGAGGTACCGACGGCGACCGTCCAACCCGGCGGGCACACCGTCGACTTCGACGGCCGGCGGTACGTGCGGGAGGAGAGCGGCCGAGCCACGTACACGGCCGTCGGTACCACCGGTCTGAATCCACAGGGGACAGTGCGGTACCACGACTACGCGGCGCCGGACGGCCCGCTGCTGTCGTTCGAGGCGTACGGCGATGGTGGCCGTTGGGAGGTGGGCCGTGGCGAGCGGCTGCACCGGTCCGAGTTGCGCATCTACCCGCAGGCGGGGTGACGGGAACGTGCTCGTGACGCTCGCGACACCGTACGCCGACACGACCGCGGCCGACCTGACCTTCGCGCTCGGTCTGCCCGCCCTGCCGGCGTTGCACGTGCTGACCGTGGAAGGCATCGAGCTTCGCCTGCTGGGGGCCTCGCACCAGATCCTTCGAAACAACATGAGCGAGACCGTCGCCTGCCTCCCCGGCCACCGCCCCGACCTTCCATCCACTGTGGACCATCAGGGCTACCGGTTCACCGCCGAGATCCACCGCCTCACTCCAAGAAACTTCACGCAGACGGTGACACGGCTCAGAGAGCGGGCGACAACGAACCAGCACGCGATCGTCGGAGTCTTCCCCGGCGATCGAGCAGCGGTCACGATCCTGAGCGCGCACCGGAACGGCTGGCACACCTGGCACGCGTACCCCCAATCCGGCGAGCTGGTGGAGACACGGACGGAGCTACGACGATGAAGGCGGCCAGGTGGTTCGTGGCGGCCGGGATCGTCGGGCTTGTGGGCCTGATCGTCGCGGGCTGCGCGATATTCGCCGGGAACTTCTCACCGCGCGACTACGTGGCGGACCGCTACCCGCGGTCGGCGGCGCACGACATCGGCAACGACGCTCGGGCGTACAGTGCCGACCGGCCGCCGAGCGAGGTCGCCGCCGAAATCACCGGTGCGTGGGAGCCGGCCGACCGGTACGTCGACGGCAGCGGCATCTACCTGCGGTACGCCGACGATGCCATCGTGATCCTGCCGCTCGTACTCGGCTCGCTGATCCTCATCGAGAGCATGCGGACGGCGTACCCGCGGTACTACGGCATCATCGGCGGCTACTGGGGTTGGGGATCGGGCTGGGGCGAGAGCACCCGCGGTGGAGGGCCCGGAGCGGGCAAATAGCGAGGAGGCAATGGATGGAGTCCCTCGGTACCGATCTGGCTGTCACGCTCGCGTACGGCGGTGCCGGCCTGCTGCTGATGACCGTGGGGTACGTCCTCGTGGACCTCGCGACACCGGGCAGCCTCCGCGAGCTGATCTGGGTGCAGCGCAACCGCAACGCCGCGGTGCTGCTCGCGTCCAACCTCGCCGGCGTGGGGATCATCGTGGTCGCCGCGATCGTCGCGAGCGCGGACGACTTCGGTACCGGAATCGTCTCCGCCCTCGCGTACGGCGCGTTGGGTCTGGTCCTGATGGCGGGCGCGTTCGTCCTGCTCGACCTCGCCACGCCCGGGCGTCTGGGTGAGTTGTTGGTCGATCCGGAACCGCATCCGGCCGTGCACGTGACCGCGGTGGTACACCTGGCAACCGGCGCGATCATCGCCGCCGCGATCCTATGAAGCCGATAGTTTTCGATGGTCGCCGGCTGCTGCAGATCCTCGCGGTGCTCGTGGTCTCGGTCGCGGGGCTGGCCTGGCTGCTGTCGAGTTGCACCGCGGATGACAGTGACCTGACCGTGCCCGCCCCGGCCGCGTCGGATCGGCAGGCGGTCGTCGCGCAGCTCGCGCAGGCCACCGCCGCGCACGGAGTGTGCTACGGCTGGCACCTGAGCAATGGCGGCACGACGGTCAGCCAGGGCTCCAACCTCGGTGACGCGGCGCCGGTCACGACCTGCGACCGCTGGATGCAGCTGGTCGTCACCGTGTACTACACGCCGGAGTCGAGCGAGGCCGAGGACTCCGTCTCGATCGAGGTCGACAGCTCCAACGACCTCTACGACGAACGGCCCACGCCCGCCGACCTCGCTCGGCTCGGGCTGACCGACGGCCGGTTCCTGGACGAGCCGGACGACACCATCATGCGCGGCACGCTGGCGCTGCCGCTGCTGCTCGCCGAGCGCGGGGCGGTGGGGACAGTGCCGACTCCGACCGGCATCGCCGCGCCGGCCGGGCCACCGCTCCCGGCCAGCTCCGACTTCTGGCGCGACCGGCTCGGCCTCGTGGTCGCGGCGATCGTCCTCATCGTGGTCGCCGCGCTGCTCGGCCTCTACGGCTGGCTCACCCTGCGCGCGGCCTCGAAAGAACAGAAGACATGACGGTACGCCGTCGCGCCGCCCGCGCCGCGGTCCTGGCGGCGGTGTTCGTCTGCGCCGCCTGTGGTCTGGTGTACGAGCTCGCGCTCGTCGCGCTCGGCAGCTACCTGATCGGCGACACGGTCGGCCAGGCGTCGATCGTGCTCGGCGTGATGGTCTTCGCGATGGGGGTCGGCGCGCTGGCCGCCAAGCCGTTGCAGCGCTGGGCCGCTCCGGCGTTCGCCACCGTGGAGATCACGCTGGCCCTGCTCGGTGGGACGAGCGTGCTGCTGCTGTACGGCGCGTTTGCCTGGCTGGACCTGTACGCCCCCGCGCTGGTCGCGATGGCGTTCGTGCTGGGCGCGCTGATCGGCGCCGAGATCCCGCTGTTGATGGTGTTGCTGCAGCGCATTCGCGAGCAGTCCGCGGGTAGCGCCGTCGCCGACCTGTTCGCGGCCGACTACGTGGGCGCGCTGCTGGGCGGGCTGGCGTTCCCGTTCCTGCTGTTGCCGGTGTTCGGGCAGCTGCGCGGGGCACTGGTGGTCGGCGCGGTCAACGCGGTCGCCGGCCTGGCGCTGGTGTTCACGATTTTCCGGCGGGACGTCTCCGCCACGGCACGGACCGGGCTCGCGGCCGCCGCGGTGGCGGTGGCGGTGCTGCTCGGGTACTGCTTCGCGGTGTCGGCGCGGTTCGAGGTGACCGCGCGGCAGCAGCTGTACCGGGATCCGGTCGTCTACTCCGAGCGCTCGCGGTACCAGGAGATCGTGGTCACCGAGTCGTTCTCGCTGACCGGTGGGCCGCCGGACGTCCGGCTGTACCTCAACGGCGACCTGCAGTTCAGCTCGGTCGACGAGTACCGGTACCACGAGGCGCTGGTGCACCCGGTTCTGGCCGGCCCGCGCCGGAGCGTGCTGTTGCTCGGGGGCGGAGACGGGCTCGCGCTGCGGGAGATCCTGCGCTACCCCGACGTCGGTACCGTCACCATGGTCGAGCTGGATCCGGCTGTTGTGGCACTGACCCGGCGGGACGGGCGGCTGGCGCGGCTGACCGGAGGGTCGTTCGACGATCCACGGGTACGCCTCGTCCACGCCGACGCGTTCACCTGGTTGCGGTCCACAGTGGAGCGGTTCGACGCGGTCATCGCCGACCTGCCCGACCCGGACGAGACCGCGACCGCCAAGCTGTACTCCGTCGAGTTCTACGGGCTCGTCCGGCACGCGCTGGCGGCCGGCGGCCGGCTCGCCGTCCAGGCGGGGTCGCCCTACTTCGCGCCGCGGTCGTACTGGTGCATCGAGGCATCGGTCCGGGCCGCCGGTTTCACCGCGACGCCGTATCACGTGGACGTACCGTCGTTCGGCGACTGGGGATTCCTGTTGGCCACGCCGGGCGACACGGCACCGCCCCTGACCCTCGCCACGGACCGGCCCGCGCTGCGCTTCCTCGACCCGCCCACGCTCGCGGCCGCGGCCGTGTTCCCCGCCGATCGCCCTCGCCTGGTCGTCGAGCCATCGACGCTGATGGAACCGCGGGTGCTCGAGTACGCCCGAGCGGAATGGCGCCGCTACTGATCACCGGGTGATCGGCGGGCGGGCTGCGCGGGCCAGCGAGCCTCGCTACGGTAAGGGCCGTGTCCTATACCGTGCCCAAACCCGAGCGCCCGCCCCGACCGGGAGTCGTAACCGCCGCCGTCTGGCTCCTCTACCTGGCCGCCCTCGGCTGGTTGGCGTACGGCGTGACCACGATCCTCACCCACGGCGCGCGCGTCGAGCTGTACCGGCAGCTGAATGCCGACGAGCAGAACCTTCAGGGCACGGAGAACGCGTCGGCGATCGCCGCTACCGCGATCATGCTGGTACCGGCGGTGTTGTTCTGTGTCGGTCTGATCGTGCTCGCGGCGTTCAACGGTCGAGGTAAGAACCCGGCCCGCATCACCACCTGGGTGGTCGGCGGCGCCGCCGCGTGCTGCGCCGGCTACAACACCCTCGGCGCCGCGCTCAGCAACGTCGCGATGGGGTCGACGTCCAGCATCGCCGGGGTCGACGTGGGGGAGGTGCGGCGGCTGCAGAACGAGCTCATGCCCTCCTGGCTCGTGCCGGCCCAGGTGACCATCGGCGCCGTCCAGATCATTGCCCTGTTGATCGTCGTCGTGCTGCTCATGCTGCCTGCGGCGAACCGGTTCTTCCGCCGGCAGCCACCTGCGTGGGAGCCGCCCGTGCCCGCGTACCCGCCGCCCTACAACCTTCCGCCCCAGCAATGAGTAAGACGGCGCTCGTCACCGGCGCGACCTCGGGAATCGGGGCAAGCTTCGCCCGGCAGCTCGCGGCGGAGGGGTACGACCTGGTGCTCGTCGCGCGGGACGCGGAGCGGCTCGCGGGGATAGCCGACGAGCTGAGCAAGGAGTACGCCATCGAGGCGGTACCGATGCCGGCCGACCTCTCCGAGGACCCCGGTTGCGAGATCGTCGAGGAGCGGCTGCGGTCGACCCGCGCTCCGATCGACCTGCTTGTCAACAACGCCGGTACGACCCTCAATACGTCGTTTGTCCGATCGACTGCCGCCGACGAGGCGCGCCTGCTGCACCTCAATGTGCATGCCGTGATGCGGTTGACGCTGGCCGTCCTTCCGGCCATGCTCGCCCGCGGCGAGGGTGGTGTGATCAACGTCTCTTCGGTGTCGGCTTTTGCCCCGATGATGCCTGGTTCGACGTATCCGGCGAGCAAGGCGTGGGTGACGTCGTTCAGCGAGTCCGTTGCGCTCGCCGTTCGCCGGCGCGGGGTACGCGTGATGGCTGTCTGCCCGGGCTACACCCGTACCGAGTTCCACCAGCGGGCCGCCATCGACATGTCGAAAACCCCTGCGTGGCTGTGGTTGGACGCCGATGCGGTGGTCCGCGACGCACTGCGCGACCTGCGCCGCGGGAAGGTCGTCAGCGTGCCGGATTGGAAGTACAAGGCGGCCGTGTTCGCGCTCCGGCACCTGCCGAGGCGGGTACTCCAGCTCGCCGCCCGGGACACCCGGGGCCGTGACCGCCGCTGACAGTTAGCTGATAGTTGCCGCCCCAACCGCCGGTCTACTGAAGTCGATGAGTACTCTCGAAGCATGTCCGACCGCGACGACCTGGGTAAATACATCGCTGATCTAGCCGTGGTGCACGGCCAGGTGGTGCTGTCGTCCGGTCGCGAGGCGGACTGGTACATAGATCTTCGTCGAGTGACCCTGCACCACGCGGCCGCCCCGCTCGTTGGAAGGGTGATGCTCGATCTCGTAGCGGATCTGGATTTCGACTCGGTCGGCGGCCTTACGCTCGGTGCCGACCCAGTAGCAACAGCGATGCTTCACGCGGCCGCCGCTCAGGGACGCGCGGTAGACGCATGTGTGGTGCGAAAGGCGGAAAAGGCACACGGATTGCAAAGGCGAATCGAAGGCCCGGAGGTAGCCGGGCGGCGGGTGCTCGCGGTGGAGGATACGTCGACAACGGGTGGCAGCGTGCTGACCGCAGTCGACGTGTTGCGGGCATCTGGCGCCGATGTCGTAGGGGTTGCGGTTATTGTCGATCGAGGAGCGGGCGATGCCGTCCAATCCTTCGGTCTGACGTACCGCTCGGCGTTTACGTTGGCCGACCTCGGCCTAGTGGCCTGAAAAATTGTCGATTCGTACCTGCGCATATGCAGGCGGGTCGATGGTGTTGGTGGAAGGATGGAGTACGTGGGAACAGCATTGGCCGAGATGACCATTCCTCAGATTTCGCCGCTTGCCGGCGAACCAATTGACCGTTCGGACGCCGAGCGCCTCGCCGGGGTGCTCAAGGCGCTTGCCGACCCGGCCCGACTGCGGCTGCTCAGCCTGATCCAGTCGGCCCCGGAAGGCGAGGCTTGCGTCTGCGACCTTACCGCGCCGCTCGGCTTGTCACAGCCGACCGTCAGCCACCACCTTCGCATTCTCACCGAGGCCGGCTTGCTGGAGCGGGAGAAGCGAGGCGTGTGGGCTTACTACCGACTGGTGCCGTCGGCGATCGCCACGATCGCTGAGCTGCTGACTCCGCCGCGCAAGCGGGCGACGAAGCGCGCTCGCTGAGCGTCACCTAGGTCGTTTTCCCGGCGCCGTACGCCCATCGTGGGCTGCGGCGCCGGGGCCGATGGACGGGGCGAGGTTGAACTACGTACCCGGTGATCCACGTGACCAGCTCGCGTA
This sequence comes from Micromonosporaceae bacterium, assembly GCA_035650075.1. Lineage (GTDB taxonomy): Bacteria > Actinomycetota > Actinomycetes > Mycobacteriales > Micromonosporaceae > DASSUC01. Next base: position 10,848 of record DASRII010000168.1, on the reverse strand, counting down.
CGTGGGTTTCGACGTGGTGCGTGCGGGCCTCGTCGTGGGCTCGGGCGGCAACCTGTCCGCCCGGCTGCTCGACGACCCGGACGTCTGCTGGGTCACCGGCGCGGGTACGTGGCTGGACCGGCTCGAGCGTCCGTCGTTCGTCCGGGTCCAGATCTCCTCCGGCGAGGTGATCGACGACCGGGTCCCGCCCACGACGGAGTTGGCGCTGCACTGCGCCACGTACCGGATGCGCCCCGACGCCCAGGCGATCGTCCACCTGCATCCGCAGTCGGTGCTGCTGCTCGACGTGCTCGACGAGCCGATCCAGCTGCTGACCACGGACCACGTGTTCTACCTGCGCCGGGTGGCGACCACGCCGTTCAAGCCGCCGGGTTCGCCCGAGCTGGCCGGTGTCGCCGCCGCGGCCGTCGCCGACGGGACGAACTGCGTCATCCTCGGCAACCACGGATGCTCGGTTCTGGGTGACACGGTCGAGCTGGCCCACAAGCGCGCCCGGAACCTGGAGGAAGCGGCGCGGATGACGTATCGTCTGCTGGCCCTGCCGCGGGCGGGCAAGCCGCGTGAGCTGCCCGCGAGCTACCTGGACCTGCTCGAAGGCGACCAGTCGGTCGCGATCTGACTACATTCAGTACGACCCCTTGCACATTGCCGGGAGCGACCTAAGCTGGCCCCCTAAGCAGGCGCTGTGCTGGGGGAGGCTGTGTCCGGACGTCATCGGCCGCACGGTCGACGTTCCCTGAGCGGCCTACTCTCCGTAGTCGGCGTCGCATTACTCGTCGGGCTGACCGCCTTCGCGGTCCGGATCATGTCCGCCGATGCCGAAGGCTGCAGCGCCGACGGCATCAAGCTCACCGTGGCGACCAGTCCGGAGATCGCGCCGGCCGTGGTCGACGCCGCCAAGCGCTGGGGCGACACCCGTCCGGACGTGAACGGCAAGTGCATCCGGGTCGAGGTCCGCCCGGTCGCGTCGGCCGACGTGGCCAGCATGATGGCGGTACGGGTCGGCGGCCGGGTCGATGTGGCGGCGTCACCGGCCCCGACGCCCAGCGACTCCGACATCCCCGCGGTCTGGATGCCGGACTCGACGGCCTGGCTCAACCGGGTGGTAGCGGTCGACCGGGGCGCGATCGTCGGCGACTCCGCATCGATCGCGATGAGCCCGGTGGTCCTCGCGATCCCGGAGGCGGTCGCGCGGCCCCTGCTCGGTACCGCCGGCACCGGCGCCACGCCGGCGGTGATGGCCGCGCTGCTGACCAAGCTGAAGGCCAAGCAGCTCAAGCTGGCCGTGGTCGAGCCGCGGCGGGATACCGCCGGGTTGGCCGGCGCGATGCTGCTGAAGGACCTGATCGTGACGGGCGAGGACAAGCTGCCCGAGCTGGTCTTCGTGTACCGCGGCATCGGCAAGCTGCCGAACCAGGACGCGCTGACCAAGGCGTTCGGCCAGGGCCTGCACATGTCCACGATGTCGGAGCAGGCCGTGCTGGCGCACAACACGGCCTCGGAGCAGCCGCTGGCCGCGATACCGCTGCTGGCCGGTGCCGCCGCGCTGGACTACCCCTATGCCGCGATCGGCGGCAAGCCGCGCGAGATCGAGCAGGCCGCGATCAAGTTCCGGGCCGCGCTGCTGGAGGGTACGTACTTCGACGCGTTCGCCACCCGTGGCTTCCGCGCTCCGGACGGCACCGCGCGGCCGGGCTTCCCCACGGGACACGGGGTGACCGCCGACCCGGCGACGGCGGCGGCGCTGACCGATCCGGGCGTGGTACGCAACGCGCTCGCCCTGTGGAGCGCCGCGATCGAGCCGTCCCGGACTCTGGCGTTGCTGGACGTGACGTCCTCCATGGGGCAGTTCGTCGCGCCCGGGATCACCAAGCTCAACGTGCTGCAGACCGCGTCGATCCAGGGTGGGCAGCTGTTCGCCGACGCGAGCGAGCTGGGACTGTGGACGTACGGCGCAGGGCACACCGAGATCGTCCCGATCGGCCGGCTCAGCCAGGCGCATCGCAACCAGCTCAACGGCGCGATCGCCGCCACCCGGGTCGGGGCGACCGACGAGTGTGCGCTGTACGAGACGCTGCTCGAGGCGTACAAGAAGATCAAGGCGGAGTACGACCCGAACGTCACCAACCGGATCGTGATCTTCATCGACGGCCGGAACACCAAGCCCGGCATGAGCCTCGGCATCCTGCAGCGGGAGCTGGAGAAGCAGGCCGATGTCACCAAGCCGGTCGAGGTGACGCTGATCGGCGTGGGTCCGGGCGTGGACAAGAAGGAGCTGGACGCCATCGCTCAGGCGACGGGTAGCCGGGAGGCCTTCCAGGTACTCGACCCGCGGGACATCGGTTCGATCTTCGTAAAGGCGCTGCTGTCCTAGACCCGCTCCTCGGCCTGCGAGGCGTTGGCCTGGCGGCGCTTGGCCCGGCGGTCCCGCCACACCTCGATGAAGATCGGCGTGAGCGAGATCAGCACGATGATGGCGACGACCGGCAGGATGTACTTGTCGATGTCCGCCGGGTCCATGACCTTGGTGATCTGCTTTGCGAGCGCGTACCCGGCGAGGATGATGCCGTCGGTCCAGATCACACCGCCGACCACGTTCCAGATGAAGAACTGGCGGGCCGGCATCTCCAGCACCCCGGCGACCGGGTTCAGGAACGTCCGCACGATCGGGATGAACCGCGCGAGTACCACCGCCTTGGCGGGACCGAACTTGTTGAAGTAGTACTCCGCCTTTTCCACGTACTCGCGCTTGAAGAAGCGGGAGTCCGGCCGGTCGAAGAGCTTGCTGCCGTACCGGGCGCCGAGGTAGTGACCGAGCTGCGCCCCGGCGATCGCGAAGATCGGCGCGCCGATCAGCAGCCCCCAGATCGAGATCTTGACGCCCTCCCCGAGGATCGCCTCGGCGACCGGCGACGCGGCGACCCCGGCGATGAACAGCAGCGAGTCCCCGGGCAGGAAGAAGCCGAGCAGCAACCCGGTCTCGGCGAAGAGGATCGCCCACACCCCGAAGAGCGCGAACGGCCCGAACCACTCCAACCAGTCCTTGGGGTTGAGCGGGTTGAATCCCAGGTCCATCTGGTTGCCCAGGTATTGGGTCAGGGCACGAGTCTGCTCGCCGTTGTCCACGGCCAACCAGGGTAGCGTGGGTTCATGGCTACCGAACCGGCGGCCGATGCACTGTCTCTTTCCGATCCGTATACCGTGCCGACGGCGTACTGGCACGAATTGCCGGACGGGCGGATCCAGTGTGATGTTTGTCCCCGCGCCTGCCGGCTGCGGGAGGGCCAGCGCGGCCTGTGCTTCGTCCGGGGGCGGATCGACGACCAGGTCGTGCTGGCGTCGTACGGCCGGTCGTCGGGATTCTGCGTGGACCCGGTGGAGAAGAAGCCGCTCAACCAGTTCCTGCCGGGATCGTCCGTGCTCTCGTTCGGTACTGCCGGCTGCAACCTCGCCTGCCGGTTCTGCCAGAACTGGGACATCTCCAAGTCCCGCGAGATCGATACCCTGTCCAGCTCGGCGTCGCCCGACGCGCTCGCGGAGGCGGCGGACCGGCTCGGCTGCCGCTCGATCGCCTTCACCTACAACGATCCGGTGATCTTCATGGAGTACGCGATGGATGTCGCGGACGCCTGCCGGGAGCGCGGAATCAAGGCGATCGCGGTCAGTGCCGGTTTCATGTGTGAGGCGCCGCGCGTGGAGTTCTACCGGCACATGGACGCGGCCAACATCGACCTCAAGGCGTTCACCGAGCACTTCTACGAGAAGATCACGTTCTCCAAGTTGCCGGTGGTGCTCGAGACGCTGGAGTACCTGAAGACCACGGATGTCTGGTTCGAGATCACCACGCTGCTGATCCCCGGGCACAACGACTCCGACGCCGAGGTGGCCGAGGAGTGCGAGTGGCTGCTCGACCATCTGGGTCCGGACGTTCCGCTGCACTTCACCGCGTTCCATCCGGACTTCAAGATGATGGACGTGCCGCGTACGCCGCCCGAGACCCTGGCGCGCGCCCGGCGGATCGCGCTCGACCACGGCCTGCGGTACGTGTACACCGGCAATGTGCACGACCCGTCCGGGCAGACCACCGCCTGCCCGTCGTGCGGTGCGGCCGTGGTGGTCCGCGACTGGTACGTGATCCGCGACTACCAGCTCACCGACACCGGCCAGTGTGTCCACTGTGGAGCTTCGGTGGCCGGCGTGTACGACGGCCCGGTCGGGACATGGGGCTCCCGCCGGCTCCCGGTGCGCCTGCAGGACCCGGCTCCGGTGGGCGCCGGCCGGCACGACCGACGGGACAGCGAGCAGGTTCGATAACCGGTACCCTCCAGCCAAAGCGGGGGGTGTTGCGATGACTCGATCCTCTTTGCGCAAGCTCGCGATGGCCGCGGCGGCGCTCGTAGCAGTGGCAGCGGTAGCCAGCCCGGCGCGCGCCGAGCCCGACTTCGCCACGATCACCGGGCACGTCACCGACGGCGGTGCACCCGTCGAGGGCGCGCGGATCACCGCGGTCGGCCAGGCCGGTGGCTTCGGGCAGGGCATCACCGACGCCGACGGCCGGTACGAGATGACCGTCATTCCCGACACCTACCTGGTGACCATTTACTCTCGTGGTTTCGTGCAGTACGCGTACGGCCAGAAGTTCCAGGAGAACGCGACGTCGTTCGACGTGGCCGCCGGCGCCACGGTCACCGTCGACGACGCGCTGCTGCCGCACGGTACGGTGACCGGCCGGCTCGTCGACCGGGCGGGTCAGGGCGTCGCGGCCGGAGTCGGATCGTTCACGCCGACGCTGGACTACGGCTCGTTCGCCGACACCGACCCGGTGACGGGGGAGTTCGCGCTCGACGTGTACCCGGGTGATTTCGTGCTGCAGTTCGCCCTGCCGAGCGGGCAGGCGCAGTGGGCGCTCGGCAAACCCGAGGGCACCGGGGATCCGGACGTGTTCACGGTCGGGGTCGGCGAGACCGTGACGGTGAACGACACCTTGGCGCCGACCGGCAGCCTGGCCGGGCGGGTCACCGAGGCCGACGGCTCACCGGTCGAGGGCGCCTCGGTCCTCGTCCAGTCGGAGCGGGGCAGCACTGTGTCCGCGACGACCGCCTCGGACGGCACCTACCGCATCGACCGGTTGTTCACCGGCAGCTACCGGATCAACATCAGCCTCTCGGACGGCCGGTTCCAGTGGGCGCACGGCGCGACCAGCTTCGACACGGCCGACGAGGTCGTCGTGACCGAGGACGCCACGACCACGGTCGACGAGGCGTTGCGGCCGTTGGGCAGCCTGCGGGTCCAGGCCCGGGTCGCGGGCAGCCACGCGCCGATCGCGGAATTCTGCGTGCAGGCGGGCAACTCGTTCGGAAACTTCTTCGTGTGTACGACCGACGGCACGGTGCTCCTCCCGAAGGCACCGACCGGCTGGTACGAATTTCTGACCTATGTGGACGGTGGGCCGTACGCGAACGTCACCAGGTTCGCGCGGGTCCGCCTCGGGCAGCAGACCTCGGTGACCGTGGACCTGCCGCTGGGCGGCGCGATCCACACCACGGTCCGGGACCGCCGCACCCGCGGCACCGTCGCGGAGGCGTGTGTTCAGGTCGTACTGGTCGGCGCCGAAGCCGAGGAGGGCGGCTGGTGCTCCGACGAGCAGGGCCGGCTCGACGCCGACCACCTGCCGCCCGGTGACTACCAGATCTTCGTGTCGTTCCCCGGCGAGCGGTACGGCATGCAGTGGGTCGGCGAACAAGGCGGCGTCGGCATGCGTACCCGAGCGCGGGTCATCCACGTGGCCGCGGGCGGCAACGTGAACCTGTCACCGATCCTGCTCGATCGCCCCGGCACGATCAGAGGCACGATCACCGACGCGGCGACCGGGCAGCCGCTGCCGGACGCCTGTGTCACGGTCGATCCGCGCCGGGCGCAGCCGACCTTCTGCGAATCCCCGGACGGCCACTACGCACTCGACCGGCTCGGGCCGTACCCGTGGCAGTTGCAGTTCAGCGCCGACGGGCACTCGTGGGAGTGGTACCCGGACGCCGCCAACCGGTTCCTCGCCACCCCGGTGAACGTCGACATTGGACGGACGGTCACCGTCGATGCCAGCCTGCTGCCGGGCGGCGCGACGCTGAGGGGGCGCATCGTGGATCCGTCGGGCCGGCCGATCGCTGGCGGCGCGGTGATGGTTGTCAACGTCGCAACGGGAGACGCCGCCGCGCTGTGGGCCGAGGTCGGGGTGGACGGCACGTTCGAGATCCACGACATCGCACAACAGTCGGTACGGGTGATCTACGAGGGGCCGTTCCGCGCGCCGGTGCAGTACCAGGGCGGTACCGCCGTCTGGCTGCCGCGGAACGGAACGAAGACGATCACGTTCACGGTCCCGGCGGACTGACCGTTGTGGTAGACACCAGGAGTGGGGTACAGCGTCCGGCCACCGGCCGTCGCCGGCCGGTTCTACCCGCGTGACGCCGCGGAGCTAGGCCGGCTGGTCGACGACCTGCTCGACGCCGTGGCGGTACCGGCCGGCGACGCTCTGGCGCCCGCCTACGTGGTCCCGCATGCCGGGTACCGCTACTCGGGTCCGACCGCGGCGCAGGTGTACGCGCGCCTGCGCCGGCACGCCGACGAAATCGAGCGGGTCGTGGTGCTCGGGCCTCCGCACTACGTACCGGTGGACGGCTGCGCGGTGCCCACGACAACCGCGTGGACCACGCCGTTGGGCGAGGTGACCGTCGCGCTCGACGCGGCACGGGCCCTCGCCGCAGCCGGACTCACCGGCACCGACGACGGGCCACATGCTCCGGAGCACTCGATCGAGGTGCAGGTACCGTTCCTGCAACGGGCGGTTCCGGCTACTCCGCTGCTGCCGATCCTCGTTGGACAGTCCACAGTGGATGACGTGGTGGCGGTGGTCGATGCGGCCGCGACGGACGGCACCGTTCTACTGTGCAGTACCGACCTGTCCCACTACCTCGACGACGCGTCAGCGCGCGAGCAGGACCGGCGTACCGCCGACGCGGTCCTAGATCTCGCGCCCGAGCGGATCGGGCCGCGGGATGCCTGCGGCGCGTACGCTCTGCGCGGTACCGTCGGCTGGGCCCGGCACCGCAACCTGCATCCCGCCCTGCTCGACCTGTGCACGTCCGCCGACACCGCTGGCGACCCGCACCGCGTCGTCGGCTACGCCGCCTTCGCCCTCTCCGCCTAGATCGGCGGGTTCGGGCGGCTGTCACCCGCCCGGCGCAGGGCCTCCCGCATCGCGGACACCACATAATGCGGCCGGCGGTAGATGTCGATGTCGGTGAAGTACCGCATGGTCCAGCCGTGTGCCGACAACCAGTTTGGCCGTTCCCTATCCACTCGCCACCGATTCGGAGAGCTGGGTAACCGAGGTCGGACCGGTAGCGCGGGACGCCCCTGGCTCTCCTGTAAACACTCCGCTCGCGGATCCGCCAGCGGTACGACGTCGCGCGCCTGCCCGACTCCACGCAGTCCGTCATGTCGACTGACCTCAACCGCGAGCGACTCCTCGCTGACCCGTTCCGCGCGAAGAGCGGCATCCACCACGGCCAGCGAGTCGAGACGCCGGCACGTCCGCGCGAGATCAATCGCGCATCGCTCCGGCGGTAGACAGGGCACACCGGCAACGTCGACTGGCTCGTCGAACGGTAGTACCGACTGGTGCGCCGCGACTCCCCGATAGTCCGGGACCGGCGTGCCGGCGGGCACTACGACGTGGAGCCGGTCACTGGGCAGAATGCCGAAGCCGTAAAGCTGCGCGGCGGTGTGGAAGCCCACGACAGCCGTCGGGGGCAGTACGAGTAGGAGGGCTCGCAGTCTGTCCACATGGGAGACTTCGGCGCGCCTGGCCTGGGTCGCCCGCAGCGGTGCTACAGACCCCGTCGATCAAGGACGAATGCAAGGACGAATGCCACCAGAACAGGCACCGTTCGTCCTTGATCGACGGGGAAGGGGCCGGGGAGGTCAGGGGCGGTAGTCGTCGTCGAGGTCTACGACGCGGGACTGTTCGAGGGCGTCCCACTCGTCGACCTCGAGGCCGCGGTGGATCTCTACCGGGGCGTCGGCGGGGTTCGCCGGGGTGGCCTGTTCGACCGCGTCCTCGTCCGGCGCCTCGATGTCTCGCTCGTCCGGATCCAGCGGATCCTCGGAGGTGAACTCCTCGTCAGGCTCCGTCATGACCTCCACCCTACGTGGGCGGCCTCCGGACCGCTGCGGGATACTGCGCGGAGGACGCCGCGGTCCCACGCCAACCAGTGACGAACATGGAGCGCAGAGATGCCTATCGCTTCGCCCGAGGTCTACGCCGAGATGCTCGACCGCGCCAAGGCGGGCGCGTTCGCGTACCCGGCCATCAACGTGACATCGTCCCAGACGCTCAACGCGGCGTTGCGTGGCTTCGCCGAGGCGGAGAGCGACGGCATCATCCAGGTTTCGACCGGCGGTGCGGAGTACCTGTCCGGGCCGACGATCAAGCACATGGTCACCGGTGCCGTGGCGTTCGCGGCGTTCGCCACCGAGGTGGCCAGGAAGTGCCCGGTCAACATCGCGTTGCACACGGACCACTGCCCCAAGGACAAGCTCGACGGCTTCGTGCGCCCGCTGCTCGCGATCTCGAAGGAGCGCGTCGACCGGGGTGAGGAGCCGCTGTACCAGTCCCACATGTGGGACGGCTCGGCGGTACCGCTCGGGGAGAACCTCGAGCTCGCCAAGGAGCTGCTGGCGGACTGCGCGGCCGCGCACGTGGTCCTCGAGATCGAGGTCGGCGTGGTCGGCGGCGAGGAGGACGGCATCGTCGGCGCGATCGACGAGAAGCTCTACACGACCGCGGAGGACGGGCTGGCTACCGCCGCCGCGCTGGGTCTCGGCGAGCAGGGCCGGTACATGGCGGCGCTGACCTTCGGCAACGTGCACGGCGTCTACAAGCCCGGCAACGTGAAGCTCCGCCCGGAGATCCTGAAGGAGATTCAGGATGCGGTCGGCGCGAAGTACGGCCGCGAGAAGCCCCTCGACCTCGTCTTCCACGGCGGCTCCGGGTCGCTGCTGTCGGAGATCCGCGCCGCGCTCGACTACGGCGTGGTGAAGATGAACGTCGACACCGACACGCAGTACGCGTTCACCCGGCCCACCGCGCACCACATGTTCACCAACTACGACGGCGTCCTGAAGGTGGACGGCGAGGTCGGCAACAAGAAGGCCTACGATCCGCGCACCTGGGGCAAGGCGGCCGAAGAGGGCATGGCCAAGCGGGTGGTCCAGGCCTGTGAAGACCTTCGATCCACGGGTACGACGCTCAGCAAGTGATTCAGAACTGGACGGGTGCCGAGCCGATGGCGAAGCGCCCGTCCGGCAACTGCGCCACCGCGATCACCAGTACCGGGGTCGGCGGCGGCGATGCCCAGTTCTGCGGCTCGAGCCGGTGCAGGCCGCCGCCGGTACCGACGTTTGTGATATGCAGCGGAGGGCCCTCTGCCCGGACCAGCGCGACGAACCGCAGGCCGGAACCGGTCGCGTTGGCGACGTCGACCATGCGCGTGCCGTGCGGAGTGAGTTGCAGCGCGGTACCGAGATCGGGGTCCACCCGGCCCGGATCGTCGCGGGTCGCCTGGCTGTAGAGCACCAGGCCGGAGACCGCCTTGGGGCCGTCGGCGGACACGAGTACCAGTACCGCCATGCTCGGGGTGTCGTAGCCCTGCGTCCGCTCGTACACCCGATGCCACTGCGTCTCGCCCTGGGACCGGAAGCGGTCCGCGAGCGCCGCCAGCTCGCCGCCGAAAGCGTCCGCGGTCCCGTGGCGCTGTTGGGCCTCGGGCGTCAGCATGGCCCACGCGGTGGCGGCGTCGCGGGCGGCGACCGCGGCGACGAAGCGCGCGGCGGTGTCGTCGAGGTCGTCGAGGTAGGGCGCGCCGCGGCAGGCGCACGTCTGCTCGGGCTGCAGCAGCGTGGAGATCAGCGCGAACGTCGCAACCGACGTCACCAATCCCACCGCCGCGGCGACCGCCCACCGACGCCAACCTCGCACGGCTCGAGTCTGCCACCAGAATGGCCGGTGGTAGGCGGTACGATCGTCCATCTTGGAGTCAGGCGAACGGAAGGCGGTACGGTGCTCGGCATCGAAGGTTACGAGCCGCACTGGCAGCACGAGGCCCGTATCCTAGCCGCCGCTCATCGGGCCCGGTTCGGCCGGCTCGTCGGCCAACCGCTGATCGGTTCCTGGCTGATGTGGGACATAGACGGACATCGGTGGTTCGCCGACGGTCCGGTGATCCTCGGCTTCCCGGACACCAATCTCGAAGTCACCCACCGCAAGTTCGACGAGTGCGCGATCACCTGGGACCAGGTAGACATGGCGATGCCGCTGGCGTGGCCCGGGCTCGAGCTGGACTGGCGGCCCGATCTACACACCTCGATCCGGCGCGCTCAGGGCCGGCCGCTGCGCGCGGTGAACCTGATCGAGCGGGTCACGCCGGTACCGTGGCGGCCGGCCGTGCTGTACGCGGTCGAGCTGCTGTTCGACGGCGCCCGGTTGGCGATCTTCAACGCACTCGACGAGAACGGCATCACCGGGGCCGACGAGGTCGACCTGCCGGTCGGGCACTGGCGTCGGATATCCGTCGCGTGACCTCCTTGACGGCGAACCCGACGCAGGCGCCGCTCGACCACTGGCGGCCGTACCCCTGCGACCAGAACCCGTCCGACGTGGCTTCGCCGGACCTGGCTTCGCCGGGGCCGACACCGGAGTCGCCGGGTGAGAGCCGGCCACCCATCCAGAACCCCCGGATCGCACCGGTCATCACCGAGGTGACGAGGCAGTCCGAGGGCGTCGTACTCCTC
>DASRII010000167.1:0-3141 GCA_035650075.1 Micromonosporaceae bacterium | reverse complement strand
ATGCGTATCAAACCCTGGGTCGAAATCCTTGTCCCCGAACGTGTCTATCTGCCAGTCCCGCCCATGCGGCCGGTACACCACATTCAAATACTCGCGCTGCCCCCGCCTCAGGTCCACCGGCCCGAACGACCTCGACCGCGGCAGCCCCGCCCACCGCAGTTGCACCGGATCGACATCGCTGCGCGGCTGTCCATCAGTGGTCAGCCCGATCAGCCGACCGACACAACCCCTCGCCGGGCTCCTTCCAATGTTCTCAACCGCGACCCGTACCCACAAAACCTCCGAAACCCGCCGGCACCACGGCTGACTGGCTTTGGTCGCCACCTGCGACACCGTTTGGGCGTGAGTTTTGACCGCGTCCGTTTTGGGGCATGGGTTCGTGGTCGCGGGTTCTGACACCAGGGCGGCGTCGTTTCGGCGATTGGGAGTGTGAGAGCGTTTCGCTTGCTGAGTGAGCGTGAAACCCGGCCGTTCTCGGATGATCGCCAATCGGGGTGGCGAGCTGGGATTTGTCGATGAATTTCGGCACCAGTGGATCGCCGCCTGATCGGGTGAGGTCGATGGTCGCCAGTTCCGACACCACTTCGTCGGGTGGGAGCATCGGCTGGTCGGATGGAGACCGATCGATGACGCGCATGTCCAGGGTGGAGCTGTATGCGGCGATTCGTCGTGACGCCCGTGGCGGCATGTCGGGTCGGGCGTTGGAGGCCAAGTATCACGTCGGGCGGCGCACAGTGGCCGCGGCGTTGGCTTCGGTGTTGCCCAAGCCTCGCCAACCGTTGCCGCCGAGGGCTTCCAAGCTTGATGTGTTCAAGCCGGTCATCGATGAGATCCTGCGGGCCGATCTGGACGCGCCGCGAAAGCAACGGCATACCGCGCAACGGATTTACGACCGGCTCATCGACGAGCACGGCATGAGTGAGGTGTCGTACCCGATCGTGCGTCGCTATGTCGCCCAACGCGCGCCGCAAATCCGCGCGGCGGCGGGACGGGCGCCGGCGCAGGTGTTCATTACGCAGGTCCACCAGCCGGGCGTCGAGGCCGAGGTGGACTTCGGCGAGGTGGCGGTCAACCTGCGCGGCCAGGTGGTGACCTGCACGCTGTTCTCGTTCCGGATGTCGTTCTCCGGCAAGGCGGTCCACCGTGTCTTCGCCTCCGCCGGCCAGGAGGCGTTCCTGGAAGGTCACGTACATGCGCTGCATGTCCTGGGCGGGGTGCCCACCGGCAAGGTCCGCTACGACAACCTCAAGTCCGCCGTCGCGCAGGTGCTGGGGTTCTCCCGCCAGAGACGCGAAAACGAGCGGTGGACGGCGTTTCGCTCGCACTACGGGCTGGAGGCGTTCTACTGCCAGCCCGGTATCAGTGGCGCCCACGAGAAAGGCGGTGTCGAGGGGCAGATCGGCTGGTTCCGCCGTAACCATCTGGTCCCGGTGCCGCGGGTGCAGTCCTTGGCCGAGCTCAACGCGTTGATCGACCGGTGGGACGCTGACGATGACGCCAGACGCATCGGCGCCCGCCCGGTTACGATCGGAGACCAGTTCGCGCAGGAACGGCCGCTGCTCAAGCCGCTGCCGGACGCACCGTTCGAGACCGGTTTGTGGTTGGCGCCGTGGGTCGACCGTTATAGCCAGATCACGGTGCGCACCAACCGCTATTCGGTGCCGGTGCGGCTGATCGGCCGACGGGTCCGGGTGCTGCTGCACGCTTCGGTGCTGATCGTCTACGACGGACGCGTCGAGGCTTGCCGTCATGAGCGTCTGATGACCAAATCCGGTTCGCGGCTGGACTTGGATCACTACCTGGAAGCGTTGCTGCGCAAGCCCGGGGCGCTGCCCGGAGCGACCGCGTTGGAGCAGGCCCGCGCCGCTGGCAGGTTCACTCCGGTCCACGACGCATGGTGGACGGCGGCATGCAAAGCTCACGGCGACGCCGCCGGCACCCGCGCCCTGATCGAAGTGCTGCTCCTGCACCGGCACATGGCCCACGAACACGTCGTTGCCGGTCTGGCCGCAGCGTTACGCGCCGGTGCGCTGACCGCCGACGCGGTGGCGTTGCAGGCCCGCAAGAGCACCGACGGCGACGACGAGCACCACGAGCCGGTCAACCTGCCGCATCCGTTGCCGTCCAACGTGATCTGGCTGGCCAGCCGCCGTCCACCCCAGCTTCCCGCCGACACCCGACCCCTGCCCTCGGTCGAGGTCTACGACCAGCTGCTGCGCCACCGCAACCCGACCGCGGAAGGGAACCGGCCATGACCACACGCCAACGCGGCATCACCGAACACGCTGCCGACGCCGCTATCGACTCGGCCTGCCGGATGCTGCGCCTGCCGACCATCCGCGGGCGCTTCGCCGACACCGCCGACCAGGCCACCCGAGACCAGCTCACCTACCGCGGGTTCCTCGCCGAGCTGCTCATGGCCGAATGCGACGACCGGGCCCGGCGCCGTTCCCAACGCCGCATCCGCGCCGCCGCGTTCCCCCGCGAGAAGTCGTTGCGGGCCTTCGATTTCGATGCCAACCCCAACGTTGACCCCGCCGTCATCCACACACTTGCTGCCTGCGAATGGGTCCGCAAAGGCCAACCGCTTTGCCTCATCGGCGACTCCGGCACCGGCAAAAGCCACCTGCTCATCGCCTTGGGCACCGAAGCCGCCATGGCCGGCCACCGGGTCCGCTACGTCCTGGCCACCAAACTCGTCAATGAGCTGGTCGAGGCCGCCGACGACAAGATGCTGGCCAAGACCATCGCCCGCTACGGCCGCGTCGACCTGCTCTGCATCGACGAACTCGGCTACATGGAACTCGACCGCCGCGGCGCCGAGCTGCTGTTCCAGGTTTTGACTGAACGCGAGGAGAAGGCCAGCGTCGCGATCGCCTCCAACGAGGCGTTCTCTGGCTGGACCAAGACCTTCACCGACCCGCGGCTCTGCGCCGCGATCGTCGACCGGCTCACCTTCGGCGGCAACATCATCGAAACCGGCTCCGATTCCTACCGCCTGGCCCACACCCGCGCCCGCACCCAACGCACCACCAAATGATCAAGTGCGGTCAAAACTCGTGAACATCGATCACGCGCAGGACGTCGATCATGGTGCCAAAACAGACGCCCAAACGGTGTTACTACATGCGACCGAAATCA
>DASRII010000166.1:0-42377 GCA_035650075.1 Micromonosporaceae bacterium | reverse complement strand
CATCGGCAGCCAGAGGTGGTCGCTGTCCCACATCGGACGGCTGGCCATGTCGTCGATCGGTACCATTCCAGCGTGCCTTCCTCGTTGCCGTCCAACGGCGTACCGCTGAAGGTGTCGGCGCGGAACACGAAGCACAGGTAGTCCCGGTGGGCGACACCGAAGCCGGTCCACAGCACCGTCCCGCGCAGGTTCAGCTCGGTCGTGGTGAGCCCGGACTCTTCGAGTACCTCCCGGCGGGCGCACGTGAGCACGTCCTCGTCGGGTTCCACGTGCCCACCGAGGCTCAGGTACTTTCCACTGTGGATGTCGTCCGGCAGCCTGTTGCGGTGGATCAGCAACACGTGCGTGCGGTCGGGTGACAGGATGTAGACAGCGGTCTGCAACACCGGAGCGATCACCGCTGCAGTATCGCGCGAGTACCCTTACCGCGGTGGGGCCTACTGACTACGACGTCGTGGTGGTCGGGGCCGGGCCGGCAGGAGCCGCCGCCGCACTGGCTGCCCGCCGAACCGGTGCGCGGGTGCTGCTGCTCGACCGGTACGACTTCCCCCGCGACAAACCGTGCGGCGACGGCATCGCCCCACACGCCCTCGACGTCCTCAGTGGACTCGAGGTGAGCGATGCCGCGGCCGGGTACCTGCCCATCCCCGCGCTGCGCCTGATCGGGCCCGGTGGCGGCGAGGTGGCCCGGCAACTGCGCCGTCCGGCGTACACGATCCCGCGCCTGGTCTTCGACGCACGACTCGTCCGAGCCGCGGTCGCCGCCGGAGTGCGGCTGCGGCGGCGTACCGTCCGGCACGTGCACGCCCGCGACGGCCTGGTCGTCATCGACGGCGAGATCGCCGCGGGCGCTGTGGTCGGCGCCGACGGCGCCAACTCGGTGGTCCGCCGCGCGCTCGGCTACCGCCCGAACCCGCCGGGTCATCTCGCGGTGGCGATCCGGGGGTACGCGAAACTGCCCGGCAACGCCGTTGTCGAACAGCGCATCGTCACGTCCGCGGCGGGATGGCCGGCGTACGCCTGGTGCTTCCCGATCGGCGACGGTACCGCGAACGTCGGCTACGGCGAGGTACTGCGCGGGCGTCCCGTCACCCGAGCCCACCTGCTCGACCGGCTGGCCCAACTGCTGCCGGAGTTCGACGTTGCCGGCGTGACCGGCCTACGCGCGCACCACCTGCCGCTGTCGACGCGGCGCCCGCCGATCGGTCGCGGCCGGATCCTGCTCGCCGGTGACGCACTGTCGCTCATCAACCCGTTCACCGGCGAGGGCATCTACTACGCCGTGCAGTCCGGCGCGCTCGCCGGCGAGGCGGCCGCACGCCACCCGGCGCAGGCAGCGGCCAGGTACGCCTCGGCCATGCGCGCGCGGCTCGGCCGGCACCTGCGGCACAGCTCGACCGTGGCGTGGCTCGCGCGCCGCCGTTCCATTGTGGACGGTGCGGTACGAGCAGCCCGCAAGGATCAGGCGGTCTTCGACACACTGGTCGAGCTGGGACTCGGCAACGGGCTGCTCGACGCGCGTACGTTCACCGCGACCATGCTTGCACTTGGGGGCTAGCGCCAGAAGACCGCGACCGCGGCGTTCACGAGGGCGAGCACACCGATCGCGAGGAACAGCGGCTGGCTGACCGCCTTTCCGGCGCGTTCCCGCGTGCGGGTCACCCCGAAGATCGCGCCGATCACGAAGGCGATGCCGAGCTTGACGGCGAGCTTGACGTAGTTGAGTTCGACGTCGGCCGGGAACGGGATCGCGAGCAGCAGACCGCTGCCGATCATCGTGCCGAGCCCGACCTGCATCACCACGTTGAGCTGACGCCGCCCGGACAGGTACTGGACCAGAAAGCCGCCGAGGAGCATCGCGAACCCGATCAGGTGGATGTACCGCAGCAGTAGGCGCAGGAACTCCATGTCGTCAAATCCCTTCCACGGCCGGTACCGCGGCCGCGAGGCGTTTCAACGCTTCGTCGGTCCACGGACCGGAGGTGAGGACCACCGCGTGTGTGACGCCGAAGGAGGCGAGTGTGTGACACCGCTCGACGAACGCACCGGTCGGTTCGTCGGGCGACAGCCGGGTGCTGATGGTCTTCTCGATGTCGTCGTACGGCCGGCCGAGCGCGGCACAGTGGTCGGCCAGCACGGCGAGCTTCCGCTTGACCGTCGCGCCCTGGTCTGGGATGTCGAACAGGTTGCAGGCATCCGCGTACCGCGCGACCAGCAGCAGTGTCCGGCGTTCGCCGGTGCCGCCGATGAGGATCGGCGGGTGCGGCTTGTGCACCGGCGCGGGACTGCTCCCCGGTGAACTGTCGTCGGACCACATCCGCAGTGCGAGCCGAACGGTCTCCTCGAGCCGCTCGAACCGCTCGGGCACCGCAGGCAGCGGCAGGTCCATCGCCCGAGCCTCCTCCTCGTGGTAACCCGCGCCGATCCCGAGCCAGGCGCGCCCGCCGGACAGTACGTCCAATGTGGTCACTGCCTTGACGAGCAACGCCGCTGGCCGGTACGTCACCGCCGACACCATCGTGCCGAGTCGCACCCGCGCGGTCCGCGCCGCGAGGAACCCGAGGGTCGTGTACGCCTCCAGCATCTCCGAGTCCGGAACGCTCGTGGGATCGGCCTGGATCAGGTGGTCGGAGACCCAGACCGTGTCGATGCCGGCCTCGTCGGCCCGCTGGACCACCCGGCTCAGCTCGTCGTGGATCCCGCCGGTCCACGAGTAGTTCGTCACGTTAAGGCTCAACCGCACGGCGCGCCTCCTCAAATGTTAGAGTGACTCTAACTTTACTGTCACTCTACCGTAGGGGTGGTACGTGCCCGAACCCGGCCTGCGCGAGCGCAAGAAGCGGCTGACCAAGCAGTCGATCGCCGACTCGGCGTTCGCATTGTTCGCGGAGTACGGGTTCGACAAGGTGACGGTTGCCCAGATCGCCCGGCAGGCGGGCGTCTCGGAGGCAACCGTCTTCAACTACTTCCCGGCCAAGGAGGATCTGGTCTACTTCCGGATGGAAGCGTTCGAGGATGGTCTGCTGACGGCGATCCGGCGGAGGCCTGCGGGCCGGTCGATCGTCGACGCGTTCCGCGACCATGTGCTGGGGATGGGCGGGCTGATGAGCGCCGCGGACAACGAGGCGACCGCGGGGCTACGAGCCGCGGCGCGCATCGTCGCGGACAGTCCGGCGCTCCAGGCGCGCGAGCGCCAGATCTACGATCAGGCAACCGGTTCGCTGGCCGGGCTGATCCGCTCGGAGACGTCCCGGCGGGCCGACGACATCCAACCCTGGGTCGCGGCCAACGCGCTCGTCGGCGTGCACCGTGCGGTGGTGAGCTACGTACGCGAGCAGATCCTGTCCGGGGCGAGCGTTCGAGATGTGCGTCGGCGCGTACGGCGGCAGGCCGAGCGGGCGTTAGCCGCCCTGACCGCCGGGCTCCCCGACGTCCGCTAGGAGCATCGCAGCGTCATCGATCGCAGTAGTGGTACCGACACTGCGCGATCAACAAGCTGTCGGACTCAGTGTCGACGCGGTAGACCAACCGGTGCTCGTCATCAATTCGCCGCGACGAGAAGCCGGAGAGATCGCCCCGCAATCGCTCCGGCTTGCCGATCCCGCCGTCTGAATCGTCACGCATGATGTCACGGATCAGAAGGTTGATCCGCTCGAGGATCTTTCGGTCGGTGGTCTGCCAGTGCAGGTACTGTTCCCAGGCGTCAGTCGCAAAGGTGATCTTCACTCGGCGTCGATCAGTTCGTGCTCGACCCCTCCGCCGGCGTTCAACTCCTCGATAGCGCGGCGAAGCTTACGACCGTTGGGTCCCTGGGACAGGTACGCGGTCTCGACCATCGAGTCCCAGTCCTCTTTGGACACCAGCACCGCGTTGCCCCGCTTGTGCACGATCTCGACCGGAGTGTGGTCATCGTTGACCTGCTCGATAAGCGGGAACAGGCGCTTACGTGCTTCGGTAGCGGTGATCGCGGTCATGAAGCCTCCCACCGTGGCGACCATCTGGTACAAGATATGGTACCAGATGGCTACTCGAGGCTTCGCCAGCTGATGAGGATCAGGATGGTGCGGGCCACGGCGAGTACCGGGCCGAACGGCAGCGCGAAGCCCCACCAGAACACCGCACCGAACGGCAGCAGAGCCAGGGCCAGCACGAGGCCACCCGGATCGAGATGCTCATCGTCCTCCTCGGAGCTCAGGCCCAGTCGTGGCGAGCGGCGTACCAACCGAGTTGTATCCGCGTTTCGACTCCGGCCTTGTCGAGGAGAACGCGGATCCGGCGCTGGACGGTACGCAGCGACAGGCCGAGCTGCCCGGCAACTGCCTGGTCGGTCAGCCCGGTGAGCAACAGCGCGAGGACCCGGGAGTCGAGCTCGTCGAGGTCACCCGGTCGGCTTTCGACCAGGTCGTCGCCCGCGGCGTTCGGCCAGAGCGGGAACGCCCGGTCCCACGTCATCTCGAACAGTGCGATGAGCGCGTCGAGCAGTCCGCTCGCGTGTACCAGGATCGAGGACGGCGCCGTGTTCTGGCCGGGCGGCAGCGGCAACATCGCGCGATCCTGGTCGGCGATGATCAGCTTGATCGGTACGTGGTCCGCGACGCGGATCTCCTCGCCCTGCTCGATGCTCTCGATCGCCTCCGCCACGAATCCCGGTACGGATAGCGACTCGCGACCGACGATCGCCCGGTACCGCACCCCGCGGCGCATCGCGGCGAAGCCGGCCACGTTCTCCCGCGGCGGGACGACGATCATGTTCGGTACCACCATCGACCGCACCTCGTGCCGCGCGGCCTCCTGGACCTGGATGTACCGGTGCCGGACCGCCGCGATGTCGGTGATGACTTCAACCACCCCGCCCGCCCCGTCGCGGAGAGTAGCCACCCTGTGCTCCTCGGAGAGCGTGGCCAGTTCCCGTTCCGCCAGGTACAGCTCATCGCGGTACCGCCGCAGCAACGCCCCGAGCGCCACCGCGGGCGGCGCCGCCGAGTAGACCCCACCGGACGCGACGGCCAGCCCGCGGTCGACGAGCGTGCCCAACAGACGTTCGATCTGATCCGGTGTGCGGCCGGTGACGCCGGCGAGGTCGGCCACGGTGCTGCCCGCCCGGGTCACCAGGCGGCGGTAGACCTCCTCCTCGACCGGGTCGAGCCCCAGCGCGGCCAGCATGATCGCAGAATACGAGCGCCGGTGCGTGTGAGGATGGCCGGGTGCAGGGCACATGAGCCCGACTCGCCCTCATCGAGGAGCGCTGGGCGCGCTAGCGCCCGAGCGGACGGTGGCAGGAGGAGGCGTGCAGAATCTGATCATCACCGACGCTGCCGCCCAGGACGCGGGTGAGCTGCTCACGCTGCAGCGGGCGGCGTACCTGACCGAAGGCGAGCTGCACAGCAGTTTCCGGCTACCACCCCTGCGGGAGACCGTGACCGAGATCGAGGTCGCGATCTCGTCGATCCTGGTGCTGAAGGCGGTACTCGGTACCCGCATCGTGGGATCCGGCCGGGGTCGGCTGGACGGGGATACCTGCCACATCGGCCGGCTCTCGGTCGCGCCGGATCTGCAGGGCCAGGGTATCGGCAGCCAACTCGTAGCCGAGCTCGAGCGCCGCTTCGCCGGCCGAGCGGCCCGGTTCGTACTGTTCACCGGGCCGCGCAGCGAGCAGAACATTCGGCTGTACCGGCGGCTCGGCTACGTGGACATCCCCACGCCGCCAGGATCCGAGCCGCTCGTCTTCCTCGAGAAGCGCACCGACTAGCGGAGGCCGTACGCCCGGATCACCTCCTGGGAGATCGAGTTGCCGGCGTCGTCGCGGGCGGTGGCCCGTAGCGAGACGTAGCCCTGGCTTGGCGCGTCGAACGAGGCGGTCCAGCCTCCACCGGCGGCCGGGGTCAGTGTGGCCGCCCGCCAGGTGGCGCCGTCGTCGAACGACACCTCGAGCGTGGTCTCGACGACCCGGCCGCCGCCCCGCACGCCGGGCAGGTGGCTCGCGAGCAGGCCGACGCTCTGCCGACCGCCCCGGACGTTCCCGGCCAGATCGGCGTCGACCCGGTAGTCCAGCTGCAGGACCGGCATGCCGTCGATGTCGTCGGGGCTGGCTACCGGCAGCGATATGACCTGCCACACGGTGTGCGTACGCGGGGACAGCGGGTAGACCGCCGGATCCCGGTTCGCCTCGAGGTCCACGGTGTAGTTGATGGTCTCCGCCGGCACCGGCCAGATCGACGCCTGCGCGAAGCCCTCGGATACCTTGACCAGCTCACCGCCGGCGTACACCTTCATCGTCAGCGTGTCGCTGCCGTACGTCAGGTAGCCGGCGTGCCCCGCACCGCCGTCGGACCACGGCTGCATGTTGAACACCAGGAAACCGTCGTACCGCTCGGACGGGATGAAACCTCCGCCATCCCGCGGGCGGACCACCGGGCCGAAGAAGTCGACCGTCGTCTTCTTCCCCGGCTGGAGCGCGTGCACCTGACCCACCGACACCACGGCGAGCCCGGGGCCGGTGACCGCGCTCTCCGCCCACGCCGTGCCCGGCTGCGCCGAGACGTAGTCGGTACGCGTGCCGGGCATGTCGACCCGGTGCCACATCCCGAGGGAGGAAGGCCGGTACGGCCGGTAGTCCCAGCGGAACTCGCCGCTCGGCGTCGTCTGCCGACCGAAGAACCGCATGTCCACAGTGGAGAGATCGGATGCCCGCGGCTTGTAGGTCAGGTTGGTCGGCACCCGACCCGGGTGCGGATCGACGAGGTCGTAGGCGTACGGCGAGTTCGGTACGCCCTCGAGCGCCAGGCGAAGCTTGCCTCGCCGCGCCTCGGCGACCAGCGGCGCGCCGACCCGGGCGGTGACCGTGACGACCGGTACCGCGCTGTAACCGTCGAAGGTGTCCGGCCCGACCCACTCGAACAGCTTGCCCGGGCCGTCGTTGACGACGATTAGCAGCTTCGCACCCGCGTCCGCCGCGGCCTGCGCCCGCGCCGACGCCGAGATCTCGTCGGACCGGGTCACCAGCACGACCTTGCCCCGCACGTTGCGGCCCGCATACTCGGCCGGGGTACCGGTGCCGGCGTACACCGCGTCGAGCTGGCCCTTGCCGTTGTAGAAGCTCGACCCGGCCTGGCCGTAGACGGTCACCGGCCGGCCGCGGTCGGTCACGGTCAGCCGCGGGTACTCCTTCCGCCACCGCGTCTCGTACTCGAAGCTGCCGATCGTCACCTGCCGGGTCGGCAGCACGAACATGCTGTCGAACTTCGCCGGCAGCATGAACTGGTCACCCAGCACGCCGCCCTTGCCGTCGTCGCGGTACCAGTCCATGTAGAGCACGCGGTCCTCGGTCTTACGCGGCACGACCGCGGTTACCTCGCGCGCCTTCCGCGCGTCCAGCACGAGAGCGCGGTCGCGGTCGAGGACGAGCTCCGGTTCGCCGAGCAGCGCCTTGCCGACCGAGTCGGGCCCGTTGCTGCCGGCCACATCGAGGTAGGTGGTCGCACTGTACGCGGCACCGCGCAGCCGTACCGTCGCCTCACCGGTCTCGTCGACCGCTACGAAGAACGGGAACGCGTCGCCGGCGAGCATCTGCAACGCCACGAACGCGGCGGCCGGGTGGCCCGCCCGGTCCTTCACGGTCACGTGGAGGTTGTGCCGCTCGTCCTCGACGTACATGCCGACCTGGGTACGCGCCCGAACCGTGCCGCCCCCGTCGGTCGCCACGATCTGGCCGAGGTACCGGCGGCCGTCCGCGCCCAGACCCGGTACCGCGCTGGCGGTCACCGTCGCGGTGCCGTGCGCGGGCACGGTCACGGACGGCGCGGACAGCGTGAACATGCCGTCCGGGGCCGGGGTACCGGCATCCGCCCACGGGTCGACGTCGTACGGCCCACCGGTGATGGCCGCGGTCTCGGTCAGGTTCAGCGTCACGTCGACGTCGCCGGTGTTGGTGTACGTCACGGTGCGGTCGATCGGCGTCATCGAGGCGTGCGGCCAGCTCTGGAGGCCGAAGTACGCCGAGCCGGTCGCGGTGACGGTGGCGGCCACCGAGGCGGCGACGTCGACGCGCCCGGCGCCGACCTCGTACGCGGTCAGCCCGCCGAGCGGCTTGGACGTGCTCATCAACGCGTCCTTGAGCTGCTGCGAGGTCCACTGTGGATGCTGCTGAGCGAGGATCGCGGCGGCCCCGGCCACGTGCGGGGTGGCCATCGAGGTCCCGTCCATCGGGACGTAGTCGGTACCGCCGGCGTGGGCCGCCGTGATGCCGACGCCGGGGGCGGTGATGTCCGGCTTCATGCCGTAGTCGCCGTAGCGCGGGCCCTTCGTCGAGAACCAGGCGAGCTGGTCGGTCGAGTCGACGGCTCCCACGGTCAGCGCCGAGTTGGCGGTACCGGGTGCGCCCATGGCGGCCTCGGCTCCGGTGTTGCCGGCGGCGATGACGAACAGCGCACCGGTCTGCGCGGTCAGCTGGTCGACCGCGAGGCTCATCGGGTCGGTACCGTCGCTCGGCCGGTCGTCGCCGAGGCTCATGCTGATCACCTTGGCGCCCTGAGCGGCCGCCCACTCCATGCCGGCGATGACCCAGGAGTCCTCGCCGAATCCACTGTCGCTGAGCACCTTGCCGACGATCAGGTTCGCGCCCGGCGCGACGCCCTTCTCCACACCGCCGGACGCGGCACCGCTACCGCCCACAGTGGACGCCACGTGGGTACCGTGGCCATTGACGTCCGCCGTACCCTCGCCGGGCACGAAGCTGACGGCGAGGCTGACCCGACCGGCCAGATCGGGGTGAGCCTGGTCCACGCCGGTGTCGAGGACGGCCACCTTCACGCCCGAGCCGTCGTAGCCCGCGGCCCAGGCGGCCGGCGCGCCGATCTGCGCGGTGCTCTCGGCCAGGTGAGCCCGGACCTTCCCATCCAGCCAGATCTTGGCCAGGCCGTCGCCGAGCGCCGGCGCCACCGCCGGAGTGGGTGGCGCGACGGACTGCCACACATCCCGCACGCGCTTCTTGGACGCCCTCAGCGCGGCACCGTTGATGCTCGGCAGGGTGCGCACGTGGGTGGTGCCGTCGGGGGTGGCCGAGGGCACGGATCGGGTGGTCCGGGGCGCGGGCGCGTAGCTGACGATCAGCGGGATGCCGTCGCTGTGCTGGTCGTCGTACCCCTGCTCGATGAGCCCGGTGACGTCGAAGAGCCGGCGGTCGAGCCGGTCGGCGGCGAGGTACGGCAGCACCTCGTCCGGAAGCACGTACACGTGCTTGCCGATGGTCATCGCCCTCGCCCCGCCCACCGCGTCACGCGGACGCTGGACCTCGACGAGCTGCTTGCCGTCGCCGACATCGGCTACCCGCACCACGTCACCGGTGAGAAGGGTGACCGTGTGGGTGCGGGCCGCGACCGGCGGCGGCCCGGCGGCGGCCGGTGCGGCGCCGGCCAGCGAGGGTCCGCCAGGACCGGTGAGCAGGGCAAGAGCGGCGATTCCGGCGAGGGTGGCGCGGAGCGCGCTGATCTGCCACAACATCCGCTTCTGGCGAGGGCTACGCAGAGGCATGCGCTGGTCCTACCGGGACACCACGCGCGACGGAACGTCGTACAGGTGGCAGAAACCCGCCATGGCGGAAGTCCGCCGCCGGCCGGACCCTGTGGTCCGGATGCGACAGTGGATCCATGCGGGTGGGGATCCTGGGCCCGGTCGAGGTGACGGTTGCGGACCAGCCGGTCGAGATCGGTGGGGCGCGGCTGCGCGCGCTGCTGGTCCGGCTCGCCCTCGAACCCGGCCGGCCGGTAGCCACCGAGGCGTTGGCGTACGCGCTGTGGGGCGATGCGCCACCGGGTGACCAGACCAACGCGTTGCAGTCGCTCGTATCGCGACTGCGCCGGCTGCTGCCCGCCGAGTCGGTGTCCTCGGGGCCGGCCGGCTACCAGCTCGATATCGAGCCGGACGAGGTCGACGCGGTCCGCTTCGAGCGGCTGGCCACCTCGGGCCGAAACGCGTTGCGGCAGGGGGATGCGGTCGCGGCGGTACGAATGCTGCGCGACGGGCTGACGCTGTGGCGCGGGCCGGCATTGTTCGATATGGCCGACGCGCCGTACGCGGTCGCTCCCGCCGCCCGGTTGGAGGAGCTGCGGCTGGCCGCGACCGAGGACCGGATCGAGGCCGAACTCGGTACGGACCGCGTAGCGGAACAGCTCGTCGCCGAACTCGAGGCGCTGACCGCCGAACACCCGTTGCGGGAGCGGCTGGGCGCCCTGCGGGTGCGGGCGCTGCACGCCGCCGGCCGGCAGGCCGAAGCCCTCGCGGTGTACGAGGAGGTCCGGCACCGGCTCGCCGACGAACTGGGCGTCGACCCATCGCCGGCGCTGCGCGACGCCCACCTGGCAGTGCTCCGGGGTTCCACAACCCTCGCCGAGCCGGCCCGCCGCACCGGCAACCTGCGGGCCGCGCTCACCAGCTTCGTCGGTCGGCGCGAAGAGCTGAACCTCATCGGCAAGGCGCTGACCGACAGCCGGCTCGTCACGCTGGTCGGTCCGGGCGGCGCGGGCAAGACCCGGCTCGCGACTACCGCGGCCGCCTCCGCCGAGATGCCCGACGGCGTATGGCTGATCGAGCTGGCCCCGGTCAGCGACCCGGCCGACGTACCGCTGGCGGTCCTGCGCGCGCTCGGCCAACGCGAAGGCGGCCTGCTCGATACCCACGCACCGGCCGCCCAGCCACGCGACGCGCTGGCCGTGTTGCTGGACGCCCTGGCGCCGGCGGAGGCCTTACTGGTACTCGACAACTGCGAGCACCTCGTCGACGCCGCTGCGCGGTTGGCCGACGATCTGCTCAGCCGGTGCCCGCGGCTGCGGGTACTGGCCACGTCGCGCGAGCCGCTCGGCATCCTCGGCGAGGCGCTCTGCCCGGTCGCGCCGCTGCGACTTCCTCTCTCCGGCGCCAGCCTCGACGAGGCGCTCGAGTATCCGGCCGTCCAGCTCTTGCGGGACCGGGCCGCCGCGGTACGGCCCGGGTTCGCCCTCAGCGACGAGACCATCGGTACCGTCGTGGAAATCTGCCGTCGGCTCGACGGCCTGCCGCTGGCGATCGAGCTGGCCGCGGCCCGGCTGCGTGCGATGTCGCTCGAGCAGGTCGCGGATCGGCTGGACGACCGGTTCCGGTTGCTCACCGGCGGCAGCCGGACGGCGATGCCGCGGCACCGCACGCTGCGCGCGGTCGTGGCGTGGAGCTGGGACCTGCTCGGCGACGAGGAGCGGCTACTCGTGGACCGGCTCGCGGTCTTCCCGGGCGCGATCACCGAGGACAGCGCCCGCGGCGTGTGCGCCGGAAACGGCGTCCCCGCGGACGCGATCGGCGACCTGCTCGACGCGCTCGTGGACAAGTCGCTGCTCCAGGTCGTCGGCGACGCGGCGGGTCGCTACCGGATGCTGGAGACGATCCGCGAGTACGGGCTGGAGCGGTTGGCCGAAGCCGGGGAAGTGGGCCGGCTGCAGGTGCGGCACGCCGCGCACTTCCTGGCCTTCGCGGAGACGGCCGAGCCGCACCTGCGCCGCGCCGAGCAGCTGGACTGGATGGCCCTGCTCACCGCCGAACGGGACAACCTGCGCGCCGCCCTGCACTTCGCCTGCGACACGGGTGACGCCGACACCGCGATCCGGCTCGGGGCCGCGCTGAGTCTACTATGGACGATTCAGGGCGAGAGCGCCGACGCCGCGGCGTGGCTGGGCCGGGCGCTGGAGGTTCCGGGTGACGCACCACACGAGGCGCGGGCGATAGTGACGGCCGCGTACTACATCAACCAGGCGTTCGTCGGCGGCTACCAGATGCCTTCGAACGCGGCGGAGAGACTGGTCGAGATGGTCCGGGACATCGACCCCGCCACCACCCATCCGCTGCTCAGCCTGATCATCCCGGCCGTCGCCATGTTCACCGACGACACCGCCCGGGGCCACGCCTCCGCCGAACGCGGCATGACACACCCCGACCCGTGGGTACGGGCGACGCTGACGTCCTTCCGTGGCTTCATGGCGGAGAACGAAGGCGACGCCACCGGCATGCTCACCCACCTGACGGCCGCGGCCGACGCGTTCCGGCAGATCGGCGAGCGGTGGGGGCTGTCGACGGCGTTGACGTCACTGGCCGACGCGTACACCAAACGGGGTGAGTTCGAAGCCGCCGCCGAGGCGCTCGAGGAGTCGATCCGGCTAGTGAGCGAGCTCAATCCCGCGGACGACGCCGGGTACCAGCAGATCCGGCTCGCCGGCGTCCGGGCACACCTCGCCGACGTGGCCTCGGTCCGGGCGGAGCTGAACCGGTTCGTCACGGCTCGGCCCTCGGCCCGGCAGGCTCGGGACACCGCGTTCGCCCTCTTGCTGCTCGGCGAGCTGGCGCGCAACGACGGCGACCTGTCGGGCGCCGAGCGGTACTACACCGACGCCTGGTCCGCCCAGGAGCGCGCGCCACTGGTAGCGCCGCAGTTCCGGGCGCTGCTGCGGGCGTCCTTCGGACACGTGGCCGCCGGCCGGGGGGACTGGGACTCGGCCCGGACGGCGATCGCCGAGGCGATCGACCTCGCGCTCGACGGCATGGACATGCCGGTGGCGGCGACGGTCGCCCTGGCCACCGCGGCGCTGTACCGGGGCACCGGCGACCACCATCGCGCCGCTCGGGTGCTCGGCGCTACCGAGGCATTGCGCGGTGGCCCGGACCGGTCCAACTGGGACGCCGAGCGGTTGGCGAACCAGCTGCGCGAAGCCCTCGGCGAGGCGGAGTTCGTGGCCGCGTTCGCCGAGGGCCGTTCGCTGGACCAGGCCGGCGCCTTGGCCGCAGTCGACCCGCGGTCTGCACGGTCTCACGTGCGGCGGCGGTAGGCGCGCACCGCGAGCGGCACGAACACCGCGAGCAGGCCGAGGGACCACAGCACGGTACTGGTCACCGGCCCGGCCACCGGTCCGCCGATCAACAGCCCGCGGGACGTGGCCATGACGTCGGACACGGGGTTGATCCGCACCCACACCTGCAGCCAGCCCGGCAGGGTGTCGGTCGGCACCATCATGTTCGTACCGAACGTGAACGGGAACATGATCACGAAGGCGACGCCCTGGACCGCGCCGGGCTCCCGCATGACCACCCCGATGAGCACGAAGATCCAGCAGACCGCGAACGAGAACATCATCACGAGCAGGCACGCCAGCAGCGCCGCACCGGGGTTCGTCTGGATCCGGAAGCCGAGCAGGTACCCGAAGCCGAGCAGCACCACGATCGAGACCACGAACCGGATCACGTCCCCGAGCACCGAGCCGATCAGTGGCGCGGACCGGCCGATCGGCAGGCTGCGGAACCGGTCGAACACGCCCTTCTTGATGTCGGTATTGAGACCGACGCCGGTAGCCAGGGACGCGAACATCACGGTCTGCACCATGATCGCGGGGAGCAGGAACTGGAGGTACTCGTGCTGCGAGCCGGCTACCGCCCCGCCCAGCAGGTACACGAACACCACGACGAAGATGACCGGCTGCAGTGTCACGTCGAGCAGCTGCTCCGGCGTACGCATTGTCTTGATGAGGCTGCGCCGGGCCAGCGCCAGGCTGTGCCGGACGAGTCCGAACGGCCTGCGCGCCGGGTTGGCCGCGCGGCTAGTCGCGACGATGGGTTCCTTCGTGAGTGTCATGCCGCTGCCACCTCCTCGGTGTGCTCGCCGGTCAGGGTGAAGAAGACCTCGTCGAGGCTCGGTAGCCGCAGCGACAGCTCGACCACGCCGATCCCTTCCTCGGCGAGCCGCCGGACGACCGTGGTGAAGGCCGCGTCGCTGTCGACCGGTACCGTCAGCACCCCGCGGTGCGGCGACTCTGCCGGCTGGCCCGCCACCGCCTCGAGGATCGCGCCCGCGTCCGCGAGCCGATCGGGGTCGACCGGCCGGACGAGGATCGTCTGCCCGCCGACGATGTGCTTGAGCTGGGCCGGCGTCCCGTGGGCGATGACCCGTCCGTGGTCCATCACGGAGATCTCGTCGGCCAGCGCGTCCGCCTCGTCGAGGTACTGCGTCGTGAGCAGTACGGTGACGCCGTCCCGGATCAGCGAGCGGATGATGCCCCAGACGTCCTCGCGCTTGACCGGGTCCAGGCCGGTCGTGGGCTCATCGAGATAGATCACGTCCGGCCGGCCCACCAGGCTCGCCGCGAGATCCAGCCGGCGCCGCATGCCACCGGAGTACGTCCGCGCCGGGCGGCCCGCCGCCTCGGTCAGGTCGAACCGGTCGAGCAGCTCATCGGCCCGCTTTCGGGCATCACCCCGCCGCAGATCCAGCAACTGTCCAATGAGGACAAGGTTCTGCAGTCCGGTGAGGTCCTCGTCGACCGACGCGTACTGGCCGGTGAGGCCGATCACACGGCGGACCCGGGCCGCCTCGCGCACGACATCGTGCCCGCATACGGTCGCGCGGCCCGCGTCCGGCCGCAGCAGCGTCGCGAGGATCCGGACCGCGGTCGTCTTTCCGGCGCCGTTCGGCCCGAGCACCCCGAGGACCGTACCGGGCCGGGCGGCCAGGTCGACCCCGGCCAGCGCGACCGTCTTGCCGTACCGCTTGACCAGACCCTCGGCTTGGAAGGCGTAGTTCGTCACGGTGGCAAGCGTCGCGCGGTCCGCTGACAGACCGCGCACAAGCCGCTGTCAGACTGATCGCATGCGATTCATGTTGCTGCTGAAGGGCGAGCCGCCGGAGGATGCCCTGCCGAGCGCAGAGCTGATCGACGCGATGCTCGGGTACTACGAGCAGCTGGTGAAGGCCGGGGTCCTGCTCGCGGGCGAAGGCCTGCTGTCCAGCTCGACCGGCGCGCGGGTGGTGTACTCCGGAGGTAAGCGGACGGTCATCGACGGTCCGTTCACCGAGGCTAAGGAACTCGTCGCCGGCTACTACCTGATCCAGGTGAAGTCGCGGGAGGAGGCCATCGAGTGGGCCAAGCGCTGCCCGCTCGAGGCGGCCGTCGACCAGTTCGGCGACAGCGGCGTCAGCGAAGCCGTGATCGAGATCCGTCAGGTGGCCGAGATGGACGAGATCGGGGCGACCGACGAGCAGCAGGAAACCGAGGCGCGGCTGCGGGAGCAGACACCGGGGCTGTGATGGCTACCGACACCCACACCGCGATCGAGACGGTATGGCGGATGGAGTCCGCGCGCGTCATCGCCGGCGTCGCGGGGCTCGTCCGCGATGTCGGGATCGCGGAGGAACTCGCGCAGGACGCGTTGGTCGCCGCGCTCGAACAGTGGCCCGAGTCGGGCGTACCGCGCAACCCGGGCGCCTGGCTCATGACCACCGCGAAACGCCGCGCGATCGACCTGATCCGGCGCAACGAGCGGTACGAGCGCAAACTGGCCGAGCTGGGCCGCGACCTCCAACTCGACGCCGATGACGAGGTAGTCCTCGTCGACCACATCGAGGACGACCTGCTGCGCCTGGTGTTCGTCTCCTGCCATCCGGTGCTGTCGACCGAGGCCCGGGTAGCGCTGACTCTCCGCCTGCTCGGCGGGTTGACCACCGACGAGATCGCCCGGGCGTTCCTGGTATCGGAGTCGACCGTCGCGCAACGCATCGTCCGGGCCAAGCGGACGCTCGCCGACGCGAACGTGCCGTTCGAGGTACCGGAGGAGGCCCAGCGCGCCGAGCGGCTGGCGTCGGTACTCGAAGTGATCTACCTCATCTTCAACGAGGGGTATTCGGCGACCGCGGGCGATGACTGGGTCCGGCCGGGGCTGTGCGACGAGGCCCTGCGGCTCGGCCGCATCCTCGCCGAGCTGATGCCCAAGGAGCCCGAGGTACACGGGCTCGTCGCGTTGATGGAGATCCAGGCGTCGCGGCTGCGGGCGCGGATCGGGCCGACGGGTGAGCCGGTACTGCTGCTCGACCAGGACCGCCGACGCTGGGATCAACTGCTCATCCGGCGCGGTCTGGCGGCGCTCGACCGGGCTCAGGCCCTCGGCGGGTCGGCCGGACCGTACGCGTTGCAGGCCGCCATCGCCGCCTGTCACGCGCGAGCGCGTACCGCGGAGGAGACGGACTGGACGCTGATCGCCGCGCTCTACGAGGCGCTGGCCCGGCTCGCGCCCTCGCCCGTCGTCGAGCTGAACCGGGCCGTGGCGCTCGGGATGGCGTACGGCCCGGCCGCCGGCCTGGAGCTCGTCGACGCGCTCGACGAGGAGCAGTCGCTGGCCGGCTACCACCTGCTGCCCAGCGTCCGCGGTGATCTCCTGGTCAAGCTCGGCCGGCTCGCCGAGGCGCGTACCGAGTTCGAACGCGCGGCCTCGCTGACCCGCAATGCCCGCGAGCGGAAGCTGCTCCTCGACCGCGCCGCGGCCTGCGGCCCATAATGCGTTCCTGCCCGCACGCGCGGGTGCGGAAGGAGAAGTTGATGGCCGCGACCCAGCCAGCGCTGCTGGTGACCGGGCTGCCACGCAGCGGAACGAGCTGGGTCGGCAAGATGCTGGAGGCCAGCGGGCAGGTCGTGTACGTCAACGAGCCGCTGAACCCCCGGCACCCGCCCGGACGGTCGCCGGGCGTGCTGGACGCCGACGTCACGCACCGGTTCCAGTACATCTGCGCCGACAACGAGGGCGACTGGCTACCGGCCTTCCGCCGGACGCTGGGGCTGCGCTACGGCGTCGGGCGCGAGCTGCGCCGCAACCACGGGCCGTACGACCTCGCGCGGATGGCCAAGTACGCGACGAGCTTCACGACCGGGCGTATGCGCGGTCGGCGGGCGATGCTCGACGATCCGTATGCGCTGCTGGCCGTGCCGTGGCTCGCCGAGCGCTTCGGGATCCGGGCGGTCGTGCTCGTTCGGGACCCGGTGTCGCTGGTGGGCAGCTACCGCAAGTTGAACTGGCACATCCACCTCGACGAGCTGCTCGGTCAGCCACTGCTCACGCGGGACCTGCTCGACGCCAGCGTGGTCGAGGAACTGCGCGAGGCCGCCGCCGGTAAGGACGAGATACACCAGACCGCCCTGCTGTGGCGCGTCATGTACGACGTGGTGGACCGGGTGCACCGGCACGTACCGGGGGTGACGATCCGGCGGTACGAGGACCTGGCCCAGCGGCCGGAGGAGGAGTTCGCTGCTCTGTACGACCACTGTGGACTCGACTTCGACGCGCGCGCCCGTGCGAAGGTCGTCGAGGCGACGACCGGTACCGGTTCCGACCGTGGCGCGGTTCGCTGGACCGTCCGCTTTGGACTGTCCAAGACCGCGTTCCGCCCGATGGACTCCAAGCAGGCGGTGGACGCGGCCCAACGCCGACTGTCCACTGAGGACGCCGAACGGGTACGGAAGATAACTAACCAGTAGCCAGCCAGGCGGCGGTATCCACCGGCAGCGTGCCCTGCGCCAGCGAAGCGCTGGACAGGATGACGCGATCGGGCAGGTCGATCGGGCGGTCGGACAGGTTGACTACGCAGGCGAAGCCTGGGCCGCGACGGAAGGCCAGTACGCCGTCCGGCGCCGGTACCCAGGCGAAGTCGCCGTCGCCCAGGGCCGGCTGGCTCCGGCGGTACGCCAACGCCCGCCGGTACAGCTCCAGCATCGAGTCCGGGTCACCGGTCTGCGCCTCGACGGTCCGGTCGCGCCAGGCCCGCGGCTGCGGCAGCCACGGCTCGCCGGCGGCGCCGGGCGGGCTGAAACCGAACGGCGGCTCCTGACCCGACCACGGGATCGGCACCCGGCAGCCGTCCCGACCGAGGTTCTCGCCGTGGGTGCGGAAGAACATCGGGTCGCGGCGGACCGCGTTCGGGATGTCCTCGACCTCCTCGAGCCCGAGTTCCTCCCCCTGGTACAGGTAGACCGAGACGGGCAGCGCGAGGCTGAGCAGGACGGCGGCCCGGGCCCGGCGCAGGCCGAGCGCGGGATCGGTGGGCGCGCCCAGTTGGCGGTACGCCAGATTGAACGACGTGTCGGCCCGGCCGTACCGGGTGACGTGCCGCGGAACGTCGTGATTGGACAGTACCCAGGTGGCCGGCGCGTTCACCGGAGCATGGACGGCCAGCGTCTCGTCGACGACCCGGCGCAGCGCCGCCGCGTCCCACGGGCAGCCGAGGAAGGCGAAGTTGAACGCGGTGTGGATTTCATCGGGACGCAGGTACGCCGCGAACCGCACCGGATCCGGCAACCACACCTCGCCGATGAGGGCTCTCGGTTCCGGGTAGCTGTCGGCGATCGCCCGCCACGACCGGTACACCTCATGCACCTCGTCGCGATCGGTGTACGGGTGCGGGAACGGCGGGTGGTCATGGTCGAAGTCGGCCAGCTCGGGATCCTTCATCAGCAGCGCGGCCGAGTCGATGCGTACGCCGTCGGCGCCGCGGTCGAACCAGAACCGCAGCACGTCCTCGAACTCCTCCCGCACCTTCGGGTGCTGCCAGTTGAGGTCCGGCTGCTCGGCCGCGAACAGGTGCAGGTACCACTCGCCGTCGGTCGCCCGCGTCCAGGCCGGACCGCCGAAGATGGACTGCCAGTCGTTGGGTGGCAGCTCGCCATCGGTACCGCGCCCGCGGCGGAACCAGAACAGGTCGCGCGCGGTCGAGCCCGGCCCGGTCGCCAGCGCCTCGCGGAACCACGGATGCGCGTCGGAGCAGTGGTTGGGTACCACGTCGACGATGATGCGGATGCCCAACGAATGCGCGTGCCGGATGAGGTTTTCCGCCTCGGCGAGCGTGCCGAACACCGGGTCGATCGCGCGGTAGTCGGACACGTCGTATCCGGCGTCGGCCTGCGGTGAGGCGTACCACGGGCTGAACCAGATCGCGTCGACCCCGAGCGCGGCCAGATACGGCAGGCGCGCGCGAACGCCGGCGAGGTCGCCGATGCCGTCGCCGTTGCCGTCGGCGAAGCTGCGGGGGTAGATCTGGTAGATGACGGCGGAACGCCACCATCCAGCTCCGAAGTCAGGCACGGCTATCCCTTCAGGCTGCCCGCGGTCAGACCGGACATGATGTTCTTCTGGAAGATCAGGAAAAAGATGACGGTCGGAATCGCCGCGATGACCGCCGCGGCGACGACCACGTTCATGGGGGTACCGCCGGCGAACGCGTAGATGCCGACGCTGACCGTCCGGGTCTCCGGTGACGGCATGACGAGCTTCGGCCAGAGGAAGTCCTTCCACACGGCGGTGACCGCGAAGATGGATACCACGCCGAGGATCGGGCGGGAGATCGGCAGGACGATCGACCACAGGGTACGTACCGGGCCGGCACCGTCCATTGTGGCCGCTGCCAGCAGGTCCTCGGGAATCGAGTCGAAGAACCTCTTCAGCAGGAAGATGTTGAACGCGTTCGCCACGGCGGGCAGCCAGATGGCGAAGGGCGAGTCGAGCAGGTTCAGATCTATTGCCGTCACGTACTGCGGAACGATGAGCACCATCGCCGGAATCATCAGCGTGGCCAGCATCAGACCGAGAATCACGTTGCCGAAAATCGGACGCAGCTTCGACAGCGCGTACGCCGCGGCGGTGTCGAGGACGAGCTGGAAGACGACCGCGCCGACCGCGTAGTAGAACGTGTTGAACAGCAGCTTCGCGAGGTTGAGCCGGTACCACGCGTCGCTGTAGTTCTGCGGCTGCGGATCGGCGGGGAAGAGCGTCGGCGGTGTCTGGGCGATCTCCTGACCGGACTTGAGCGCGCCGGTGACCATCCAGTACAGCGGCCCGATGAAGGCGAGGCTGAACACCCCCAGCACCAGCGCGAGGAGCGTCCAGTAGAGGAACCGGCCGCGCCCCCGGCGAAGCTGGGACTGGGAGATGAGCGTGCGGGTCATTCCGGCCTCGCGGTCAGCCGCAGGTAGACGGCGGAGAAGCCGGCCAGCACGACGAGCATGAGCACGCCGAGCGCCGCCGCGCCGTTGAGGTCGTTCTGGAAGAACCCGTGCTGGTAGATGAGATACACCACCGAGGTGGCCGAGTCCTGCGAACCGGCGCCGTTGGCGAGAATCAACGGCTCGATGAAGAGCTGCATCGTGGCGACGATCTGCAACATCGCCATGAGCGAGAGGATCAGCTTCGTCTGCGGAATCGTCACGTGCAGGATCCGCCGCCAGACCCCGGCCCCGTCCAGCTCGGCTGCCTCGTACAGCTCGCCGGGGATGTTCTGCAGAGCCGCCAGGTAAATGAGCACCGCTCCACCCATGTTCATCCAGGTCGACGCGAGAACCATCGCCGGCACCGTCATCGCCGGCGACTGCATCCATTGCGACGTCGGCAGGTGCAGGGCCTTCAGGATCGCGTTGAACAACCCCGCGTCGCTCGGGTCGTACACGTAGAACTTGAACAGGAACAGCGTCGACGCCGGAGGCAGCATCACGGGCAGGTAGACCAGCGCCCGCAAGTAGCCCTTGGCGTGCCGCAGCTCGTTGAACAGGATCGCCACGAAGAACGGCACCGCGTACCCGACGACGAGCGCCAGCACCGTGAAGTACAGCGTGTTCTTCCAGGCGGTCCAGAAGCTCGGATCGTCGATGATCCGCTCGTAGTTGTCCCAGCCGACCCACGTGGTAACCCCCCGTCGGGTCCGTTGGAAGCTCATCACGATGCCGCGGACCATCGGGTACCAGGCGAAGAAGGCGAAGCATAGGACGGCGCCTATGAGGAACAGGTGGCCGGTGAGGTGGTTTCGCACCTTCCGGCCACCCACCCATCCATTGGTCACGCCGTGGCCAGGATCTGGTTCACCTTTTCCTCGGCCTTCCTCAGTTCGTCGTCCACGCTGGCATTGGGGTTGGTGAGGACGGCCGACATCGCACCGTCCAGTACCGCGTAGATCGCCTGCGCGTTGGGCGGCTCGGCCTTGATGGTTACCGGATTGTTCTCGAAGGCCGCGAAGTCCTCGACGTTGACGTTCGCGTTGGCCTTGCGCTGCTCGAGGTCGGTCTTGTGGGCGTCACTGCCCACAGTGAACAGTTGCGGCTGCGGCAGGCCGACCGGCTCGTTCTGCGGCTTGGACCGCACGTAGTCGAACTGGCCCTTGCCGGGCGTCAGCTTCTCGTACGCGAGCCACATCAGACCGGCCTTGACCTGCTCCGGCGACAACCCCTTCTTGAAGAAGTAGCCTTCGCCGCCGCCCAGCGTGCCCTTGGCCGTGCCGTCCTGGCCGGGCATCGGGCCCATTGCCCAGTCCTGGTACTTGCCCTGGAACTGGGTGACGATCGCGGTCGTCGCGTCCGGCGCACCGATGAACATGCCCACCTTGCCGGCGCCGGCGTTGGTCAGCAGGTCCGGCCATCCCAACAACTGCCGGTCGCCCATGCTGTTGTCGGCATACCGCATGTCCTTGAGGTTCTGCAGAACCTGCTTGCCCATCGTGTTGTTGAAGTCCGCCTTCTTGCCGTCGGTGCTCACGATCTGGCCGCCCTGGGCGTACAGCTCGGCGGTGAAGTGCCAGCCGCCTGTGTTGCCCGCGCTGTACTCGCTGTACCCCGCGATGCCGTTGCCGAGGGCCGAAATCTTCTTCGCCGCCGCACGAACCTCGGCCCACGTCTTCGGCGGGGTCTTCGGGTCGAGCCCGGCCTGCTGGAACAGGTTCTTGTTGTAGACGAGGCCCATCGAGTAGTTCTTGACCGGTACGCCGTAGACCTTGCCGGCGTCGGTGAACACTCCCTTGGCCGCGGCGTCGATGCTGTCCCACGTCGGGATGGTGTCCTTGTTGACGTACGGGGTGATCTCCATCGCCTGCCCGGAGTCGAGCACCTGCTGCAGGTCGGTCATGTACCCGTAGAACACGTCTGTCACGGTGCCGCCCTGAAGGCGTGCCGTGAAGTCGGGCGGGTTGTTGCACTGGGCGCCCACCGAGACGCTCTTGATGGTGATGTTGGGGTGGAGCTTCTGGAACGCCTCGACATCGGCGTTCCAGTTCTTCAGCAGCTCTTTCTGGGCACCGACCGGCTGGCAGTCGACCGTGATGGTGACCTTGCCCGCCGCGTCGGTACTGCCACTCTTCGTCGAGCACGCCGCGAGGCCAAGCCCCAGCCCGGCCGCCAGCGCCAACGCTGCGACCTGCCGGTACTGCGGTACGGACATCCTGTCCATCCCTTCGGGAACGGGGGTTTTCTTGATCGCTGCAACGGAGCTTGCGCGCTGTGAGTGGAGTCACTGTAGCTATCTCGACTCATCCGAGCAAGATGCCAATTTTTCTACGCAAGAAGTTGACTGACCCAGGCCCATCTGCGGACGAACGATGTCCTATCCTTGCGACCATGACGCGCGCTACGCCCCGCCGGCTTGCGGAGGTCGCCGAGAAGGTCGGCGTCAGCGAAGCCACGGTGAGCCGGGTACTGCACGGCAAGGCCGGG
This sequence comes from Micromonosporaceae bacterium, assembly GCA_035650075.1. Taxonomy (GTDB): domain Bacteria; phylum Actinomycetota; class Actinomycetes; order Mycobacteriales; family Micromonosporaceae; genus DASSUC01. Next base: position 20,082 of record DASRII010000166.1, on the reverse strand, counting down.
GTCTCCGACTCCACCCGGGAGGCCGTGCTGACGGCCTTGGACGTGCTCGGCTACGAACGTCCGACCCAGCTGCGCGGGGTACGGGCCCGACTGATCGGCCTGGTCCTGCCCGAGCTGCAGAACCCGATCTTCCCGGCCCTGGCCGAGGTGGTCGGCGGTGCGCTGGCCCAGCGCGGGTTCACGCCCGTGCTGTGTACCCGGACCGCCGGCGGCCTGTCCGAGTCGGACTACGTCAACATGCTGCTCGACCAGCACGTGTCGGGGGTCGTGTTCGCCGGCGGCCAGTACGCCGAAGCCGACGCCCCGCACGAGCACTACGAACGGCTGATCCAGCGCAACCTGCCGGTGGTGCTCTTCAACGCCGCGGTCGAACACCTCGGCTTCCCGCAGGTGTCCACCGACGACGCGGTCGCGGTGGAGCAGGCATACGGCCACCTCGCCTCGCTGGGCCACGAACGGATCGGGCTCATCGTCGGCCCGCCCGACCACGCGCCGTCGCGCCGCAAGCTGGCGGCGTACCGCGAGCTGGCCAACCGGGCCGGCCACGGCGAGATCGTGGAGCACGCGATGTTCGCGCTCGAGGGCGGGCAGGCCGCGGCGACCCGGATGCTGCGGCACGGCGTCACCGGAGTCGTCTGCGCCAGCGATCCCCTGGCGCTGGGCGCGATCCGAGCCGCCCGCCGCGCGGGTCTGGTGGTACCGCGGGACGTCTCGGTCGTGGGCTTCGACGACTCCGCGTTCATGAACTGCACCGAGCCACCGCTGACGACCGTACGCCAGCCGATCGAGGCGCTCGGCCGGGCCGCGGTGACCCTGCTGGTCAACCAGATCGAGGGCGTCACCGTGACCGCCGACGAGCTGCTCTTCGAACCCGAGCTGGTCGTACGCGGCTCGACCGGTCCGGCGGTCAAGTGACGGTGACCGGGACGCCCGCGAAGTCGGCGTAGCGGGCGAAGGCGGCGGCCAGAGCCCGCCGCTGCCGGGCCGTCAGCGTGACAGCCAGCGTCAGCTCGACGCGGAGGGCAGCGCGCTCCGGGAACCGCCGCCAGTAGCCGACCACCTGGCTGTCGAGTACGACCGGATGGATCAGCATGTTCTCGTTCGGTGTACCGACCGGCAGCCCGCCCAGGTTGACCACGTACCTGCTGTCCGTGAACGCCACCACGTACTCGTCGTAGCCCTGCAGCACGTGCACAGTGGGCGACGGGTCGCGGACCGGCGGAGCCGACGGCGCGAACCAGTACGTGCGCCCGTCGAATTCCTCGCTGGTGAGCGCCGACCCGAGGAGGGCGAGACCGTGCCTGATCTGGGCTACGGTCAGGCTCGACCACCACGCGAAGTCCTTGACGGTCGCTGGTCCGTGACTGGTGAAGTACCGCCGGGTCAGCTCCGCCAACGCCGCGTCGGGCTCCATTGTGGACGGATTCGGGACCCGTTCGCGCAGTAGCGCGTAGGTGTGTTGTTTGCCGCGCATCGGGCCGTTGGCCACGAGCCCGTCGAGTTCGGCCCGCATGACGAGGTACGCCAGCCGGTTGCCGGTCGCGTCCAGCACGCCGCCGAGTTCCTTGCGGGTCAGGTGGTTGCCGCCGCGCAGAGCACCCACGATCGCCTTGTTCGTTCGGCCGAACGCCTCGTCGTCCAGGCCGTGCTGGCGGTACATGTACCCGTTGAAGGCATGGACCCGCGGGCCGGTGAGGGCCTGGATCCAGCCGATGTCGGCGGCGGTGACGAAGTGCCACGTCGGGCGCAACGCGTGGGTACGCAGGATCGCGCCCTCGTCGACCAGCCGCTGGATCGCCGCATCGTCGTACCCCATGGTGCGCTGGCCGACCGCCCACTTCGCCACGGCGAACTCCTGTGCCTGCATGGCGCCGAAGTGACCGACCACCGCGACCGGATCCGCGAGCGGCGACCCGGACAGGTGCTGAGCGTGCAGTCGGCGATGGGCGATCTCCAGGCCATCCATGGTCCCGGATTCTAGTTGACCTTGCCTACTCGGCGTTGACGACAATACTTCCAAATGCAAGAGTGTGACAACCGTCGATGTAGGGAGTAGGTAATCGTGAGACGCAGAACACCCCTCCTGGCGCTCGCGCTGCTCGCCACCGCCGCCGTTGGCACCGCCACCGCGTCGGTTGCGCCCGCGAGCGCCGCCCCGGTCCCCACCAAGCAGACCGACCCGGCAGCCGCCGCGGACGCGTTCGTCTCGAGCAATGCTGTCGCCCTGCACAAGAGCCCGGCCGACGCCCTCGTCCGGACGGGCGCGCACGCTGGCGGCAACGGCATCACGTACTTCTCGTACGACCGCACCCATGCCGGAATGCCGGTTGTCGGCGGCGACCTCGTCGTCTCGACCGACGCCGCGGGTACGGTGCTGAACACGTACGTGGCCCAGGATCGGGTCATCTCCGTCGACCCCACGGCGAAGGTCAGCGCCGACGCGGCACTAGCCACGGCTCGGGCGCAACTGGCGACGGTCCAGCTGGCAACCCTGCCGCGCCTCGTCGTGCTGGCGTGGGGCACGCCACGCCTGGCGTGGGAGGTCAAGCTGACGGGTACCGCGACCAACGGCGCGCCCAGCGTGCGAAGCGTCTACGTCGACGCCTCGACCGGCGCGGTGGCCGACTCCGTCGACCTCGTCCGGGACGGTACCGGCAACAGCTTCTACGTCGGCGTGGTCAACATCTCCACCTCGGGGTCGGGCACGAACTGGTCGATGCAGGACTCGACGCGGCCCGGCATCCGGTGCGGCGGGCAGACCGGTACGACGTTCACCGGTACCGACGACGTGTGGGGCAACGGTTCCGGCACGAACCTCGAGACGGCGTGCGTCGACGCGCTCTTCGCCGTCCAGCGCGAGTGGGACATGCTCGGCACGTGGCTGGGCCGCAACGGCATCAACGGCAACGGTGGCGGCTTCCCGGCGCGGGTCGGCCTGAACCAGGCCAACGCGTTCTGGAACGGCAGCTTCACCAGCTTCGGCCACAACTCGGCCAACACCCGGCAGGCCACGTCCATCGACGTGGTGGCGCACGAGTTCGGCCACGCCATCTTCCAGACCACACCCGGCGGCGCCGGCAGCGGCAACGAGAACGGCGGGTTGAACGAGGGTACGGGCGACATCTTCGGCGCCCTCACCGAGCACTTCGCCAACAACGCGAACGATCCACCGGACTTCCTGGTGGGCGAAGAGGTCGACCTGGTGGGCTCGGGCGAGATCCGCAACATGTTCAACCCCGCCGCCGAGGGTGACCCCAACTGCTGGTCCACGCAGATCCCCAATACCGAGGTGCACGCCGCCGCGGGTCCGCTCAACCACTGGTTCTACCTGATGGCACGCGGCTCCAACCCGGCCGGCGGCCCGGTCAGCCCGACCTGCAACAGCTCCACGGTGACCGGAATCGGCGTGCAGGACGCGGGCCGGGTCTACTACAACGCGATGCTGGCGAAGACCTCCACGTGGCGGTACGCCAACGTGCGGCTCGCCTCGCTCAACGCGGCCGTGAACCTGTTCGGCGCCAACTCCACCCAGTGCGCCTCCGTCAAGGCGGCGTGGAACGCGGTGTCGGTACCGGTGCAGGCCGGCGAGCCCACCTGCGGTGGTGGCGGCGGCGGTACGACGATCTACTCGGACACCTTCGAGACCGCGACCGGCTGGACGACGAACCCGAACGGGTCGGACACCGCGACCACGGGCCAGTGGGAACGGGCCAACCCGCAGGGCACCAGCAGCGGCATCACGTTGCAGCTCGACGCGACGGTCAGCGGCACCTTCGACCTGGTGACCGCGGGCGCGGCGGGCGCCAGTGCGGGAGCGAACGATGTGGACGGTGGCGTCACCAGCATCCAATCGCCGGCCATCACGTTGCCCGCGAGCGGCACGCTGACGCTGAACTTCTCGTGGTACCTGGCGCATCTCAACAACGCCAGCAATGCCGACTTCTTCCGGGCGTTCGTCGTCGGCAACACCACCAGCCAGGTCTTCCAACAACTCGGCTCGGCGGTGAACCGGGCCGGGGCGTGGGGGACCGCGTCGGTGACCATCACCGGCTTTGCCGGACAGACGATCCGAATCAGGTTCGAGGCGGCTGACGCCGCGACGGGCAGCCTCATCGAGGCCGGTGTCGACAACGTGACGATCGTCCAGAGTTGACATTCGCCGGCCCCTGCGTCTACCCGGCGCAGGGGCCGGCACCGTAAGAATGGATGGGTGCACGAGCCACCCACAGCACGTACCGAGACCGTCCGGGATACCTACTTCGGCGTCACCATCGCGGATCCGTACCGGTGGATGGAGACGGAGACCGCCGAGTTCGACTCGTGGCTCGACGGGCAGGACGCGTACGCCCGCGACGTTCTCGAGGCGCTCCCCGGCCGCGCCGAGATCCTCGCCCGCCTGCGGTCACTGCGGGCGGATCAGGGGGTACGGCGGCTCGGTGTGACGCTCGCCGGCGGGTACGTCTTCGCTCTGCGCGAGGACCCCGGCAAGGCGGTACCGGTGCTCGTCGCGTCCGGCACCGGTGCCGCCGAGCGGGTGCTCCTCGACCCGAACACCATGCGCGACCCCGATGGTGCGGCGCACCACGCCGTGGACTGGTACGTGCCGTCGCCCGACGGCCGGTACGTCGCGTGCGGTGTCTCAATGGGTGGTTCCGAGCGCAGCGTGCTGCGGGTGGTCGAGGTATCAACCGGTGACCTGCTGCCCGATGCGATCGACGGGGCATGGTTGCGGTTCGTGAGCTGGCTCGACGACGGCGAATCGCTGCTGTACCACCGGTTCCGGGGGACGGATCGGCGGGACAGCCGGTCGCTGCGACACCGGCTCGGTACCGACCCGGCCACCGATCTGGTGCTGTTGGCTCGCGGGCTCAACGAACGGCTCCCACTGTCGCCTGTGGACAGACCGTTGCTGTACCGCCCACCGGGCAGCGCGTGGACGGTCGCGATCGTGTCGCACAGCGGGCTGAGTGGCTCGGTGACCTCGGACCTCGGCGACTGCACCCTGTACGTGGCGCCGACCGAGTGCCTGGACGAACCGGCGGACTGCCCGTGGCGGCTCGTCGCCGCACGGGAGGATGGCGTGACAGCGTTCGCCCTCGGACCCGACACCGTGTACCTCGTCAGCCACCGGGACGCGCCGCGCCGTCGGGTCCTCGCGGTGCCGGCGGCTGGCGGCCCCTCCCGGGTCGCCGTACCGGAGGGCGAACGCGTCGTCACCGCCGTCGACGTCGTCCACGGTCACCTGTTCGTCCGCGAACACGACGGCGGGGTGGCCCGGCTGCGCCGCGCACCGCTCGACGGCACCCGCACCGCGCCAGGGGGCGGCGAGCCGGTCGAGGTACCGCTGCCGATCGACGGTGCCATCACCGAATGGACCGAGCTGCCGGACCCGCCGGGGCTACGGATCGTTCTCGACTCGTGGACGAGCCCGATGCGGACCTACCGGTACCACATCGGCACGGGCGAGTTCAGCGCCGGTGGCTCCCGGGCCGGCCACGAGGACGTGGTGGCGTACCGCGTCTTCGCTCCGGCCCGCGACGGCACCCCCATCCCGATCTCGTTGGTACACCGCCGGGATCTCGCGTACGACGGCGGCAACCCGGTCTGGCTCGCGGGCTACGGCGCCTACGGGATCACGCTGGTTCCCGGCTACGAGCCACACCGCGCGGTGTGGCTGGAGCACGGCGGCATCTGGGCGGTCGCGCACCTGCGAGGCGGCGGCGAGTACGGGCGTGCCTGGCACGAGGCCGGCCGACTGTCCACAAAGGAGAACACGGTCACCGATTTCATCGACTGCGCCGAGCACCTTGTCGCGCGCGGGTACACCCGGCCCGGCCTCCTCGTCGGCGTCGGCGGCAGCGCGGGCGGTATCCCCACCGGCGGTGCCCTGGTACGCCGGCCGGACCTGTGGGGCGCGATGGTCATCAGCGTCCCCGTCGTCAACAGCCTGCGCTTCGAGTTCAGCGAAAACGGCCCGATCAACATGGGCGACCTCGGCAGTCTGCGTACCGAGGACGGGTTCCGCAGCCTCTTGATGTCAGACGCCTACCACCGGGTGCACGACGGAACGGCGTACCCGCCCGTGCTGTTGACGGCCGGCCGCAACGACAGCCGGGTGCCGGCGTGGCAGCCGGGCAAGTTCGCGGCCCGGTTGCAGGCCGCGGCGCCGGACGGGCTGACCCTGCTGCGGGTCGACTCGGACGCCGGACACGGCTTCGGCTCGACCGCCGATCAGCGCGACATCGAGTTTGCCGACCAGTTCGCGTTCGCCCTCGACGCCGTCGAGGGTAAGCTCACCGGCCGCCCTCGAGGACCGGCTTGACGTCCACAATGGGCGTTCCGTCGATCGCCTCGAGATCCCGCACGAGCACGCGCAGCCCGTCGACCGCGGTGATCCGTACCCGGTGCAGCCCGATCGGGTTCGGCCGGTCCGGGGACCGGGTGGAGAAGACTCCCGTCAGCGGGTTGTTGGGGTCGCTACGGGGATGGACGACGAGCACGTCCCGCTGGGCGAGGTGCAACCAGGTCAGTACATAGACCTCGGTACCCGCGGTCAGGTCACGGGCGGCCTCGGCCACCTCGGGATAGAACACGAGCCACGCGTCCGGTGCCCCTTCGAAACCCTGCATCGGTGCCGATCCGGGATCGGTGACCGGCGACTCGACGTACCCGATGGCCCGTATCTCGTACATCTCGTAAGTTGACCATATGACGAGCCGGCGTACCGTGCACGACCTCGTCGCCAGCGCCCGGAAGCGCTACACCCGGGTGGATCCACTCACGGCCTACCACGCGATCTCCACAGGGTCGCTGCTCATCGACACCCGGGACAGCGACCAGCGCCGCCGCGACGGCCTCATCCCGGGAGCCCTCGTCATCGACCGCACGGTGTTGGAGTGGCGGGTGGACCCGGAGTCGGGCGCGACGCACCCGTCCATCACGAGCCTGAGCACGCCGCTGATCCTCATCTGCAACCAGGGGTACTCGTCCAGCCTCGCCGTCGCGATCCTGCTCGACCTCGGCGCGACCGACGTCACCGATGTCATCGGCGGGTTCGAGGCCTGGCGGGCGGCCGGCCTGCCGATCGAGCATCGACGCGGTTGAGCACCGCGAGGAACACCGCTGTAAGTTCGGACCGAACGTCCGCCGTGGAAACTCGTCTATGGGAGGCAGCGGTGAGCAAGCCCAAGGACATCGACATTCCCGACCAGACCGGCAAACTCGCGGTGGTGACCGGGTCCAACAGCGGTATCGGCTACGGCGCCGCCACTCGGCTGGCCGGCGCGGGCGCCGACGTGATCCTGGCGGTACGCAATGTGGACAAGGGTGTGGACGCGGTCCGGCGCATCGCGGCGGAACACCCGGGCGCGCAGGTCACGGTCGAGCAGGTCGACCTGTCGAGCCTCGACTCGGTCGCCGAGTTCGCCGACCGGATGACCCGGCAGGGCCGCCCGGTGCACATCCTGGTGAACAACGCCGGTGTCATGGCGGTGCCGAACCGCATGACCACAGTGGACGGATTCGAGTTGCAGCTGGGCACGAACCACCTCGGGCACTTCGCCCTCACCGGACGGCTGCTGCCGCTGTTGCGCGCCGGGTCGGCGCGGGTCGTGTCGCTCAGCAGCGGGGTGGCCCGGATCGGCCGGATCAACCTGGACGACCTGCAGAGCGAACGGAAGTACCGGCCGTGGACCGCGTACGGCCAGTCGAAGCTGGCCACGCTGATGTTCGCCTTCGAGCTCGACCGCCGCAGCCGCCGGTACGGCTGGGGCATCATGAGCAACGCCGCACATCCCGGTGGCACCCACACCAACCTCCAGTCGAGCGGGCCGGGCATGGGCCGCAAGGACAACCGGGCGCCATTGCTGACCCGCCTCGTGGAACGGATGCCGGGTCTGTGGCAGGAGATCCCGCAGGGTTGCCTGCCCACGCTGTACGCGGCGACGAGCTCGGACGCGGTCGGCGGCGGCTACTACGGACCCGACGGATTCGCCGAGATGACCGGTCTGCCGCGAAAGGCGCACGTGCCCCGGCGCGCGAAGGACGAGTCGGTAGCCGAGCGGCTGTGGACCACCTCGGAGGCACTGACCCAGGTACGCTTCCCCACCGACCGGACGCCGGCCGAGGCGTCGACCTAGAGGGAGGCGAACGCATGGCGCAACCAATGCAGGTATCGAGCGTGACGATCGGGGCGCCGGACCCGCGCGAGCTGGCGGGGTTCTACGAGCGACTCCTCGGCTGGACGCTGGCCACGATCGAGGACCCGCTGCCCGGCGACCCACCGGAGGCCGGCTTCGCACAACTGAAGTACCCGTCGGACGGCCCGGGTCTGATGACCATCAACATCGAGTACGAGAAGGAGTACGTCCGCCCGGTGTGGCCTAGCGAACCGGGCAAGCAGCACATCACGGTACATCTCGATGTACCGGCCGCCGACCTCGAGGGCGCGGTAGCCCGAGCCCTCGAAGCCGGCGCCACACTCGCCGACTACCAACCGCAGAAAGATGTCCGGGTCATGCTCGACCCGGCCGGCCATCCCTTCTGCCTGTTCCTGTCCGGGTGACCTGCTGTACTAGCCGACCCACGGTCCTTGGCCGTAGACGCGGTCGATGGTCAGGTGGATGACGATGCCGTCCGGGACCTCGCGCATCGGGTACTGCTGGCCCGGTCCGATGTAGTACTCGGACAGCCGGTCCATCACGTCCAGCGCGCCGCCCTCGGTGATCCGGTCGACGCGGCCTTGCACGACCGCGTACGGCCAGAGCCCTTGGCCCGAGAATTCCTTTGCCTGGAACGAAACGACGACGCGGGGATCGCGCCGCAGGTTCGCTAGCTTGCGCTGTTCGAGGTTGAAGAAAGTGGCCATGACGAGCTCGTTGCCGTCGAGGCCGGCCCAGGCCAACGTCACGTGCGGCGTGCCGTCGGGGTCGATGGTGACCACGGTTGCCAGCGGTCCGGTGGCCAGGAGCTCGCGAAGGGGTTGGGGGACCGTGTCCATGCGCCCGAGTATGGTGCATCAAGACCCACAAGCGCAGCCTGCGCCTCCCGCGCAGCCGGCCCGATGACGCCGGTGACGAGCCCACCACCAGGCACCGATGGCGAGTCCGGTCAGGACGATCGCGATACCCGGCATCCAGGCCCCGGCGGCCGCCCAGCCGGCGCCCGAGAGCACACCGGCCGCCAGCAGTACCGGGATCGCGCAGCACGCCGCGCACGCCACGCCGGCCAGACTGGACAAACTAGACGGCAGTACGCGACGGGCGCGATCAGCGAGCGTCGGCATCCGGCGCTCCTAGACCGATGGTGGCGAACGGGATCGGGCAACACGGCTCCTCGGCGCACGCGACCAGGTCGTCGCAGCCGGCATCGACAGCCGCACGCAGCGTGCCGGCGATGACCTGCAAGTCGGCGATCTTCGCTTCGACCTCGGCCAGCTTCTGCTGAGCGCGGGTGCGTAACCCCGCGCTCTGGCGCCGACCGTGCCGGTGCCGGCCCGACTCGAGGAGGTCGGCGACCTCGTCGAGGGTGAATCCGAGCCGCTGTGCCGCCTTGATGACCCTCAGGACGGTCACGGTCTCGGCCGGGTACATCCGGTGCCCGCCCAGGCTGCGGTCCGGTTCGGCGAGCAGCCCGCGGCGTTCGTAGTACCGCAACGTCTGAAGATTCACCCCGGCCGCCGCGGCCACCTGGCCGCTGCGCAGCCCGCTCACGATGCCGCCAGCCCGGCGGCGGCCCGTTCGGCGAGCGCGTCGAGCACATCGACGTGTGCCCGCGGTACCTCGACGTCCAGCCGCAGCTCGCCGTTGTCCGGGGCGAACGCGAACGTGAAGAACGAACAGCACTCGCTCTCCCGGCCGGCCAGGTCCCGGGCGGTCGGTTCGGCCGCCGGATCCAGCCACCACCGCAGACGGGTCGGCGAAAGCCGCTGCTGGCCCCGCAGCGCGGTGGCGAACAGGTCGTCGAACTCGGCCAGCCGTTCCGGTCGCTCCACGATGGGGAGGGTGCACATCTCGAAGCTGTCGGTCATGCCTCGACCGTAACCCTGTACCTGCGTACCGGTTGCAAGGCCGATCAACGGGGATGGCGCAAGCGCTCCAGCTCCAGTACCGACACGCCCCGGCGATGCGTCTCGATCGCACCTTGGTCACGCAGGGTCCGGAGCGCTTTGGCGACGGCCTCGCGCGAAGAGCCGATCCAGCCCGCCAGCTCGTCCTGGGTGAACGGCACGGTGATCCGGATGCCGCGTTCGCCCCGGGCACCGAACCGTTCGGCCAGCTCGACCAGTCGCAGCGATACGCGGCCGAGCGTGTCGTAGGCACCGAACTCGGCGCGCTTGCGGTCCGCGTCCCGCAGCCGACCAACGATCATCTGGACCATCCGCAGCGCGGCGTTGGGATGGCCGCGCAGGAACGAGAGAAAGGCCGGCGCGGGTACGACGATGGCCTGCAGCGGTTCCATCGCCTGGACAGACGCCGCCCGTGGCGCACCGTCCACAACGGACAGTTCACCGAGGAGGGTACCGGGACCGCGTACCGCAAGGACGATCTCGGTACCCTGCTCGGTCAGTGAGTAGATCTTCACGCGGCCCGTGAGCAGCAGCACGACCGTGGTGGACCGGTCGCCCTCGCTGAACACGGTGGCGCCGGCCGGCCAGCGCCGCGGTCGACCGAGCGCACGCAGCTCCGCCGTCTCGCCGGCCGTCAACCCCGCGAGGAACTCCTCACCCTCCACCGGTCCAGTCTGGTGTGCCGGGGCCGGCCGGAGGAGCGTCGGTTACAAAGTCGACAGATCAGCGACGCGGCACGGTGTTCGCCGGGTACTCCCGGTCGAGCGCCGCGCGGTCCTCGGGTTGCAAGGTGGTGACCGGTGCGGCCCAGCGGATCGTGAGCGTGGGCGTGTTCTTGCCGGGGGTGATCTGTTCGCTCAGCTCCCACCACACCAGCAGCTCAGGCCGGTTCTTGCGCATCACATAGGTGGCGAAGCCGCGGAACGAACTCACCGACACGATGTCTGGAAAGGCCTGGCCGAGGATCGGAATGAGCGCCGGGTCGGTATACGGCGCATCGATGGTTTCCACTCTCCGGGTGAGGAATGGACGCTTGGCGCCGAATGCCTCGTCGTAGTACATGCTCTGGCCGAGCTTGGTGTCCACGTTGCTCGACGCACCATCGCGGGTGTCGCTGAGTCGCATCTCCTTCTCGCGGATCCGCGTCGGTACCCCGTTGAGCTGGATGACTGCCGGAAACGGCCCGGTCAACTCGATCGGTGACGGGTTTCCAGTATCGCTGCGCTCCAGCCATTGCTCCACGAACTGCAGGAAGTGGACATCGCGCCTACGGGGGCCGACGTACCGCATCGAGATCGCGGGCATCCGCTGGCCATTTCGCACCACGGTCCCGGTCGCGGCGGTCACTGTCCCGCCACCGGTCAGCGCGATGGAAACGCCGTCCGGGTTGGGTGTGCCTCCGGCGGGAACCGGCCGGTTCTTCGTCATCCGCCCAGGGGCGGCCGCCGGCGCGGCGGCCGGTGCCGAGGCAGCCGCCGCGCCCAACACGGTCACCATGTTCTCCCACATTGTCGTCCTCCTCGTAGTCGTCACGACGACAGTCGCATCCGGCGAACGAGGCCGAAACGCAGAAGGACACGCGTGAACCAGTACTTCTACACGTAACTAGCGCTGTAGCGTGAGCAGACCCGGCCGGTATGGCAGTAGGCCATAGTCACCGCCGGAGCTGGGATTGCGTCCTTGATAGAGGAGTTGCAAATTGCACGCGTCGACGGTCATGGTCTGATCAGGGTTGCTGCGCACCAGATCGCCATGGCTGATGTCATTGGTCCAGGTGGCGCCGCTATTGGCCTTGCCAGCGAAGGGGTTGCCCTCGGTTGCGGCCTGCGGTGTCCACGATCCGCCAAGACTGGTGGCGGTGAACGAGCGGAAGTATCTCCCGTTGGCGCCGATGGCTTCGACGAGCATGAGGTACTGGTTCTGCCCCTGGATTTTGTAGACCTGAACAGCCTCGAACAGGTTGTTTGTCGTGTCGCTCATGATAATTGTCGCCGCCGTGCCGAAGTTGCTTGGGAAGTTGCCGATCGGCATGCTGGCCCGGTAAATTCTTCCGTTATCTCCGGCGAAGAACAGGTACATGTTTGTGCCGTCGCCGATCAACGTCTGGTCGATAGGCCCCGTGGGTGAGTTGGAAATGGTTCCGGAGAAGAGCGCGCTCGGGGCTGACCATCCATTCGCGTTGGTGGGGTTGGTCGACGTCCTGTAGACGAATGGGGTCGCGCCCCACTGGTAGGCGAGTACCCAAAGATTCCTCGGGGCGAAGAAGAAGAGCGTCGGCGCAACGGTAGAGGAGGACATCGTGTTCTGGGTGGCGGTAGCCATGCCGGACCAGTTGGTGAAGAGACTGAAGTTCATCGAGCCCCACGTGGTTCCCGTGTCGTGCGTCGTCGCGTAGACGAGATGCTGGCCGTTGAAGACGACGTTGGTGAAGTCCTTGAGCGACACCCAGCCCGCTTTCGGGTTCGCGAGCACGCCCGTCGATGTCCAACGGTACGTCGAAGGAAGGGTACATGCCCCGCCCGACGAATTGTTGACGAACGAAGCATCGTCGATGTAGAAGCTGTCGGTACCCGCGACCGTCTCTACATAGAGCCTCGCGGATGACAACGTCCCGGTCCAGGACACGGTTACGGTTCCGGTCAGCTGCGTCCAAGCGGATGCGTTCACCACGCCCTGCGCCAGGGCGATGTAGTTCGTCGTCCCGTTGGCAGTCACCTGCAAAGTGACCTTGCCGGTAGGACTTCCGCTCTGCGTTCGCATCCATACGCTCGTCGTAAAGCTGGCGCCATTTGCGATCAGGGAGGTCGCACTCTGGCTGGGTCCGTTCCACGAAGCCGTGCGACCCGTGTAGGCCAGTGAACGCGCCCCGCCATGGACCACACTCGTGTTCGATGCCAGGGCTCCAGCGCCGAAAGCGGACCAACCGGTCGTGCCACTCTCCATGTCAGCGTTCGTCAATAGATTCCCACTCGCGGCTGCGGCGGGAGCACCGTGGGCGGACACAACCCCCAGCGAAGCCAGCGTCAGGACGACGGCGAGACACAACGAGCGAATTTTAATGATCTTTCTACGGCTCATCCTGATACTCCTATTCCTTCGATCAGGGTGTGGTCAGCTCGAACCGCTCGACGGTCACGGCGCCGCCGAGAGTCTGGGTGGCGTAGTTGAAAACGCCGTACCGGTAGCCCATGAAGAACTGCCAGGCATTGGTCATCGTGAAACCGGGTCCGAGTTGAGCGAAGGTGACCCCATCGGTGCTGTAGAAGAAACGCCCCTGCCGGCCGGTACCGGGACGGATGTCGGCGTTGACCCGCAGCCATATCCGGCCGCCGGAGACGGCGGCACTGGCCGCTTCGGTGCCGGTACCGGTGGTGTTCCAGTTGCTGTCCATGGTCAGCCCGTTGGTCATCACCACCCTGGCTGCGCCGTTGTCACGTTTGACGCCGATCCACGCGGACTGGTCACGTAGCAACGCCAGCCCCGCTCGGTCACCGTTGCTCATGGCGGAGTAATCGAGCACGATCGTCGCCGTCGATGTCGGTCCCTGGATCCGGTGCGTGAGAGTGTTGCGCGCTTGGTACAGGTCGCTCGTCACGGTGGCGGTCTGCAGCCGCAGCCCGTTGCTGACCGACCACCTGCCGTTGTCCGGGTTGTGGTTCCACTCCCACTGCGGACCCAGTGTCGTACCGGTGAAGGTGTCCACGCCCACCAGTGGTTTGACGGGTCGCGGTGGCGGCGGCACGGTCGGCATCGGGTACGAGGTGCCCCACGCGCCGTTGACGGTCTGGAGGACCGGCCACCCGTCCGAGGTCCAGGTGACCGGTGCCAGTACCGGTACCCGACCGCCGGGAAACGCGTCGACGAAGGCCAGGTAGTGCCAGGCGCCGTTCTGGGTCTGCACCAGCCCGCCCTGATGCGGCACCCCGCCGCCGGCGATCGGGCCGGGCAGATTGAGCAGCAACTGGCGTATCTCGTACGGCCCGAACGGGTTGTTCGACTTCAGGATGTACTGGCCGTTGGCCGGACGGGTCAGGAAGATGTAGTAACTGCCGTTGCGCTTGTAGAAGCGGGCGCCCTCGAGGGTACCGATGCTCGACGGCGTGCTGAACACCTGCTGCGCCCGCACCTGGCTGAGCCCGTCCGCCGAGAGCTGCGCCACGCTGATGGTGGTATTGCCGTAGGCAACGTACATGGTGTCGTTGTCGTCGACGAGCAGACCCGCGTCGTAATAGCAGTTGTTGATCTGCGAGCGCCGCTGCCACGGTCCCTCGACGGCGGTCGCGGTGTAGACGTACGTCTGGTTGAAGTCGATACAGCCCAGCCAATAGAACGTGCTGTTGCTTCGGCGGTAGTTGAGAGTCGAGGCCCAGATCCCTCGTACGTACCCTCGGCCTCCGCTCAGGTCATACTTCGAGCCGAAGTCCAGCCTCGGCACCGAGTGGCCGGCGAACTCCCAGTTGACCAGGTCGAAGGAGCGCAGGATCGGCGCTCCTGGCGAGTAGTGCATCGTCGAAGCCGAGTAATAGAAGGTGTTGTCCACGCGGATGATGTCGATGTCTGCGAAGTCCTGCCAGATCACCGGGTTGGTGTAGTTCGTGGAGGCACCGATCGGGATCAGTTGCCACTGCTGGTTGTTGGCACCGGTGTCGGTGTTCTGCACGATCCGCGCACCGTCCGCAGTGGACGAGTTCTGAACTTCCGCGGCCTTGCCGCTGTTCCGGTTGATCAGCCGGACGAAGCCACCGGCCGAGTCAGCCAGCCGGAACTGCTGGTTGGTGCCGTTGTGGTCGCTCCACTGCACGATCGCGGCCCCGTTGGCGGTGGAGAAATTGGCCACATCCAACACCTTGTTCGAGTGCCGAGCCCGCAACCGGAAGAAGCCACCACCGGAGTCGACGAACTGGAACTGCTGGTTGTTGCCGTTGTGCCGGGCGTACTGCTGCACGCAGGCACCGTCGGCTGTCGACGCGGAACAAATGTCCATCGCCTTGCCGCTGTTGCGGTTGACCAGCACGTACCACGCCGCCGGATCCACCGTCGCCGCCGACGCGGCCGGCACGACAGCGAGCATCGAGCCGGTCAGGAGCACGGTCACCACCGCGACCGCCACGGACGAATGGCGCATTGCTCAGTCCCTCCGAACCGCGTGTTAGCGTTAACATTTTCAGACGCGGCCCGAACAACGCGTCAACATCCCAGCTTTTCGAGAATGCTTGATGGCACCGAGAAATTCAACCGAAACATTTCTGTTATCGGCATCGGTGATAGGCAGTCGTCTATCCGGCTAGCGGAGGTCGGGTACGGAACGAGCTGTCCGCGCGGAAGGACGCGGTACCGTCCGATGGGTCCACCCACAGGGCGTCGCCGATGTGGCGAAGGAACCGACCGGGGTAGTTGAACGACTCGAGCGATACCGAGTCCGTGGTGGAGCCGGCCCTGGGACAGAACGTGGCGTCGCCGCGGAAGAGGACCGTGCGGTTGTTCGTGTCCAACCGCATGCGCCACAACGAGTGCCGGAGGTAGCGGCCATCACTGCTGCGCAGCGACACACAGCGTGCATCCGCGAGGCCCTCGACCACCTCGAATGTCGCCGCTTGTCGGGTCTGTGCGCCGCTGCCGGTGCCGACGCCCGTGAGCACGCCGAAGTCGCCGACGCGCGTGACGAACCGGCCCGGTGCGTTGGCTGATTCCAGGGACACGGGACCCAGCGCGACCGTCGCGGCCGTGGTACGCGGCACCGGAGTCGCCGGGGCGACCGCCGTGATCGGTGCCGGTGAACCCGATGGCGGCGCCGGCAGGGCTACCACGACGACCGTACCGGTGACGACCGTGCCGGCGACGATGGCAGCCGCGACCGGGTGTGCGCTCATCGCCTTGGCGAGCTGGCCGACGAGGCCGACCTTCACGCCGGCTCCCCCGATCCCGGACAACGCGCCCTTTCCGATCGACGCCGCCGTCAGCGCCAGCGGGACGGGGACCAACGCGATCCCGATCAGTAGCCGCGCCGCGGGGACCATACCCTCACCGGCACGGGTACACGTGACACAGGCTCGCACGTGCCGCCCGAGGCGCTTGCGCCACAACGGACTCGGCCGACCATCCCAGTCCGCCGCGGCAGCGTCGAGCCCGGCGCAGCGCGGCTGCGCGGCCAACGCCGCGACGAGCCCCCGGCTCACTTCGAAATGCTGAAGCATGCGTTGCACGCGAACGCCGGCGTGGGCGACGGTCAACCCGATCGCGGCCGCCAGATCCGGCCGTGACAGGTGGCCCGCCGCCTCCACCCACCACAGCGAGAGCAACGCCCGGTCGTCGGCATCCAGCCAGCGACCGGCGAGTACCGCTTGTCGGCGTTGGCCGGACAGCCCGAGGCGCAGAATCGTCAGGTCCTCGAAATCGGCGCCGGCGTCGGGCCGGCCCTCCGCCTCGGCGAGTGCCGCGTTGCGCCGCCCGGCAACGCGTGACCGGCGAAGGTGCGTGCTCGCCTGACGTACGGCGATCGCCGCCAACCAGGATCGGAAGCTCCTCGGTGTGCGCAGGGTCCCCAGTTCGCGGATGGCTCGGAGCATCGTCTCCTGCACGATGTCGTCCGTGTCGGGATGGCCGCTCAGCGCCCGGCCGACGATGTTGTAGACCAGCGGCAGGTTGGCGGTGACGAGTTCGTCGAGTGCCCGCCGGTCGCCGGCCTGAGCCGCCATGACCAGACTGGCCTCGTCCGTACTCGGAGCTCGCATCATCCCAGCTTGTCGAATGATCTGTGCCGTGCGCCAGACTGTGACCATCCAGCGATTCGTTATCGACTCGATCGCTGCGAGCCATGGACACGGCCGGGCCGGAAGCGCTTACATCAGGCTCGGACAGTGAGGACACCCAACCCTTGGAGGACCTCGATGAGTGCGCTCACCCGGCGCCGGGCACTCGCGTTGGTGGCACCGGCCGTCGCGGTCGTGACCGTGTTGGCCGGCTGCTCGAACACATCAGGCAACAACGCGGCCGGGCCCGTCCCGACGCTGACCGGCGACTGCGCCAAGTATCAGGCGTTCGCCGGACAATCCGGCAAGACCGTCACGATGTTCGCTTCGATCATCAGCCCGGAGTCGGACTCGCTCCAGAAGTCCTGGAAGGAGTTCAGCGACTGCACCGGCATCAAGATCTCGTACGAGGGCTCGAACGACTTCGAGTCCCAGCTCCCGGTCCGCGTCAGCGGCGGGAACGCGCCTGACCTGGCCATCATCCCGCAGCCCGGTCTGCTGCAGAAGATGGTCGAAACCGGCAAGGTGGTCAAGCCGAACGACGCGACCGCCGCCAACGTCGACAAGTACTGGAACAAGACCTGGAAGTCCTTCGGCTCGGTCAACGGCACGTTCTATGCGCCACCGATGAGCGCGAACATGAAGTCCCTCGTCTGGTACTCGCCCAAGGCGTTCACGGCCGGCGGCTACCAGGTACCCACGACGTGGGACCAGATGATGCAGCTCAGCGACCGGATCTCGGCGACCGGTAAGAAGCCGTGGTGTGGTGGCATCGGCTCGGGTACGGCGACCGGTTGGCCGGCTACCGACTGGCTCGAGCAGATCGTGCTGCGTACCGGCGGCGGCGACGTCTATGACAAATGGGTCAGCCACGAGATCAAGTTCAACTCGCCGGAGATCAAGCAGGCGATGCAGACCCTGCAGGGCTGGATGCTGAACCCGAAGTACGTCAACGGCGGCTTCGGCGACGTCAAGTCCATCGCGACGACGACCTTCCAGGACGCCGGCAAGCCGATCCTGACCGGAAACTGCTTCATGCTGCAGCAGGCGTCGTTCTACGGTGCGCAGTGGCCCGCCGGTACCCAAATCGGTGAGAATGCGGACATCTTCGCGTTCTACCTGCCGGGTATCAACTCGTCCGTTCCGACGCCCGTCGTCGGCGGCGGCGAGTTCACGACGGCCTTCGGCGACCGGCCCGAGGTGAAGCTGGTACAGCAGTACCTGTCGACACCCGAATGGCACACCAGCCGGATCAAGGCCGCCAAGGGCTGGGTCTCGGCGAACAACGGCGCGGACCAGAGCGCCTACACCGATCCGCTCGACAAGCTCTCTGCCAAGTACCTCACCGACGCGAACGCCACGTTCCGGTTCGACGCCTCCGACCTGATGCCGGCGGCGGTCGGATCGGGGCAGGAGTGGAAGTCGATGACGGCCTGGTTCGCCGAGGGCAAGTCGATCGACCAGACGGTCCAGGACATCGACTCGCAGTGGCCCGCGTAGTCACGTTCGACGACTAGTACGGATGCCGCGGCCCGGGCGGCAACGCCCGGGCCGCGGCACAGGCCGACCGGAGGTGACCAACCATGTCGGAAACGGTGCTCAAGTTCGGGAACACCATCGGGGTCATCGCGATGTTCTTCGCGATCCTGCTCGTGGTGTTCTTCGCGGCGGGCCGGGCCACCGGGCGCTTCGCACGGCCGCTGACGATCGCCATCTTCCTCGGCCCGGCCGCGGTGCTGTTGCTCGCCGGGCTGGTCATCCCGGTCATCCGGACGGTCTACCTCAGCCTCTTCAACGGCAGCAGCTCGCGGTTCGTCGGCGGCGACAACTACGAGTGGGCGTTCACCGCGTCACCCATCCAGAAGGTACTGATCAACACGCTGCTCTGGATCGTGGTGGCGCCGGTGGTGACGACCGTGATCGGCCTGGCCATGGCCCTGCTGGTCGACCGGATGAAGCGGCAGGCGTTCTACAAATCGCTGATCTTCATGCCGATGGCGGTGTCCTTCGTCGGCGCCAGCTTCATCTGGCGGTTCGTCTACGAGGCCCGCGGGCCCGAGCAGCCGCAGATCGGCCTGCTCAGCCAGGTGGTCATGGCTCTGGGCTGGAAGAACCCGCCGAACTGGATCCTGGCCCAGCCCCTCAACACGTTCCTGCTCATGGTGATCATGATCTGGGTCCAGACCGGGTTCGCCATGGTCGTGCTGTCCGCCGCGATCAAGGCGGTACCGGACGAGATCACCGAGGCCGCCCGGATGGACGGGGCGACCGGCCGCAAGCTGCTGTTCCAGGTGACGATCCCGATGATCCGCAACACCCTGATCGTCGTACTGACCGCGATCATGATCACTACGCTCAAGGTCTTCGACATCGTCCGTACGATGACCGGCGGCAACTTCGGCACCCAGGTCCTGGCCAACGAGATGTACACGCAGTCGTTCGTCTTCTTCGAGAACGGCCGCGGCAGCACGCTCGCCACCATCCTGTTCGTGGCCGTGCTACCCCTCGTCCTCTACAACATCTTCCAGCTGCGTAGGGAGCGTGCGACGCGATGACTGCTCTCGATGCCATTGCCGCGACGGAGACCACCCGCACGCGCGAACCCGCGGTCAAGTCCGTCCGCCGGGCCTTCAGCAGCCCCATCGCCTCGACCCTGGTCATCGTGATGACCGTGCTCTGGACGATCCCGACGCTCGGCCTGTTCATCACGTCGATACGGCCGGCCAACCAGGTGGCCACCACCGGGTGGTGGACCTTCTTCGCCGACCCGCAGCCGACCCTGACCAACTACCAGACGATCCTGTTCCAGAGCGCGTTCGGCTCGAGCGCCGGTCTGCTGCCGTACCTCGTCAACTCCCTGGCGATCACGATCCCGGCCACGGTCATCCCGGTCACGCTCGCGGCGATGGCGGCGTACGCCCTGGCCTGGATCCGGTTCCGGGGTAGCGACACGGTGTTCTTCTTCATCTTCGCGTTGCAGATCGTGCCGCTGCAGATGGCGTTGATCCCGCTGCTGCGGCTGTTCTCGACTGGCCTGCACGTCGGCGCGCTCACGGTCTTCCCGGCAATGCCCAAAGGGTCGTACCTCGGGGTGTGGACCGCGCACACGATGTTCGCGCTGCCGTTGGCGATCTTCCTGCTGCACAACTTCATCGCGCAGCTGCCCAGGGACGTCATGGAGGCCGCGATGGTGGACGGAGCAAGTCACTTCCGGATCTTCCGGACGATCGTTCTGCCGCTGTCGACCCCGGCCCTCGCGTCGTTCGC
>DASRII010000165.1:0-51199 GCA_035650075.1 Micromonosporaceae bacterium | reverse complement strand
GAGATCGGTACCGGGGCCGAGGTCGACGTGCTCGACCCCCGCGCCGAAGCCGTGACGCTGCTGACCCTGCACGCGGCGAAGGGACTGGAGTTCCCGGTCGTGTTCGTCACCGGCTGCGAGGACGGCCTGCTGCCCTTCCGGTTCCCCGGTGTCACCCGGGAGAGTGACGCGGACGGTGTCGACAATGCGACAGCGGAGGAGCGTCGGCTGTTCTTCGTCGGCGTCACCCGCGCGCAGGACCGGCTGTACCTGACCCACTCGAGGCGCCGATTCCGTTTCGGGGCAGAGCGTGAGGCCGGTCCGTCGCCGTTCCTGGCCACGATCGACGCCGGCCTGCTCGAACGGCTCGGAGACGCCGAGCCCCGTCGCCCTCGAGACCGGCAGTTACGGCTGTTGTAGGCAGCATCCTTTCCGGTAGCGTCCGTCTCGTGGTGAAGCTGGTAGCCGTCGACGCGGCGACTCTGGTTCGGGTCGGGTTCGCGGCCACCGTGTCCGCGTACCCCGATGTGTCCCTCGCCGGAACGGCCGCGACCGTGGCCGAGGCGCGAGAGATGGTGCAGTGGTTGGAACCCGATGTGGTAGCCGTCGACGCCTGGCTGCCCGACGGCGACGGTCTGACCCTCGGCTCGCAGCTGCGGGCCGAACGGCCCACGCTCGGCGTGGTGCTGCTCGCGCCGGCCGACGACGACGTCCTCTTCCGGGCGCTCGAGGCGAGGCTGTCGGCGGTGGTTCCGCGGGCGGCGACCATCGAGGTGCTGATCGCCTCGATCCGGCACGCGGCCGTCGCACCCATGTCGTTCACCGCACCGGACCTCGCGGGCGCCCTCGCCCGGCGGCGGGCCCGGTCAGCCTCGTTGAGCCCGCGCGAACTGGAGATCCTGCAACACCTGCACGGCGGGCTGAGCCTGCCCGCGATCGCGGCGACCCTGCGGCTGACCGAGTCGACCGTGCGGACGTACGTCACCCGGCTCTACGGCAAGCTCGGCGCCACGAGCCGCGCCCAGGCGCTCGACGTCGCGAGCCAGCAGGGGTTGCTGTCCCGCCTCTGAGCGACAACCGCTACGACCGCCTCAGCGGCCGAAGATCGTGTGCATGATGCCGAGAATGCCCGGCCCGAGGATGACGACGAACAGCGCCGGGAAAAGGCACAGGATGAGCGGGAAGACCACCTTCACCGGTACCTTGCGGGCCTGTTCCTCGGCGCGCTGACGGCGGCGTACCCGCATCTCGCGCGCCTGCTCGCGGAGCACGTTGGCGATCGGGATGCCCAGCTCCGTGGCTTGGACGACCGCGACCGCGATCGTGCGCAGCTCGGTCACCCGGGTGCGCGCGGCCAGCGCCCGCATGGCGTCGGCCCGGCGCATGCCCATCTGCATCTCGTGCAGCAACCGGGCGAACTCGCGCGCCAGCGCACCCGGCATCGTGTTGGCCACCTGGGAGATCGCGGCATCGAAGCCGAGCCCGGCCTCCACCGAGAGCGTGAGCAGATCCAGGGCATCGGGCAGTTGCTTGCGGATCTGGTCCTGACGGCGCACCCCGATGTCGTAGAGGATCCCGATCGGCAGCCAGAGCCCCAGAGTCGCGCCGGCGGCCGTGAGCACGACCACGGTGGTCCAGCCGATCAGCCCGACGAGGGCGAACAGCGCCGAGAAGGCGCCGGTACCGGTACCGAGGACCAGCAGCCCGACCCCTTGCATCTCGACGATGCGCTCCGGCGGCCAGCCGGGCGGGTTGCCGGCGTAGTCCAGCCACCGTTGCAGCCAGGCGCCCATTCCCTTCGGCGTCAGCGCCCGGGCCAGACCTACGAGCGCGTGAGCGGTCGGCCCGCCCATCCGGGTCCGCAGGTTCTCCTCGCGCGGACTGGCGGAACCCGGCGCGTAGACCCTGTCGATCGTCTCCAGCGCGCGGGCCACGCCGGTTCGCCCCGGACTCGCGGCCACGACGGTGACCACCGTGAGCGTGATCGCCAGGAAGATAGCACCCAGACCGACCAGCAGCAGGGTCTCCGGTTCCATCGGTTAGACCTCCACCTTGACCGCGCGGGACATCCAGAACCCACCGACCACGACCAGCAGGCAACCGATGATCAGCATGACAATGCCGAGCGGCTCGGTGTAGAGCGGTCGCATGTAGTCCTGCCGGAACACGAACATGAACGCGCCGGTGCCCAGCGGCAGCGCGAGGAGCACCCACGCGCTCAACCGACCTTCGGCCGACAGCGCCCGCACCTGGCGGCGCAAGCCGTCCCGCTCGCGTATCGTCGCGACCACAGTGGACAGTACCTCGGCGAGGTTTCCACCGACCTCCCGTTGGACCCGGATCGCCACGACCGCCCAACTCAGATCCGCGCTGCGCATCCGGGTGGCCAGCCGGGTCAGCGCATCCTCGAGATCGGCGCCGAGCCGGGTCTCACCGAGGGCCCGGCCGAACTCGCTCGCCACCGGATCGGGTAGTTCGCGGACCATCGCGTCGATCGCCTGGGACAGCGCGAATCCGGATCGCAGCGAGCCGATGACCAGCTGCAGGGCGTCGGGCAGCAGCGTGGCAAAGGCTCGCAATCGGCTTTCGGCCCGGCGGCGCTGGTAGTAGTACGTGCCGAGCCACGCCGCCGGAATGCCCAGCAGCAAGCCCAGCCACGGATCGAGGAGCAGGGCGAACAGCACGACCGTACCGAGGCCGACCAGTGCCCTGATCAGCAGCCACTCGTGCGGACGCAGCCGCATTCCGGCGCGGTCGAGCGCGAGCGCCAACCGCTCCTCCAGGCCGCCGGTCTTGACGACCTGTTCGGACAGGGCGAGCGCCGCCCGGGCTACCGCGCTCTCCGACTCGTTGGTCGCGGTGGGCGGGGGTGGGCGTTGTGCCGTGTACCGGTCGACCTGCGCGAGCCGCCGCCGGTGCCGCGCGACATCCAGCAGTGGCGCGAATGCCACCAGGCCGAAGAGGAGCAATGCCAAGAAGACCAGCCCGAGTACGCCGTACTCGAGCGCCGGCCACAACCGGTGCAAACCGGCGGCCTCCGACAGCGGTACCGCCGCGTTCGGGTCTGCCGCGAACGTCACCTCGAGGTCCGTCGCTACCGGCCGACCGTCCACTGTGGTCGTTACGGTGAGCC
This sequence comes from Micromonosporaceae bacterium, assembly GCA_035650075.1. Lineage (GTDB taxonomy): Bacteria > Actinomycetota > Actinomycetes > Mycobacteriales > Micromonosporaceae > DASSUC01. The sequence goes on along the minus strand of DASRII010000165.1, from coordinate 48,087 downwards.
GCTCCTCCCGCCCGGCGAGGCTCACCGGAACGCGTGCCGTGACGATGAGCTGCAGCGCGAACGCACCGGCCGCGGCACGGAAAGCCCCGGCGAGGGTGGCGGCATTGGCGGCGGGGTAGAACCGGCCGCCGGTGCGCTTGGCCAGATCGCTCAGGACGTCCGACGCGGTGTCCGGCGTACGGAAGGCCACCGCGTCCACCGGAGTCCCCGCCGGGGTCAGCGCGGCGCGAAGTTCGGTGAGTGTCGCCTTCGATGTCGTGTCGGCGCCGTCGGACAGGACGACGATCCGCCGCTGGGCGTACCGGGCCTTGCCCAACAGGTCGACGGCGGCCCGTACGCCGTCGTAGAGCGCGGTCTCGCCCCCAGCCTGCAGACCCGCGATGGCGGCTGCCAGCTTCGGTCTGTCCACAGTGGGCACTGCGATGGTCCGCGCCGACGTCGCCACCGCGACGACTCCGACCTGGACGTCACTGGGTAGCGTACGGACGTACTCCGTCGCCGCGGCTCGGGCCGCGACGATGGGTTCGCCGGTCATCGAGCCACTCGTGTCAAGTACCAGTACGGTGGCCCGCTTCGGCGCTTCGGTCGCGCGCTGTCCTACTCCCAGCGGCTCGGTGGTGACGTCCAGCGCCTGGTCGCCCACGGTCACGCTGAGCGTGGTCCGATCCAGCACGGTACCTGCCGGTATATCGCGCGCCGACAGGAAGAACTCGACGATTCCCGGTTCCGTACGCACTCCGGTGGCGGAGAGCGCGGGCTCGGCCCGGACGGGGGGCACCGGGCCGAGCAACGCGCCGGCGATCACGCCGCCGACGATGATGAGCGCCTTCCTCACGACGCGGCTCCGTACCCGAACAGTTCGGGCGACACCGTGATGCCGTGGTCGGCGAGATGGTCCATGAAGCGTGGGCGCAAGCCGGTTGGTCGCAGACCACCCTGGTGCCGGCCGTACGCGTCCTGTCCCGCCCGGTAGTCGAAGACGAACAGATCCTGCAAGGTGACCACATCGCCTTCCATGCCGGTCACCTCGGTGATGTGGGTGATGCGCCGGGAACCGTCCCGGAGCCGGGTCAACTGGATGATCACGTCGACGGCCGAGGCGATCTGCTCGCGGATGGCCCGTACCGGCAGATCCATGCCCGCCATCAACACCATGGTCTCCAGGCGGGACAGCGAGTCCCTCGGCGCGTTGGCGTGCACCGTGGTCAGTGACCCGTCGTGGCCGGTGTTCATCGCCTGCAGCATGTCCAGCGCGGCCCCGTCGCGTACCTCGCCGACGACGATGCGGTCCGGGCGCATACGCAACGCGTTCCGCACGAGGTCGCGGATCGTCACCTCACCGCGGCCCTCGATGTTCGGTGGCCGGTACTCCAACCGCAGCACGTGTTCCTGTCCCAACCGCAGCTCGGCCGAGTCCTCGATGGTGATGATGCGCTCGTCGGCCGGGAGGAACTGGGACAGCACGTTCAGCAGGGTGGTCTTGCCGGTACCCGTACCGCCGCTGATCACCACGTCGAGCCGGCCATGCACGCAGGCGTGCAGCAGGTCGGCCACTGGCCGCGTCATCGTCCCGAACCGGATCAGATCGTCCACTGTGTACGGTTCGGCGGCGAACTTGCGGATCGTCATCGCGGCGCCGTCCAGCGCGATCGGCGGTACGACCGCGTTGACCCGGCTGCCGTCGGGCAGCCGGGCGTCCACCATGGGACTCGACTCGTCCACTCGCCGCCCGATCCTCGACACGATCTTGTCGATGACCCGGCGCAGGTGCGCCTCGTCCATGAACGCGGCGTCGATCGGATGGATGTGGCCGTACCGCTCGACGTAGATGCGGTCCCACGCGTTCACCATGATCTCGGTGATCTCGGGGTCGCGGAGCATCGGTTCGATCGGCCCGTGGCCGAGGATCTCGTCGAGGATCTGTCGGTACGCCGTCGCGCGGTCGCCCGCCGTCAGCGTGCTCTCTTCCTTGGCGAGCACCTCGGGCAGGGTCTCCCGGACCCGTCGCTCCAGATCCTCGTCGTTGCCGACGGTCTCGTAGAGCTGCGGGCCGAGCAGCTCCAGCAGCGCCTGGTGGGCTCGTCGCCGGACCCCGGCCAGCGGGTCGTACGCCCGCCGGGTGCTGCGCCGGCCGAAACCACCAGCGGGACCGGATACCGGTACCGCCGATACGGGCGCGACGTGGTTTCCGTCGATCCGCTCTCTGAGGCTCATGCTGTGACTCCATTCGCTCGCTCCGCGCCGCCCAATGGCACCGCCTTCCCGGCGTCGCCGGCGGCGCTTCGCTCGCTCATCGCGCCTTCCTGGACATCAACCCGCGCAGTCCACGGCTGCGGTGGGTGGCCGTACCAACCAACCGGCTGGTGGCCAGCTCACGAATCGCCGCACTCACGGAGTGGTTGGGTTGGGCGATCATGAGCGGCTGCCCACGGTTGACCGACAGCGGTACATCCCGGCTCGACGGGACGTGCGCCGCGACCGGTACCCGGATGACCCGCTCGATGTCCGAAGGGGACAGTCCCACCTTGCTGTCGGCGCGGTTGAGCACGACGATCCGGTTCTCCCGGCGGTAGTCGAGCAGGTCGAACATGTCGAGAGTGACCCGCAGGTTCTTCAGGGCCGGCAGCTCCGGGGTGGCGACGAGGATGTACTCGTGGGACGCGTCCAGCGCGGCGAGGGTCTGCTCGTTGAACGTGCTGGCGGTGTCCACCACGACGAAGTCGAACATCCCGCGGCACAGCTGAAGCAGGTCGGCGAGCAGATCGCGGGTCACCTCGTCGGCCACCGCCGGCTGTACCGGAGCCAGCAGGGTGTCCACCCCCGGCACGTACGGCGTCAGCAGCGTCCGCAGCCCGGTCTCGTCGATGCGGTCGGCGACCGGTATCGCGTCCGCGATCGTCCGCTCCGGACTCAGCTGCAGGGTGATGGCGACGTCGCCGAAGGCCAGGTCGAGGTCGACCAGGCAGACCCGGCGGTGACCACCGGCCGCGAGGGCGATGGCCAGGTTCGTCGCGATCGTCGTCTTACCGCAGCCGCCCTTGGCGGAGAAGACGGTGACCACCCGTCCCTCGAACGGTTCCGGCGCCGGCTCCGCGGCGGTCGGCACCGGTGCCCGGCCGTTGCGACCCGGTGTCGAACGCAACTGCCGGGACAGATCCTGCGATCGGGCGCACGCGGCCAGTACCGCGGCCGGATCGGTCGCGTCCACCACTTCACGTACGCCGGCCCGCAGCGCCTCGCCGAGCACCCGGACATCGAGGTGCTGCCGCAACAGCAGGACACCCAACGCGGGACGGATCAGCCGGTACTCCCCGGCGAAGGCCACCGCCTCGGCGAGCGGCGCGCCCGGACCGAAGACGACGAGCGTCTCGTCCGGTTCCGCGGCCAACCGCTCGACCAGCTCCTCCATCGACATGACCTTGGTGGCGCCGCCCAGCAGCACGGCGAAATGCTCCGCGTGCTGGTCCCACAGCTCGTACAGGATCGCCATGGCTAGAACAGCGTTCGATTGTCCACGCCGGGGCCGGGCTTGACCTCGGAGGAGTCGGTGAGCAGCGCGAGGTAGAGCAGACCGGTACGGGAGGCGTGGATCAGCCGCTCGGCATCCGTCTGGTTGACCGCCACGGTCACCAGCAGCGTGGTGCCTTGCCGCTGGTTGTTGCCGTTCTGCCCGTTCGCGCCGTCCTGCTGGGCGGAGGTGACCCCGCCGGCGCCGAACGTGCCGACCGCGAGCACCTCGACGCGGGGTAACAACACCCTGGTTGCCTTGTTGTCTTCGTTGGTGATCTTCTTCCACTCCGGGTCGAGCACCCGGTGCGTGTCGAAGATGGCTATCTGCGAGCCGGGGCGGACGTACCCGCCAACCTGCTCGTTCATCTGGATCTCGACGCTGACCGCGAGCATCTTCTCCGGAACGTTCAGGCCGCCGGAGAGCTTCGTCGCCGCACCGAACATGCCTCGGAGCAGAAGCTGGCTCGGCTGTACGTCGGACGTCACGACCAGCTTGTCGAGCTCGTCGGGCAGCGAACCAAGGGTCCCGTTGGGTATGGATCGCTCCGGCATCACGACCTGCTCGACCAGCTCGCGGGTACGGATGCTCTCGCCGCTCGTGCCCGCCGGGATCCGTTGCTTCGCCACGAGCACCTGCACCGCGCGCTGGCCATCGGCCACCCGGGTCTGGGCTGACTTGACATAGACGAGGACCGCCACCGTGCCCAGGATGGCCAGGATGATGGCGAGCAGGACGCCGAGGATGCGCCGGGTCATTTAGTTTCTCCGTACTTTTCAGCCGATGGTCTTGATGACGGTCACGCCGAGATCCGGCCCGACGCCGACGGTCCCGCCGGGGATGATGGCGACGTCGACGAAGAAGCCGTAGAGGCACCTGTCGTTGCCGGAGCACGGGTCGAAGCTCGGGTTGACGTTGGACGGCTCGCGCAGGTCCTGATTGCCTTGGCCGTCCAGGAAGTACCCGGTGACCACGAAGCCGGCGAGCCGCTCGAGCCGGTACGTGGCCTGCTGACCCTGGCCGTCGATCCACTTGTAGATCGGCACGATCTGGACGGTGTGGCTCGCGCGGGCGGCGATGAGCGCGTCACCACAGTTCCTGGAGGCGTTGTTACCGGTGTTGCCGCCGTAGTCCAGGTCCGGTTCGGTGGCGAAAGTGCACGGCTTGGTACCGGTCTCGTCCAGCCAACCGAAGCCGCCGGGGAAGTCCCAGCCCGCCGGCGGGTTACCGGGGTTGCAGGTCTGCGCACCCGGCCCGTGCAGCCGGATCACCTGTTCCAGGCCCACGGCCGGATCCGGCGGGTACGGCGGCAGCGGCGCGAACACCGTGCCGTTCGAGGTCGCGGCGTTGTACTCGCAGACCGAGATCGTCAACGCCAGCCCGCCCGCCGGTGGACCCCAGGCGACCCGGGCGCAGGCGCCGACCTGTGTCCCCTGGTACCCGCCGGCCAACGTCTGCGCGAAGCTCGGCGGCAGCACGAAGTCGCCGTTGCGCAGCCGGGTCATGGTGCGGACCTCGACGTAGTTGACGCCCGCCGGGATGGTTCCGATGCAGTCGGTGAGGTTGCCGACCGGCCCGGAGAGGCAGGACTGGAGCCGGTTGCCCGCGTCCCGGCCGCAGACTCCGGCGATCGCGCTCTGGCCGTCACGGGCGTTGTCGTCGGCGTAGCCGTCCGCCGTCAGCTCGGCCGCGCCCGTGGCGCAGTCGGTCCGGTTCTTGGCGCAGTCCAGCGCGATGGCGTACGCCGCCGAGTCCGCACCGCTCTGCAGTTCCTCACGCTCGGCGTAGAGCCGCCCGACGTCGACGACCAGCGCCGTCATGCCGAGCAACACACCGAAGGCCATCAACAGCGCGACGATCGTGGCTACCCCGCCACGATCGTCGGGCCTGCGAAACGTCAGGCGACGACGCCTCAGGCGCGGCATGGCATCACTCCGGTACTGGTCAGGGGCATCGACCCATCGGCAGTGCCGTTCGGCAGGAGTCCCGCGAAGAAGCCGACCGGGGTCGCGAACTTGAACTGGTACGTGACCTGGACCGTGGCATCGTCGCCCGGTGCGGGGCTACCGATGCAGTTCGCGGTGACAGTCGTCGTCGCGTTGAACCCGGCGGCTACCCGGTTGACCCTCGCTCGGGCGTCCGCCTCCACGCCGGCGGGATTCTGACTGGGGCTGAGCGAGGCGGCCCGGGCACCTTCCCGAGCCGCCTCGGTCACTGTGATCTGGGCGTTCAGCATCCGCCCGAAATCGATGATCCCAAAGACGAGCAGCAGCAGAAGCGGCATGAGAAGCGCCATTTCGACGGCTGCGGCGCCCGCATCCCGGCGGCGCGCAGACCATCCGCGCGGCATGTGCCCTCCCCGTCCCTCGATCACTGAAATATCCACTACGGGCAGTTCGCCACCGGAGTACCGACGCAGTTGCTCACGCCCGTGAACTTGTTGTTGATCGCGTTGCCCAACGCGAGACCGCCGACCACGAGGATGACCGCGATCACCGCGACGATCAGCGCGTACTCGACCGCGGTCGCCCCGCGATCCTGCTGGAGCCTTTTGCGCATGTTGATCACGGACAGTTCGTGCCGTTCGGGGTCGTCACACAGGTGCCCACCCGATTGAACCGACCGTTGATCGCGTTGCCGACCGCGAGACCACCGACCACGAGGATGACCGCGATTACCGCGACGATCAGCGCGTACTCGACCGCGGTCGCCCCGCGGTCCTGGTCCGCGCGCAAGGCTTGGAGCTTGGCGTGCAGCCTTCGCATACGAGGAAACCCCCCTGAACCCCGGTCCACAGTGGACCAACCTGGACGAGGCGGCCGGACGGTCGCCACGGGGAGGAGCGTGCCGACCGGCGTCCCGGACCGCCAGTCGGGCAACCAGCGGCCGGGGTCGCCCGGTCCGCGATAGGGAATGTGACACCCAGTGACACGGTGACGTGACAAAGCTCGAGCCGATTGGCCGAGCCCAGGCGGCATCGGAGAGCCAGAAAAGCGGTCAAACCTCCGCGTCGAGCAAGACTCCGGGGCGTCACGCCTGGACTGGAACGTGTCATGTTCCCGACATGGAACTACCACTCGAACGGGGGACGACCTTCCACCGGTACGGCCCGAGCCGACTCGCCACGAAGTGCCGACGATCCACCGGACAGCCGGGATCAGGTGGCGAGCAGCAGGATCGTGGCGAACGTACCGAGCAGCATGAACGGGCCGTGCGGAATCTCTGTCTTGCGGTTGGCCCGCCCCGTTACCAGCAGAACGAGGCTGAACAGACCGCCGGACAGGAACCCGGCGGCGGTACCGAATACGGTCGCTACCCAGCCGGTCCAGCCGAGCGCGGTACCCAGGCTCAGCGCCAGCTTGACGTCGCCCAGCCCCATGCCGGCCGGATAGGCCAGGGCCAGGACGAGGTACGCGGCCGCCACGCCCAGCCCACCGAGCACGGCCCAGCCGAGCCGGGCCGGATCCCGGTCCACCACGGCGGCGATGCCGAGCAGGGCGACCACCCCGCCGAACGCGGCCGCGGTCAGCTGATCCGGCAGCCGGTGGACGGCGACGTCGATGAACGCGAGGGCGACCCCGATCGCGGCCAGCCAGCAGTACGCGGCCAGCGGCAGCGGCCGGTCCACCCGCCAGGCAAGGAGCGCGAACAGGCCGGCGGTGGCCACCTCGACCACGAACGGCGGCGGCCCGATCCGCGCCCAGCACGAGGGACAGCGACCCGAGGACGGCAGGGTGCCGGCGAGTCCCCGCCAGCCGAGCGCCAGCAGCGCGTGACCGCAGTGCGGGCAGTCCCGCCGCCACGGTGCGTCCGGTACGACCGAATGGTGGAAGATCCGGGCGCGCAGCACCGGCCCGAGCAGGGCTCCGGCGGTACCGAGGACGGCGAGCCAGAGCGGTGTCGACGCTGCGGAGGGCACGGCGGATGCTATCCGTGGGACCGCCGCACGGTCGAGACGACCACTGCGACGGCGAGCACAATCACCGGCGGAAACTTCCGCAGGTCGGGAACGCGACACAGTCGGGGTGCGCGTTGACGAGGTCAGCAGGTGGCCACGCTACGGTGGCCGAGGGACGATCGTCATCACGATGTTCGTCACCGCACCCGTGTGACCGCGACCCTCGCGCGGAGGAGGCACCCCGATGTCGAGCTATGGACCATCCGGCGGGTCGTACAGCCAGCCGCAGGAGCCGTGGCACGACCGGCCACCGCAGGATTACGGCCAACCGACCGATCCGTGGGGCGGGCAGCCGCTGTCCGCGCCGCCGCCCCAGGCGCCGTACAGCCCCGCGCCGCAGTACGGCGCGCCGGCCCCGCACGACCCCCAGTTCGACCCGCAGTACGGCTCCCCGCCGCCCACCGGCCCGGTCTGGCAGACCGAGCCGCCTCAACCGGACGGACCGCGGCGGACCGCGCTGATCGTCACGGTGATCGCGGTCGTCGGCATCCTTCTCGTCGGCGGCGCCGTCGCCACGTACATCGCCCTCGACCGCAACACGCCCGGCGGTGGCGGGGCCACGTCGGGTCCACCGAGCACGCCCGCAACGGCCGAGTCCAGTCCGGCTGACGTCCGGTTCGCCGAAGAGGGCCAGTGCGTGGTCAACGACGGTACCGAGGAGGAGCCGGTGATGCGCGTCGTGCTGTGTGCCAAGGGCGCCTATTCGATCCTGAAGCGGTTCCAGGGCACAGTCGACTTCGAGAAATGCGCCAGCGTGGCAGGTTACGAATACCATTACTACTACAATTCGGACCTTGATACACTAGACTTTGTGCTATGCCTGAAAAAGATCTGATCTTGTGGGCCAGCCAATACTGCCTCTTCTAAGGCTTCGCACGAGCGAGAATCGTCTTTTCTGCTAGCTTAGCGAAATCATGGATCGACCGACGGACGAGTAAGAGCCAAACGTATGGCAGTGTGGTCAACACGCAGGCGTCCGACTGACCTACTCATGTGCACTCGGCCTTGGTGGCCGCCGACCGGCGATCTCGTTTCCCAAGCGGGCTCACCGCAGGGACAGCCGCTTTCACAGCCACGACGCCCATGGGCTACCGCCTACGATCTCCTAGAGCGAGACGTAAAAAATTCCATGATCGGTCACGAATCGGTTCGCCGGGCAATTTACTTGCGAATAGCCTTCGCCCCACCACCTGAATGGGCCAATGTGCAGTCGACCATCCGTACAGACTATCCAAGTTTGGTACCCATCATAGGTACTAGATTGTGGCAGATCGGCGTCGCAAGTGTTCTTGGCGTAGGTATCAGTAACCTGGCCGAAACACCAGACATCAGCATTTGCCGGAGTGGCGGGGAACATTGCGATCCCCGTTACTGAAAGTAGAGAAGCAACCGTCAATCGCGTAACCCACGCCCATTGGCGAGCCACCTGAACCTTAACCATAGTCGGCCTCCAGCCCTCATCACTCAAACGCCGCGCTGTACCAACAACCATCGAAGATAGTTGATGGTACAGCGCAGGAAGATCGCAAACCACATCTATGCTCCGCCCTTATATGATCTTGTCCAGAGGATGCGAAATGCGGCTATCGCTTAAATCGGATATGAGCGTCACCGCGTTGGCGATTTCGTACAGCCCACTGCGAGCAGGCGAAACGCGCATAGCCCTCTCTACGGAAATCTACGGTTCCCGCTAGAGAGCCCGATACTGTCCGAGGCTATGGATCCGGTGCGGAACCCGTACGCCCCGGGCGCCGGCCAGCGTCCACCCGAGCTGGCCGGCCGGGACCGGGAGCTCGAGGTCTTCGACGTCGTCCTGGAACGGGTGGCCCGTGGTCGCCCCGAACGGTCGCTCGTCCTGACCGGCTTGCGCGGCGTCGGCAAGACCGTCCTGCTCAACACCCTGCGGTCGCAGGCGCTCGGCCGGCGCTGGGGGACCGGGAAGATCGAGGCCCGGCCGGACCAGTCGATCCGTCGTCCGGTCGCCGCCGCGCTGCACATGGCCGTCCGCGAGCTGGCGCCGCAGCACCGCGCCCCGGACCGCGTCGACGGGTTCCTGGGCGTGCTCAAGGCATTCGCGCTGCGATCCCCCGCGGGCAAGCTGCGCGACCGCTGGCAGCCCGGCATCGACGTACCGGCGGCGGCCGGGCGGGCGGACTCGGGCGACATCGAGATCGACCTGGTCGAGCTGTTCACCGACGCGGCCGGCGTGGCTGTCGATGTCGGTACCGGGATCGCCCTGTTCGTCGACGAGATGCAGGACGTCTCGGCCGAGGACGTGTCGGCGCTGTGCGCCGCCTGCCACGAACTGTCCCAACTGGGCGCGCCGCTGATCGTGGTCGGCGCCGGCCTGCCACACCTGCCGGCCGTCCTCTCGGCGGCCAAGTCGTACTCCGAGCGGCTGTTCCGGTACCAGCGCATCGACCGGCTCGACCGACTCGCCGCGGACCGGGCGCTCGCCGCGCCGGCCGCCCGCGAGGAGGTGGAGTACGAGCCGAAGGCGCTCGACGCGCTCTACGAGAAGTCCGGCGGGTACCCGTACTTCGTCCAGGCCTATGGCAAAGCCACCTGGGACCACGCGCCGCGGTCCCCGATCTCGGCGGCGGACGTCGCGGTCGCCGCGCCGGAGGCGGAGGCGGAGCTGGCGGTGGGTTTCTTCGGATCGCGGTACGAGCGGGCGACACCGGCCGAACGCGAGTACCTGCACGCGATGGCCGAGATGGACGCCGGTGCCGTGGCCACCGCCGAGATCGCCCGCGCGCTCGGGCGCAAGCCGGCGTCCCTGTCACCGGCCCGGGACGCCTTGATCAAGAAGGGTCTCATCTACTCGGGTGAGCGCGGCACGGTCGCCTTCACGGTGCCGCACTTCGGCCGCTACCTGCGCACCCAGCCCGCCTGACGCTGGCGGTCGGCGAAGGCGCGCAGGTCGCGGCGCTCGATGGCGGCCGCCATCAGGTCGGGGAACGCGTCCGGCGTACACGCGAACGTGGGCACCCCCAGCCCGGCCAGCGCGGCCGCGTTCTCGTGGTCGTAGGACGGCGCTCCCTCGTCCGACAACGCGAGCAGCGCGACCACCTGCACCCCGGCCGCGACCAGGCCTCCGACGCGGCGCAGCATCTCCTCCCGCTTGCCGCCCTCGTAAAGGTCGCTGATCAGCACGAGGATCGTGTCGCGGGGCTTGGTGATCAGACCGGTGCAGTAGCCGAGCGCCCGGTTGATGTCGGTACCGCCGCCCAGCTGGGTACCGAACAGCACGTCCACCGGATCAGCCAGAAGCTCGGTCAGATCCACGACCGCGGTATCGAAGACGACGAGCGAGGTACGCACCGCGCGTAGCGACGCCAGGGCGGCCGCAAACACGCTGGCGTGCACCACCGACGCGGCCATCGAGCCGGACTGGTCGACGCAGAGCACGACTTCCCGCTGTACCGACTCGCCGCGCCGGCCGTAGCCGATCAGCCGGTGCGGGATCACGGTCCGATACGCCGGCTGGAAGTGCCGCAGGTTCACCTGGATCGTCCGGTCCCAGTCGATGTCGTGGTGCCGGGGCCGCTCGACGCGGGCCGCCCGGTGCAACGCGCCGGTCACCGCGGTACGCATCCGTTGCGCCACCCGCCGCTCGAGCTCGGCGACGACCCGACCGACCACCTGCCGCGCGAGATCCTTGGTGGCCGCGGGCATCACCCGGTTGAGCGCGAGCAGGGTACCGACCAGGTGCACGTCCGGCTCCACCGCGGCCAGCATCTCCGGCTCGAGGAGCAACCGGTTCAGGTCGAGCCGTTCGATCGCGTCGGCCTGCATGACCTGCACGACCGTGCTGGGGAAGTAGCTGCGGATGTCGCCCAACCACCGGGCGACCCGGGGCGCGGATGCACCGAGCCCGCCGCGGCGCTCGCCGGGTTCCGTCTCGTCGGCGTCGTACAGCGCCGCGAGTGCGGCGTCGATGCCTTCGTCCTGCCCGTCGAGCGACACCCCGGTACCGTCGGCCGCCTCGCCGCCGAGCACGAGCCGCCACCTGCGCATGCGTTCCTCACTCATGCGAGTCCTCCCTCCTCTTCCTCATCGATCAAGGGGGAGGGGGACCAGCCCAGGAGTAGCGACACGGTCGGCCGCACGAGCGCCGCCCGCTCGGGGTCGAGGTCCTCGGCCTCCACCGGCCCACGAGTGGGGGCGTCCAGGGCGCGCGCCCGTTCGCCGATCGCCCGGCGCTCGGGCGCGGCGAACTGGCCGAAGGTGCGGCGCAGCAACGGCAGCACGTCCACGAACTGGTCGTCCGGTATCCCGGCCAGCCACCCGTCCACCAGCCCCAGCAGCCGATCGTCGTGGACCAGCAGCAGCCCGCCGCCGGCGAGGAAGCCCTCGACCCAGGCCGCCGCGACCGCCGGCGCCACGCCGACCGTCAGCATCAGGCCCATCCGCCGCTCGGCGTCGGGACCGGACAGCCGGCCGGCGTCGAGCAACAGGCGCGTCAACCGGCCGGCCAACAGTCCGGGCAGGTCGTTCCGGATGGCGAGCCGGTCGAGCACGTCGAGCCAGTCCGCCCGCCACGCCTCGACGGCTACCAACGCGAGTGCGGCATGCACCTCGTCGACGCGGTCCCGCAGCTCGCGGGCGGCCGACTCGTCGAGCCCGGCGACCGCCGCGGGCAACCCGACACAGACGCGGACGACCAGGCCGGCCATCACCTCGCGGAGCGCCCCGACGTCGGTGCCGCGCACGTCGCCGTACCGCAGCGTCCGGGCCAGCGCGGGCAGCGCCGCCATCAGGTGGACGACATCCGTGTCGAGCGCGGCCCGCTCGTCCAACGCGCGCAGCACGGTCGGCAGCGCGTCGGGCAGGTGGGCCAGCAGGCACTTTTCGACGAGCGCGGTCACGTCCGCGAGGGTGGTGGCCTTCTCGGCCAGCTCGCGGACGCGGGCGGCGGCCGCATCGTCCACAGTGGTCCCGTACGCGCTCGCCGCCACGAGATCCACGGCGAACTCCGGGTGCCACTTCAGGCGCCACGACTCCCAGAACGTGCCCTTGCCGCGGCGCGGGTCCAGCAACCTGCCCCAGCCGATCCCCAGCAGCCCCAGCCGGTGCAGCAGCCGGCTGCGCGCCAGGTCGAACTCGCGCCGCAGGTCCAGATCCTGCTCCCGCTCGTGCACGTCGGGGGCGAGCCGCAGCCGCTTCTGTGCGGCGGCCACGTCCTTGACGAGCGGTACCGACGGCGTGGACTCCGGTACCTCACCGAGCCGCTCGCCCACCACGACCCGCCGGTTGACCAGTTCCAGCCGCAGCTCGTCGCCGTCGCAGAGCACCGCGCGGGTCGCCTCGGTCACCTCGGCCAACCCGGCCAGCGGCCGCCCACGCAGGGTCGCGAGTGCCTCGGCGAGCCGCGTCGCCTCGATGACGTGCGCGCTGGACACCGGTACGCCCTCTTGGCGCAGAACGCCGGCCACCGCGACCAGCCACCGCGGGATCACCTGGTCGGGCGCGGTGAACAGGTGGTGGTACCACCCGGGAGACGAGACTCCGGCGCCGTACCCCTGCCAGGACGCCAGCCGGCCGTGCGTCCACGGTACCCAGGTCATCGCGATTTTGATCTTTGGAAGGCCGCGCAGGGTCCGGGCGTCCGCGGCCGCCGGCGGCAGCGGTGGGGTCAGCGCCGGCACGTGCCAGGCGCCGCACACCACCGCGACCCGCTCGTGGTCCTTGCTCGCGGCCCGCAGCACCGTCCGCATGCGGGCCTCGCGGCGCTCCTCCTCGATGTCCGTCGTCGTGCCGGCGCGCAGCGACGCCATCGCCTCACCGATCGCCGTGAACGGATCGCCGTCGAGCTGGTGCTCGACCACGTCCTCCCACCAGCGCTCGGCATCGTCGTAACCGGCCGCCGCCGCCAGCTCGCCCAGCGGATCAGCGACGGCGCCGTCGGGCTCGGGCCCGTCGGTCGCGAAACGGTACGCCGCCGGAAGATCACAGAATCGCACGGGTACCGAGTTCGCCAGGGCCCACCGGATCGCCTGCCATTCTGGGGAGAACTCGGCGAACGGCCAGAAGCTCGCGCGTCTCTTCGCGGCCGCCACGTCGGCGGGATATGCCAGCAACGCCACCGGCGGCTTCAGCTCGGAAGCCAGCGACACCAGCGTGTCGGCCTCGGGCGGCCCCTCGATGAGCACGACCTCTGGCTTGTACGCCTCGAGCGCCCGCGCCACCGCACGAGCCGAGCCCGGCCCGTGGTGGCGTACGCCGAGTAACAACGTCATGGTGCGGCGGCCCGCGCCGCCCGGTAGAACGGCGTCCAGCCCTCCCGCTCGCGGACGACGGTCTCCAGGTACTCCCGCCAGATGACCGCGTCGGCGACCGGATCCTTGACGACCGCCCCGACGATGCCGGAGGCCACGTCGCCCGGCCGCAGTACGCCGTCGCCGAAGTGCGCGGCCAACGCCAGCCCGCTCGTCACCACGGAGATCGCCTCGGCGGTGGACAACGTGCCGGACGGCGTCTTGAGCTTCGTCCGGCCGTCCTCGGTCACGCCCCCACGCAGCTCCCGGAAGACCGTGACGACCCGGCGGATCTCGTCGGCCGCGGCCGGTACCGGTGGCAACTCCAGCGCCTTCCCCAGATCGGCGACCCGGCGGGACACGATGTCGACCTCCTCGTCGGCATCGGCCGGTACCGGCAGCACCACGGTGTTGAACCGTCGGCGCAGCGCGGAGGACAGCTCGTTGACCCCGCGGTCCCGATCGTTGGCGGTCGCGATGACGTTGAACCCCTTGTGCGCCTGGACCTCCTCGCCCAGCTCGGGGATCGGCAGCGCCTTCTCGGACAGAATCGTGATGAGCGTGTCCTGGACGTCGGACGGCATTCGGGTCAGCTCCTCGACCCGGGCGATCGCGCCGGTCCGCATCGCCCGCATCACCGGACCCGGTACGAGAGCCCCCTGCGACGGCCCCTCGGCCAGCAGCCTGGCGTAGTTCCAGCCGTACCGGATCGCTTCCTCGGGGGTGCCCGCCGTCCCCTGTATGAGCAACGTCGAGTCGCCGCTGATCGCCGCGGCCAGATGCTCGCTCACCCAGGTCTTGGCCGTGCCTGGTACGCCCAGCAGGAGCAGCGCGCGATCCGTCGCCAGGGTCGCCACGGCCACCTCCACCAGCCGCCGCGCACCGACGTACTTCGGGGTGATCCGGTCCCCGTCGCCGAGGAGGTACGTCACCACCGCCTGCGGCGACAGCCGCCAGCCCGGCGGCCGCACCCGGTCGTCGGTCGACGCGAGGTGCTCTAGCTCGTCGGCGTACTGCTGCTCGGCGTGCAGGCGCAGGACGTTCATGTCAATTCCTCGCTCATGTCGTGGCGAAATCTGAGTACGTCGGCGAGCTGGCCGAGCGCTGTCGCATGTGGACTGTCCATTGTCGCCAGTCGTTCGACTCGACTCAGGGTGGCTGGATCGGTCGGCAGGCGGGTCGCAGCGAGGCGGGCGCGCTCGCGCACGCGCCAGGTGGTCACGTTCTTCCGGGTGGCCAGTCCGGCCAGGTTTGCGATCGCCGCCTCGGCTACCGGCCCGGGCCACGGGGTGGGGCACAGCTCCAGGAGCCGGTCGACGCCCGGCGCCTCCCGCCGTAGCAGGTCCACCGCCCGCGTGGCGCGTTCGGCCTCGGGGAGGATCCGGTAGAGCGACTCGACCAGAGGCTCGTCGTCCGCCGACAGCTTGGCCAATCGGTCGAGCATCGGTGCGGCCCAGTCTTCGGCGTGGTGCAGGACGATGGCGCGGGTCAGGCCGCGCAGCATGACGGCCGCCCACTCGTCCGCAATGGACAGTCGGGTGAACTCCTCCGGGTCCTGCCATGTCTCCGGGTTCGTTCGGGCGACGATCTCCTCCAGCCACCACGCGCGCTCGCCGACGCCGGAGGGCGGCCGGCGCTGGATGCCGTCCCGGCGCATCGCGGTGTCACAGAACTCGGGCGGCTCGATTTCCAGGTGCTTGCCCTGCCGGCGAACGCTCGCTTCGGCCCGGTCGGCCATCCGCCGGCCGTACGCCGAACCGGGCAGCACGGCCAGCAGGTCCGCCGCGGCGGCACGCAGCTCACCGCGCCGCTCGTCGAGTACCGCCTCGAGGAACTGTTCGTCGCCTGGTCCGAGGTTGTGGCTCAACGCCCCGAGCAGCGCCACGCGGTCCTCGGGTGCCTCGTCGGGCCAGGTCTCCGCGAGCAGAGCCAGCCCGGCGGCCGGGTCGCGCTTCCGCAACGCGGTCAGGTAGCCGAGCCGCCGACCGAGTGTTCCATCGGTCCAGTCGGCCGGATCAGCGCTGTCGACCGCCTGGCCCAGCGCGAACGCCCACGGGGCGTGCTGGGCGGCCAGCCAACCGGCTCGGGTACCCCCGACCGCTGCCGCGAGCGCCCGCAACGGTGGCGTGACCCGGGCCACCTCGAGCAGGTCGGGCAACAGCTCGGGCGGTACCCGCCAGCCACGGTCACCGGCCAGCGTCAACCACTCGGCGAGCAGGTCCGCCCTCGTCGCGGCGTCGAACCCGTCCCCGCCGTACCCGAGCCGTGCGGCCAACAGGTCGGCCAGCCGGAGCGCCGCAGCAGGCAGTACGACGACCGCGGTCTCGTCGGGAGCGGGTGGCACGGTCTCCGCCTTGTGGAGAGCCGGCCGAACCCCCGCCCGCCGGGCTACCGCCAGACCAGCCGCCACCTCGAGCAACGCCGCCGCGTCATCCACAGTGGACGGTCCACTCACGTCGAGCCGGCGCCGGTCGGTCCCCACCAGCGCCGTAGCCAACACATCCCCCCACGCCGCGGTCACGGCCCGCCCCCACCCGCGGCCCCGCCCGCAGACCCTGCGTTGATCATAAACTTAGTTGCGGGTTCGACGGCGTGTCGAGCTACCAACTTCATGATCGACGGGGAGGGGCCGGGCGTCAGCACGGGATGCACCGGCCTTCCACCCAGGTGGTCAGCGGGCGCAGCCCGTCCGGGGTCCACTCGCCGGCGAGCGTGACCGGGTGGCCGCCCGCGGCGGCGATCAGGCGCCACGGCGGAAGCCCGGTGACCAGCGGCAGGGCGTCACCGATCTCGTCCCGCACCCACCAGCCGGCGGCGGTCCGGACCGGGGTTACTCCCGAGAGGAGGAACGGCCAGCGGTCCTGCCACGGGTCGACGGCCAGCACCTCGGCGTACTCCCGTAGTGCCGCCGCCACATCACGCCCACCGGCGGGTCTGGCCGGCTCGGGGGAGCCGTGCCTGGCCGAGACGAGAGCCCGCAGCGGCTGTGCGCCGGGGTAGAAGCACAGCTCGGCGTCGGCGACGGTACCGACCACGAACTCGACCGGCAGCGGCTGCGCACCCGGTGCGAAGGAGAGCACCAGCGCCGGCCGCCCGGACTCCGCGCCACGCAACCAGACCCGACGGCTGGTCAGCTGCTCGTCGGCCTCCTCCCGCACGCCGAGGACATACCAGCGGTCCCGGACCGGTGGTGTCTCGAGCACGTCGGCGGTCGCGACCGGGTACCCGACCCGTACCCGCACGGTCGCGGCCAGCGACTCCGGCAGCTCGGACAGCCGACGGTGGCCGCACACGAGCAGCCGGAGCAGGGCCAGCTCGGTGAGCAGCCGGTCCGGTACCGATGCCGCGGTCGCCAGCCGGCGTACCGCCCCCGCCGCACCCGGCGCCTGCGCGTCGACGAGCCGGGCGGCCATCGCGTCCCAGTGCGCGTACCCCGCGGAAACCACCCCGGCCAGCCCGCCGCGCACCTGATCACCCAGCCAGCGGTCGAGTTCGTCCAGCCCGCCGGTGATCCGTTCGGCGCGTTGCGGCCCGGCGCGCGCGGTGCGTCGCGGAACGGCCGCCCGCTCGACCTTGGCGGCCCGCGCCGCCGCCCACTCGTGAGCCCACGCCGGGGGCTCGGCCTGCGGCAGCGACCCGACCACCCAGCGCAGGAGCAGCCCGACCACGTGCTTGCAGGGCACCTGCCGGCTGGGACACGAGCAGCGGTACGCCGGCTCGCTCACGTCGACGCAGACCTGGTACGGCGTCTTGGCGCTGCCCTTGCACAGTCCCCAGACGAGCTCGTCGGCACAGCCGGCCTCGGGCCACGGGCTTGCGGTAGCCAGGCCCCGAGCCGATCGTTGGGTAGCCGCGTTCCTGGTGAGCGCCATGACCCGGGCGACGCTCCACTCGGCCGTCCCCGACATGCGTCACAACGTATCTCGCGGCGTTACCGGCGTGCGGGCCGGCCGAACGGGGTATGACTTGCCCATGAGACCCGTACGCAGAGCGGCTCGCGCGATGCTCGGCGCGATCTTCATCGCCAGCGGAATGCGCGGCCTGGCCAACTCCGAGAAGCTCGTACCGGGAGCCAAGCGGGTGACCGACCGGATCACTCCATTGCTGGAGAAGGTCGATCCGCGACTGCCGACCGATCCTCGTACCCTCGTCCGGATCAACGCCGCCGCTCAGCTCGCGGGTGGCCTGCTGCTGGCGACGGGGCGCATGCCGCGGCCGGCCGCCGCTCTGCTGGCGGGCACGATGATCCCGACGACGCTCGCGGGGCACCCGTTCTGGACCGAGCAGGATCCGGTCGCCCGGCGCAACCAGCAGATCCACTTTCTGAAGAACGTCGGACTCATCGGTGGGCTACTGCTCGCCGCCGCTGACACCGAAGGTCGACCCAGCGTGGGGTGGCGAGTACGCCACGCGGTGCGTACCAGAACCGGTCGAGCCACGTTAACCAGATAGAAATATCGCAAAGAAGTATGGGATCGGACACGGTCGCATAACACGGGAGGTGCTGAGTGACTGACCGCTCTAGGCTCGAAAACGGACCTGGGCGGGAAGTGCTACTTCGGTACGGGGGTATCGACACTATGCCGGCGACCGTCGCCGAACGGCTGCGCGGCCTCCTCCCGGACCACCGTGTCAGACGTCGGTTCGATCGCTGGTTGATCGTCCGCCTCGGCATCATTGCCGGCGCAATCTTCGCGGCTGTTATGGCCGTGCGCGCTTTCGGGCGGCCGTATGTGTTCTTCGACCTGCGGATCTACCACGGCGCGGTGGTGTGGTGGGCAGGCGGCGGAGATCTGTACCAGTACGTCGCACCCGGTATGACCATCGGGTTCACGTATCCGCCGTTCGCGGCGATCCTGATGCGGCCGATGACCACCCTGTCGATCGAGGCGGCCGCACAGGTCAACGAGATCGCCAGCTACAGCGCGCTCGCGTTCGTGCTCGCTGTGTTGCTGGTACCGATCGCCGACCGCTGCGGCTGGCCGCGCTGGTTCGCGGTCGGCGTGGCCCTGCCGCTGGCCGCTGCGACCGAACCGGTCCGCGAGACGATCGGCTACGGCCAGGTCAACCTGCTGCTGTTCGGCCTGATCATCGCCGACCTGGTCGCCCTGCGCCGCCGCCACCGCACCTCGATCACCCCGTCGTCCGGCCGGACCGGGCTCTATCGACTGTGGACAGAGGGCTCGTGGGCGGGCGTGGGCATCGGCCTGGCCACGGCGATCAAGCTGACGCCCGCGCTGTTCATCGTCTACCTGCTGATCTCGAAGCAGTGGCGAGCGGCCACCACGGCGGCCGGTACAGCGCTCGCGGTCACCATCGGCGCGTTCCTCGTCGCCGGCCGGGAGTCGACGACGTATTTCACCAGCGTCATGTGGGATACCGGCCGCGTCGGCGTCACCGACATGACGCCCAACCAGTCGCTGGCCGGACTGCTCGCCCGGCTGTACGACTCGGCCGAGACACCCGGCCTGCTCTGGCTGGCCTTCGCGATGCTGATGCTCGTCCTGGGCCTGTCCCGGGCGGCGAACGCGCACGCCGAGGGTGACGAACTGGCCGCATTCACCCTGGTGGGCCTGACCGCAAACGTGATCAGCCCGATCTCCTGGACCCACCACCTGGTGTTCGTACTGCCCGCGATCATCGTGCTGCTCGATTCCGCGATGCGCCGGCGCGCCGCGAGTCGCGGCCTACGCCCGGCCCGCGGTGGCGGTGGCCTCGCCGGCTGGCGGCACGGCTGCGCCGCGCTCGGCCTGTTCGCGCTGTTCGTGATCTCCCCGGTCTGGCTGTACGAACACCAGTACCCGGAGGTCTCGCACTACGCCGACGGACTGTTCGGGGCGCTGGCCGAGAACTCGTTCGCGATCGCGCTCATCGCCCTCGTGGCCGCCCTGCCCTGGCGCCCCGGCGCCGACCCGGCGTTCTACCCCGAGCGCCGGTTCGGGGCTCAGGGGCAGTTCACCCACTCCTCGGTACCGTCGGCAAAGACCTGACGCTTCCAGATCGGCAGCCGCGCCTTCACCTCGTCGACGAGCCGAGCGCAGGCCGCGAACGCCTCGGCGCGGTGCGCGGTCGAGACCGCCGCCGCGAGCGCCACGTCGCCGATCTCCAGCGGGCCGACGCGGTGCGACACCGCGATCGCGTAGACGTCGGGATCCTTGGCGATCTCGGCGACCACCTCACTCAGCACCGACTCGGCGGTCGGGTGGCCCTCGTACTCCAGCGACACCACGGTGCGTCCGTGGTCGTGGTCGCGGACGACACCGGCGAACGACACCACAGCGCCTCCGCGCGGGTCGGCCACCGCGGCCTCGTGCGCTGCCACGTCCAGCCGGTCGGTGGTTACCGTGATCACGCCCGTTCTCCTTCGAGCAGCGGCAACGGTACGAGTGGTACCCGTTGATTCTCCTCCGCGTTGGTGCCTGGGGCGACCACGGCGAACCCGATGCTGCTCGCCAACCCGCGCAGCATGCTGGAGGCGACGTGCCGCTGCGGCCGTACCCGGCCGTCGGGATCCTGTCGGACGAGCGCCAGATGGGTGTGCCCGCCCCGCCCGGCGATCGGCTCGGCCAGCGTCACCTCGGGCAACCGCGGCGCCACCCGCCCGGTCAGCCCCGCGATCAGCGGCGCGACCAGGGTGACCAGCGCGACCACCGCCGACTGAGGATTGCCCGGCAGGCCCGCGAGAAACTGCCCGGTGGGGAAGCGGGCCAGCAACATGGGAAATCCCGGGCGTACCGCGACCGTGTTCGCGATGTACTCCGCACCCAGTTTGTGCAGTGCCGGGTGCAGGTGGTCGACCGGACCGTGCATCGTGCCACCGGTCGTGCAGACGATGCCGGCGCCGCCGGCCAGCGCGCCGCGGATCGCGTCCACGTGCGCGTCGAGCGTGTCGCCGACCGGCGCGATGACGGCGTCGTCCACGACGTTGCCGCCGAGCCGAGCCAGCCAGGCGGGCAGCTGTGGACCGAGCGCGTCGCGTACCCGTCCGCCGCCCGGCAACCCGACAGTGAGCAGCTCGTCCCCGAAGACCAGCAACGCGGCCTCGGGTCTCGGGTATACGGTCAGCGTCTCGTACCCGCACGACGCCGCGAGCCCGACCACGCCGGGGGAGACCGGCGTACCGGCGGGCAACAGCTCCTCGCCCCGGTGCGCCTCCTCGCCCGGCTCGCGCCACTCCCGCTGCTCCCGGGGCGTACCGCTGACCCGGCCGTCGGCGCCGGTCGTGCTCTCCTCGACGCGCACGATCGCCTCGGCACCGTCCGGCACCATGGCTCCGGTGGCGATCTCGACCGCCGTACCGTCCTCGGTCAGCGGCTTCGCCTGCGCCCCGGCGAGCACCCTTCCGGTGATGCGCCACGGCGCCGGCCCACGTACCGCCCAACCGTCCACACTGGACGTCGGGAACGCCGGCAGGTCGGTCAGCGTGACCAGCGGCTCGGCCAGCGTCAGCCCGTCGGCCACCGCGAGCGGTACGTCGACCGGCCCGGTCGCCGCGGCCGCCGCCTGCCCGGCCGCGTACGCCGACTCCCGCGCCTGTACCCATGACACCGGCTGGTCACTCACGCCACGAAGCCTAGTACCCGATGTGTTCTCCCGGTTCTTCGAAGGTATCTTCGAAGATATGGGAGATGCGCCGCCCTTGATGCCCGTGTTCCGGAGCCGGTTGCAAGGCGAACTGCTCGCCATCGTCCTGCTTGCCCCGGATAACGAACAGTCCCTCACCGACCTGGCCCAGCGGCTCGGCGCGGCACTGTCCACTGTGCAGCGGGAGGTGAGCCGGCTGGAGCAGGCCGGCGTCCTCCGCTCGCGCTATGTCGGAAACGTACGTCTGGTGAGCGCCGAGACCAGCTCACCCGCCTACGCACCACTGCGTGACCTGGCCGAACGGTACTTCGGCGTGCCAGCCGTCCTCGCGGAGGAGTTCGCGACCGTCACCGACATCGACGAGCTCTTCGTCTTCGGTTCGTGGGCGGCGCGCCTGCTGGGACACGCCGGCCCGACCCCGGCCGACATCGACGTACTTGCCATCGGTTCGCCCGATCGCGACGATGCCTATGCGGCGGCGCTGCGCGTCGAGCGACGGGTTGGGCGCCCGGTCAACGTGACCGTGCGTTCGCTGTCCTCGTGGACGGCCGGCAAGGACGGCTTCGTGCAGGACGTACGCCGCGGAGCATTGGTACCGGTGCCGGTGTCAACGAACGGGGATTGACATATCTGGTCCGCTACTGCGGTGGGATCGCGGCCGCAGTGTCATCGACGATCTGCTGAAGCGCGACGAACTGCAACGGGTCACCGCCGATCCCGAGGCAGCCCTGCGTCTCCTTCGCGTGGCGCGTACGCATCTGGCGTCGGCGGCGACTATCCGCCAAGACGATCCGACGCTCGCGCTCGCCGCGTCCTACGACGCGGCACGCAAAGCGTGCGTGGCGTTACTCGAGGCACAAGGCCTGCGCGCCACGAGTCGGGGCGGCCACATTGCGCTACGAGAGGCGGTCGAGGCACAGTTCCTGGGCCTGAGCGGAGCAGACCCGGTCCGCGCATTGGACCGGCTGCGCCGGCGGCGGAATGCCGCCGAATACCTGGAGGCCGACATCGACGACGCGGAGGCCGCCGAGGGCCACGGACGGGCAGAGGCGATCGTCGCCTTCGCAGAGGGCGTGCTGGCGAGCCTTCCGCCGTACGGACGCTGACGGCCGTCAGCGAGGGTGATCGCCACCGCGGATCTGTTCGACGGCGTGGCCGAGGAGCGGACCGAGCACGGCAAGCCCGTCCTTCGCACCACCGGTAGAGCCGGGCAGGTTCACGATCAGCGTGCGGCCGGCTACGCCGGCGAGCCCGCGGGACAGAGCCGCGGTAGGTACCTTGTCCCGTCCGGCGGCCCGGATCGCCTCGGCGAGCCCCGGTACCTCGTAGTCGAGGACCGCCCGGGTCGCCTCCGGTGTGCGGTCGGTAGGCGTGATGCCGGTACCGCCGCTGGTCAGGACCACGTCGACGCCGTCGGCGAGGGCATCCCGCAACGCGGCGGTGACTGGTTCGCCGTCCGGTACCACGACCGGATCGGGCACCTCGCAACCCAGCTCGCGCAGGCCGTCGACGAGCAGTGGACCGCTGGTGTCGGCGTAGACCCCGCTCGCCGCACGGTTCGACGCGACGACAACGCGTGCCCGGATCATGGACGGTCCTCGGGGCGCACCCAGTCTCCGGTCTTGCCGCCTTCCTTACGCAGTACCCGTACCCCCTCGATCGAAGCCGCCGGGTCGACGGCCTTGACCATGTCGACCAGCGCTAGCCCGGCGGTGGCCACGGCCGTGAGCGCTTCCATCTCCACTCCCGTGCGGTCGGCCGTGCGGACCGTCGCTGTGATCTCGACAGCGTCCGTGCCGAGTGCCAGGTCGACGGTCACGCCGTGCAAGGCGATGGGATGGCAGAGCGGTACGAGGTCCGGCGTCCGCTTTGCGCCCATGATGCCGGCGACGCGGGCCACGCCGAGCGCATCGCCCTTCGGCAGGCCGTCCCGGCGCAACAGCTCGATCACCTCGGCGGTAGTGACGAGCCGGCCGGCCGCGATCGCGCGGCGGGTCGTCACCGCCTTGTCGGCGACGTCGACCATGCGCGCGGCGCCGGCCGCGTCGACGTGGGTCAGTTCGCTCACGATGTCGAGCCTACGGTGGGGCATGACCCTGGTCGCCGTCGCCGTGATCGTCTTCCTGGCCGCCGTGGCTCAGGCGACGACCGGGTTCGGGTACGCGCTGATCGCCGTACCCCTGCTGACCCTCGCCACCGACCCGCGCACGGCCGTCGTCGGCGCTGCGCTGGCGAGCCTGCTGCTGACGGTGGCGCTGGCGACGCGGGAGCGCGCGTCCGTGCGGTGGCGGGTGACCGGCTGGCTGCTCGCCGCGTCGCTGGTGGGGATGCCGGTCGGGTTGGTGATCCTGCGGTATCTGCCCGACCGCTGGCTGACCGCGCTGATCGCCGCGACCGCGCTGTGCTGCACCGTGCTGGTGTGGCGGCGGCTCCGCTTGTCGATCGGGCCCGTGTCGGTCTCGTGTGTCGGCGTCGTCACCGGCGTGCTCACGACCGCGACTGGCACGAACGGTCCGCCGTTGGTCGCCGCGTTCCAGGCGATGGGGTACGACGCCCGCACGTTCCGGGCCACGATCTCCGCGGTGTTCACGGGGACGGGAGTGTTGGGTTTACTGGGGTTCTTTGCCGCGGGTCAGGTCACGCCGTCGGCAGCGATGGTCGGGCTGGTGGGGGTGCCGGCGACCGCGCTCGGCTGGTTCGTGGGGGAACGCGCCTTCCGGCGGTTCGACGAGGAACGGTTTCGAGGTGTGGTGCTCGGAGCACTCGTCGTGATCTGCGCGGTAACGCTCGCCCGAGCGATCTGGCCGGCGAAATAGGCACCTCGGAAAATGTCGGACAACGTGTCCGTCGGCCCTCGTAACCGGCTACCAAGATCGGCACGTCTGCTGGAGGCCGAAGGAGGCGGTGCGGCGTAGGCTGCGCTCTAACCCTGGCGGAGGGCTGTCGTCGGCCGGTCGTGAACCGTTGTTGAGATCACTGCGTGTCCTCAACGTGGTGTGCGGCTCGTCCGCCCAGGTATAGACCGTGCGGAGCACGCGCTTGCCTCGCCAATGTCGGCTCGATGCAGCGCAGTACCGGTGCTTCCGACGCACCGGCTGATTGATTGCGGTCCGTCTTCAGATCTAGACAGAGAGTATCTAACAGGTTCCGAGTTCGCATATACTGAATGCCAGGACAAACTGCGATACGAAAAATGCAACTTGCAATTTACGCTTCCCTTCATCGCGCCTTACACGATCAGGAAAACACCAAGGTCAGCGAGGCGCCACACAGACAACTGCCCACGCGCCGGCGTGGGTGTCCAACGGGGGACCATCGAGATCTTCGAGGAGCCCGAGATGCGCGTTCAAGACTGGGACTAACCTTCACTCGTTCCCGCGCCAGTTGAAACCAGCCCGCTACGACGCGACACTGTCAACAGCGTTGGCGGGAGACAGATGGCGTGACCGAGAAGACTACGAACGAGACCGACAAGCGACTCTCCGGACTTGTCGGTCTCGTCGCGGTGTCCGCCTGTGTGGTCCTCGTTGGCGTTTCGTGGTGGGACCAATGGGATTTGGGCCTTTTCGATTGGTCAGCAGCAAGCTTGACGGTCCTGGTCGCCGTCACTACCGGCGCTAGCCCTCGCGTCCGCATTCGCGCGATTCGAATCGGCCTTGCTTCGACCGAGTTAGCGGTTCTCGTCGGACTTGCCACACTTCGACCGGTAACGGTTATCTGGTGCACAGCACTGGGTGTGGCCATCGCCAAGGGACTCATCCGCCAACGTCTTCAGCAGCTGGTGTTCAACGTCGGCAAGAGCACGCTGTCCGCGGCTGGTGCAGCTCTCGCCGCGGGCTTGGTCGGTGGGTTGAACCAGAGGCATCAGATCGCCTACCTACTCGCCGGCCTGGCAATCGCCGCCGTTGCCTTTACGGTCGTGA
This sequence comes from Micromonosporaceae bacterium, assembly GCA_035650075.1. Lineage (GTDB taxonomy): Bacteria > Actinomycetota > Actinomycetes > Mycobacteriales > Micromonosporaceae > DASSUC01. Next base: position 22,854 of record DASRII010000165.1, on the reverse strand, counting down.
ACGAGGTCATCGTCGTGCCGGCGTTGGCTTTCGCGAGCCGTACTCCCATGCGCCAACGCCTCCTCGCGAACTGGGATGTCAGGCTCGGCCAGCTGTGTGCGTGGATAGTCGTCGCGTTCGGGGGTGTGCTCGTCCTCCGGCATACCAACGCCTTGATCGTGGTCGTACCGCTGGTCGCCCTGAGTCTCCAGCTGTGGTACGGAGGGCGGCTGCGAGCTCGCGGCGAGCGTGATGCCTGGCAACAGCTCGCACAGTCCACCGACGAGTTCAACGCCGTGGACCTCGACGGAGTCCTCAAGACCGCGGTCAAACGCGCTGCCGACCTTTTCTCGGCGGATGAGGTCGACGTCGAGGTGTACCCGCTCAACTCCGCGCCTCGACTCGTGCGCGGCGGCACCGACGGCATCACATACGACGGTCGCCCGGAGGACGCACCACCAACGGTTGGCGGCTTGGCTACCAGCGCGTTGGAAGGTCACGACGGCCACGGGATCATCGGCGAACTGCGACTGCGCTTCCGTGGTCCGGTCAAGCTCACCGAGCGGGAGCAGTACACGCTGCAGACCTTTGCCTCCGCGCTGTGCACGGCAGTACGCAATGCCGCCGCGTACGCCGAGTTGGCGCGCCTGGCCGAACAGCACGCTCACGACGCGTCGCACGACCCACTCACCGGCCTGCCGAACCGCCGCCTGCTCCAAGAAAAAGGCAGGGAAGCGCTCGAGGGCCGACCGAAGGGCGTCACCGCGCTACTGCTCGTCGACCTCAACCACTTCAAGGAGATCAACGACACGCTCGGCCACGCGGCCGGTGACGTCGTGCTCAAGGAGGTGGGTGCCCGGCTGAGAGAGGCCGCGGGTCCCGAGGACGTGGTGGCGCGGCTCGGCGGGGACGAGTTCGCCGTACTGCTCAAGGGCCTCACCGCCCCGGCGGTAGCCGGACACCGCGCGCAGCTCATGCTCGCGACCCTCGCCGAGCCGATCGAGCTCGAGGGTATGCGGGTCAGTGTCGAGGCGAGCATCGGTATCGCCAGCGCGCCGAGCAAGGGCGGCATGGGCGAGCTGATGCGCCGCGCGGACATCGCGATGTACCAGGCCAAGCGCGGCGGCCAGCGGATCGCCATGTACGCCAGGGCACGCGACACCGCCGACATCAGCCGGTTGGCGCTCGGCGGCGACCTGCCGCGGGCCGTGGCCGAACAGGAGATCACGGTCAAGTTCCAGCCGATCGTCGACCTGGCCAGCGGTCAAGTTGTCGCGGCCGAGGCGCTGGCCCGCTGGCAGCACCCGGACAAGGGACCGCTGGACCCGCGCCGGTTCCTGGAAGCGGTGGAGCGCTCCGGACTGCTGCCGGCGTTCACGGATGCGGTACTCGACCAGGCTCTCGTAGCCGCAACCGCCTGGCGGGAAGCCGACTTCGACCTGCCGGTCGCCGTCAACGTCTCGCCGCGCAGCCTGCTCGACCGACGCTTCCCCGGTGCGGTCGCGGCGCGGCTGAGAGCGCACGACTTCGCTCCGGACCGGCTGTTCCTCGAGCTGACCGAGTCGCTGACGCTGAGCCAGCTCGAGGTGGTCGACGAGGTCCTCAACGCGCTGCACGACCAGGGCATCCGGCTGGCGCTCGACGACTTCGGCACCGGGTACTCGTCGCTGGCGACACTGTCTCGTGTACCGGTGCACGAGCTGAAGATCGACCTCGAGTTCATCCGCACGATGGAGACGTCGACGGAGGCGGCGGCGGTCGTGAAGTCCACAGTGGACCTCGGACGAAGCCTCGACCTCGCCGTGGTCGCCGAGGGCGTGGAGAGCGAGAGCCAGCGCCGCACGCTGTGGGAGCTGGGCTGCCAGGCCGGCCAGGGGCACCTCTTCTCCCGGCCCATCGCAGCCGGCCACCTGCTGACCGTGCTCCGCCGGGGCACCGGAGGCCGGCCCGGCACGTTGGCCCCGCCGCTGCACGAGGAGGGGACGGTCATCCGCATCCCGAGCGCCCGCCGGACAGGGGAGCGGGACACCGGGGAGCGTCTGCCACACTGGCCCGCGTGATCCTCTCCCGTCGATCTAGGACGAATGGGCGCCCAAAAGCGGCAAACCAGCCACCATTTGCCCTAGATCGACGGGGGTGGGCGGTGGACGTCGCGCTATACGCGGGATCCGGGCTGTTCGCGGCCATTACCGCGGTTAGCTCTACGCTCGCGCCGCACCGGGCGTGGGGGGCGATTGCGGTCTGGGGGTACGCGGTCGCGACGCTGGCCGCGCTCACCAGGCGCGCCCGGGTAGCGGTTACGGGACTGGCCTGGGTCGCTACCGCGCTGGTGCCGATCGTCCTCTTGGCGCAGGACCGCCTGGCGCAGGAAGAAGTCGTCGTCGTCGAACGGGCCGGTCAGCGACTGCTCGACACCGGCACGCCGTACCTCGACCGCGACAACATAGCCGCCCTGCCGGACAAGCTGCTCGGCTATGTCCCGTACCAGCCTGGTATGGCCCTTTTCGGGCTACCCCGCGCTCTTGTCGGGACCGTGTGGTGGACGGACGCCCGGGTCTGGTTCGCGGCCGTAACGGCGGCGGTGCTGGCCGCCGCCGTCGTGACCCTGGGCCGGTTCGAGCTGCGGGCCGTGCAGGTCGTGACCGTGTTTGCGATGGCGGCGCTGACCCTGGCCACCGGTGGCGACGACCTGCCGGTCCTGGTGCTGTGCCTGCTGGCCCTCGCGCTGGCGGCACGAGACCGGCTCGGCGCGGCCGGGCTCGCGGTCGGCGCGGCCGCCGCACTCAAGCTGTTCGCCTGGCCGGTCGCGCTGGTGCTGGCGGTGCACGCCGCGACGAAACGCCGGGCGGGGCGGTTCATCGCCGGTGCGCTGGGGCTGCCGCTGCTCGCGCTCGTTCCGGCCCTGATCGTCGACGCCGGAGCCGTGGTCGAGAACGTCCTGCGCTTCCCCTTCGGCCGCGGACTCGTGACGAGTCCGGCGCAGTCGCCGCTACCCGGTCATCTCATCGCCACCGCGCTGCCCGGGGGGCGGGTGATCGCCGCGGCGCTCCTGGTCGCCGCCGGTGGGGCGATCGCCGTCTGGCTTTGGCGCCGCCCGCCCCGCACGGCCGCGGACGCCGCCAAGATCTGTGGGTACGGGCTACTCGCCGCGATCCTGCTGCTGCCGTCCACAAGGTTCGGCTACCTGCTGTACCCTGTCGCGTTCGCGGTCTGGGTGCCGGCACTGGCGAGAATCCCACCGAAGAGCGACGCGGAGGCGTACACCTGAAGGGGTGAACACCACGTACCGCGACCGGACCGCGGCGGGTGAGGCGCTCGGGTCCGCCCTCGCGTCCTATGTGGACCGGCCCGATGTGGTTGTGCTGGGTCTGGTCCGGGGCGGTGTCCCGGTCGCGGCGGCGGTCGCGCGGCACCTCCACGCGCCGCTGGACGTACTCGTGGTCCGCAAGCTGGGCGTGCCGTGGGCGCCCGAGGTCGCGTTCGGCGCCCTCGGCCCGGGTGGTGTACACGTGCTCAACGACGAGATCGCCCGACGGCTGGACCGGTCGGACATCTCGGCCGTCGTTCAGCTGGAGACGGCGGAGCTGGCGCGACGCGAGCGGCTCTACCGTGGCGGCCGGCCGCCGCTGCGGCTGACCGGACGAATAGCGGTGATCGTCGACGACGGGCTGGCCACCGGCGCGACGGCGCGGGCGGCGGTCGCCGTCGCCCGGCGACTCGGCGCGATCCGGGTGGTCGTGGCGGTGCCGGTCGGGTCGGGGGAAGCGGTCGGGCTGCTCATGGCCGAAGCCGACGAGGTCGTCTGCCCGGTGGCGCCGGCCGGGTTCGGCGCTGTCAGCCGGTTCTACGCCGACTTCCGGCAGATCGATGACGAGACCGTGGTGCGGCTGCTTGCCGCGTGACATTGGCTTGTACGGTCGAAGAATGCAGATGACCTGTCCGAAATGCCACGGCGAGATGCGGCAGTATGAGCGCAGCGGCGTGACCGTCGATCAGTGCACCGAGTGCCGCGGGATCTTCCTGGACCGTGGTGAGTTGGAGAAGCTGTTCGACGCGGAGGCGAACTGGAACCAGGCCAACGCCCGGCCCAGCGCGCCGCCACCACCGCCGACCCCTGCGCCCGCGCCGTCCCCCGTCCAGCACGGGTATCCCGCTCCGGCCTACGGCGGGCAACATGGTTACCGGGGGCACTATCGGGGGCATTACCGCCACGGCAGGCGGAAGAGCTTCCTGCACAACCTGTTCGATTGATCAGCCTCGACGAGTCGACTCGCCCCAACCTGGTGACCGAGGCGGGTCGACGGTTAAGGTGATCACACCTCTCGACCCCCACGCGGAGTGTGCGCATGCATACAGCGGAAGAACCCGAGCCGCTGCGGCGCGCCCTGCAACTCGGCCTGGAGAAGCGGTACGCGGAAGCGATCGTCATCCTGCGCGAGTACCTGGCGACATACCCCGACAGCTCGCTGGCCTGGCGCCGGCTGGCCGGAGCGTTCCTGGGGGCCGGTGAGCCTGCCGAGGCCGAGCTGGCTGCGAAGGAGGCCGTCGCGCACGCACCCGACGACCCGGTGGCGCACCGGATGCTGGGAGTAGCCCTGTACCACGGCGGGAAGCCCGGGCAGGCCGCCGAGGTGGCGAGCCGGGCCATCGAGCTCGACGGACACGATCCGGAGGCGCACGCACTGCTGGCGTACGCGCTGCTCGAGGAGCCCAAGAGCTGGACGCAGGCGCGAGCGGAAGCCAACCGGGCCGTAGAACTCGGTCCGCACAACCGCGCCGCGCTCGACGTCCGGACCCGGGTGCGGCGTCTGAGACTGGCCGGAGTGGCGGTCTTCGCCTACGCCGCCGGTACGGCGATCGCCTTCGTCCTGCTCACCGTTGCCGGGATCATCGCGCTCGGCGGTTCCGCGCCCGGGATCTGGTACCTCGTCGGCACCGGTGCGGCGACCGCGGCGATCGCCACCGCGGCGGTGCTCTTCCTCCGCCAGGACAGCGACGAGGAGGAAGGCTTCATTCGGATCGGGACCCGTCCCGCGGCCCGGCTCGGGTACCTCGAAGCCGCCGGAGCCTGCGTCGTCGCCGGGCTGGCCACGTGGGGCGCGGCGGCCGCCGCCGGCGGGCGACAGTCGACCCAGATCGGCATGGCGGTCCTGGCTGCCGTGGTCACCGCGCTCGTCTACGGCAGCGCGATGCAGCACGCCCACCGCCCGGTGGGGGAGTCCTAGACCACCGCCATGTCGACGAAGCGGGACAGGTGTAGCTGGGCCGCCACGGTGATCGTGTCGGTAGGTCCGTTCCGGTGCTTGGCCACGATGAAGTCCGCTTCGCCGGCCCGCGGGGACTCCTTGTCGTAGTAGTCCTCCCGGTGCAGAAGCAGGACAACGTCCGCATCTTGCTCAATACTGCCTGATTCGCGCAAGTCGGACAACTGTGGGCGCTTGTCGGTGCGTTGTTCCGGACCGCGGTTGAGTTGGGAGACCGCGACCACCGGGCACTCGATCTCCTTGGCGAGCAGCTTGAGTCCCCGGGACAGATCGGCCACCTCCTGCTGCCGGCTCTCGACCCGCTTCGGTGAGGTCATCAGCTGCAGGTAGTCCACGATCACAAGCTTGAGATCGTGTCGCTGCTTCAACCGCCGGGCCTTGGCCCGGATCTCCATCAACGTCATGTTCGGGGTGTCGTCGACGAACAACGGCGCCTCGGAGATCTCCCCCATCCGGCGGGCGAGCTTGGTCCAGTCGTCATCGGAGAGCTGACCCGACCGCAGGACGTGCAGCGGCACCCGCGATTCGGCCGACAACAGCCGCATGACGATCTCGACCTTGCTCATTTCCAACGAGAAGATCACGCTGGCCAGATTGAACCGGACTGCGGCATTTCTAGCGAAATCCATACTCGCTGTAGATTTTCCCAAGCCAGGCCGACCGGCGACGACGACGAGCTGACCGGCATGGAGGCCGTTGAGGAGCCGGTCGAGGTCGGTGAAGCCGGTGGGAATGCCGGTCATCACGCCGGACTGGGCGCCGACCGCCTCGATCTCGTCGAGCGTCGGCTGAAGCAACTCGGACAGGACCGCGAAGTCTTCGCTGACGCGGCGCTCCGTGACGTCGTACACCGCCTGCTGGGCGAGGTCGACGATGTCGTCCACATCCCGGCCGGCTCCGGCGGCGGCACCGTATCCCAGCTGAACGATGCGCGTGCCCGCCTCGACCAGGCGCCGCAGCACCGCCCGCTCGGCGACGATCCGCGCGTAGTAGCCGGCGTTGGCCGCGGTGGGCACCGATGAGATGAGCGTGTGCAGATACGGCGCGCCGCCGACGCGGGCCAGCTCACCGGAGTCGGCGAGGGCGGCCGTCACCGTGATCATGTCGGCCGGGTCGCCCCGCCCGTACAGGTCGAGGACCCGCTCGAAGATCGTGGCGTGGATCGGGCGGTAGAAGTCGGCGGAGCGCACGATCTCGACGACGTCGGCGATCGCGTCCTTGGACAGCAGCATCCCCCCGAGGACGCACTGTTCGGCGGCGACGTCTTGCGGAGGGCTGCGGTCGAACTGTCCGTCCACAACGGACTGTCCAGACGCGACGGTGGGGGCACGCGGCTCGGCCGCACGCACATCGTCGCTCACCGACACCGAGTTTCACCGCCCCCAGACAAGTCCCGCACCCTCACAGTGGACCCCCGGGGTACGACAGTTTCGCCGATCGCACACCCTAGGAGCCCGGTCGGCCTCGACCAAACAGGCCGGTGGACAAGGCTCGGGACAACACTGTGGACACCGGCGCCCAGGATGTGCGTTGGCTGTGCACAGCCTGTGGAAATCTCCTGGGGACAACGCCGGCCCGGCGGCTCTGACCTCGGCCTAGACGATCCCCATGGTGTGGACAAAAGAAAAAGTCGCCCTGTCGGGTGACGCCGGGCGTGTCGCGGGTTGGCGCGTCACGTGACGTGCCCTGAATGCTCTACGTGTTGTGATTCGTCCATACGGCCGATTGCGATCAGATATCGAAAGGGTCACGCTCCGGCCGTGGACCGGGAGTGGGGGTACGACGAGCGCGCCCCACGCGACCGGAGGAGCGCGCGGACCTGGTCGACGCCGGCCGAGCCGACGGACGGCGACGGGGTCGACCGGTGGTGGTTCACGCCGGAGAACAAGACGAACCAGCCTCCGTCACCCGAACATGCCGCCTGGTACGACGACAGCTACGACGCGGAGTACCGCGATCGCAACGGTTCGTGGCCGGCGAACGACGGCTGGCTACCGCGGCAACACCCCGAACCGCTCCAGTACCCCGAGCCGCGCCAGTACCCCGAACCCGAGCGGTCGCTGGTCCCCTACGAACGGCCGGCCCAGCACGCCCGGTTGCCCGCCACTCACCGACCGTACGATCCGGTCCGGATCCCGTACCCCACCGAGGACGAGGTCGAGCCGACCCGCGGCCAGTTCGCCTCGCTGCTGATGACACTGATCTGGTACGCCGCGCCGATCAGCCTCTACCTGCTGTGGGCGCTGCTGCTCGGCGGTACCCCCGACCCGAACTGCGTCGACGACGCGGGCAACCAGTGCCCCGCCCCCCGCGACGCGGCGTTGACGACGATGGCCGACAGCGCGCCCCGGCTGGCTACCGCGCTGGCCCTGAGCCTCGTCGTGGCGATCATCATCCGGTGGATCACCGGAACGTGGCGGGCCACCACCGTGGGCTTCGCCAGCTCGGTCGTTGGCGCCGGTATCGCGACAGTGATCTTCTCGGTACTGGCCCGCACCACCACGGGCGGTTAGGTCACGGCCAGCACACGGCCAGGTCACGATATTCACGCTTGGATCTCGCATTGGACACGGACGGCACCGTACGCCGGGTGGATCTGTCGAATGGCCATCGACTCACAAGAGGAGAACAGCGATGGCCAAGCACCGACTGGCAGCGGCCGGCCTGCTCGTGGGGCTCCTGGTCCTGACGGCGTGTAGCGCCTCCGACCGGGGCGGCACGGGAAGCAACGACAGCGGGCTGCCCGCGGCGCCGATGGCTGGCCCGCGCGGGGGGACGCCGGAACGCACGGACGGCGGCGAGGTTCGCACGAGCGACGATCCACAGTCGACGTTCGCGGTGGATGTCGACACCGCGTCGTACGGGTACGCCCGCCGGCTCATCAACGACGGCCGCGTCCCGGACCGCACCGCGGTCCGGCCCGAGGAGTTCGTCAACGCCTTCCACCAGGGCTACCCGGAGCCGGTCGGTGACGGATTCGCGGTGCACTCCGACGGGGCGCGGTTCCCGACGACCCACGAGGGCAGCGCGGACCTGCGCCTGCTGCGGGTGGGCCTGCAGACCAGGTCCGAGGACAACCGTCAGCGCAAGGACGCGAACCTGACGTTCGTCATCGACATCTCGGGCTCGATGGCCGAGCGCGGACGGCTGGATCTGGTACAGGACGCCCTGCACACTCTCGTCGACCAGCTGCGCCCGACCGACGAGGTAGCGATCGTGACGTACTCCGACCGCGGCCACGTCGTGCGCGAGATGACCCGGGTGTCCGAGAAGGAGGACCTGCACCGGGCGATCGACGACCTGCGTACCGAGGGCAGCACCAACCTCGAGGACGGGCTCGTGCTCGGCTACCGCGTGGCCCGCGACGGCTTCCGCGCCGGCTCGACCAACCGGGTGATCCTCCTGTCGGACGGACTGGCCAACACCGGCAACACCCAGGCCGACCCGATCCTGCGGCAGATCCGCGAAGAGGCGGCGAAGGAGATCGCCTTGCTCGGGGTCGGGGTCGGCAGCAGCTACGGCGACCAGCTCATGGAGCAACTGGCCGACCAGGGCGACGGGTTCGTGGTCTACGTCAGCGAGCGCGATCAGGCTCGTCGGGTGTTCGTCGAGCAGCTGCCTGCCACGCTGTCGGTGCGCGCGCTGGACGCCAAAGTGCAGGTGACCTTCGACCCGGCGGCCGTCGAGGCGTACCGGCTCATCGGCTACGAGAACCGGGCAGTGGCCGACCAGGACTTCCGCAACAACCGGGTCGACGGTGGCGAGGTAGGACCCGGACACAGCGTCACCGCGCTGTACGCGGTACGGCTGACCCGCGACGCGCGCCCCAGCGCCGAAGCGGCCCGCGTCGAGGTGCGTTGGCTGGATCCGCGCGACCGGCGCGCCGACGAGGCGGCGGAGTCCGTGACCGTCGCAGACCTGGGTACCGACTTCGCCGAGGCGTCGCCGCGCCTGCAGGTGTGCTACGCGGCCGCGTACTTCGCCGAGGTGCTGCGCGACAGCCCGTTCGGTCGGGACGTTCGGCTCGCCGACCTTGCGGTGATCGCCGACCGCGCGGCCGCCGCGACCGACGATTCGGGGGTACGGGAACTCGCCGCGCTCATCGGGAAGTCGGCCGAACGTCGGTGACCAGAGGAGACGAGGCGGCACACCGGCCGGGTGTGCCGCCTCGTACTGTCGTTCCTTACTTGCTGGCGACCACGTTCAGCGCGATGGTGGCGCTGACATCGGGGTGCAGCTTGATCTGGACCTGATGCATACCGGTCGACTTGATGTGTCCGGGCAGCTCGAGCCGCCGGCGGTCCAGCTCCGGCCCGCCCGCGGCCTTGACCGCGGCCACGACCTCGGCCGCGGTGACCGAGCCGAACAGCCGGCCGCCGGTGCCGGCCCGTGCGGACAGGCTGACCTTGAGCCCTTCCAGCCGGGCCTTTACCTCGTTGGCCTGGCCGACGTCCCGGATCTCCCGAGCCGACCGGGCGCGCCGGATGGACTGGATCTCCTTCTCCGCACCCCTGGTCCAGGGGATCGCGAAGCCGCGCGGCAGTAGGTAGTTGCGCCCGAAGCCGTCCTTGACCTCGACGACGTCACCGGGAGTGCCGAGGCCGGACACCTCCTGCTTCAGAATGATCTTCATAGCGGTGCCCTCCCCTCAGCGCGCCGTTGTCGTGTACGGCAGGAGCGCCATCTCACGGGCGTTCTTGACCGCACGGGCGATCTGCCGCTGCTGCTGGGAGGTAACCCCGGTCACCCGCCGAGCGCGGATCTTGCCGCGGTCGGAGATGAACTTGCGCAGCAGCGCGGTGTCCTTGTAGTCGATATAGGTGATCCCCTCCTTGTCGAGCGGGTTCACCTTCTTCTTGGGCTTGCGCAGTGCCGCAGTCTTTGCCATTGCTCGTACTCCGAAATGCTCTTTAGAACGGGGGCTCGTCGTCGAAGGATGAGCCCGCCCCGCCGCCTGCTGGTGCTGGCACCGCGGACGCCCACGGGTCGTCGGACATGCCGCCGCCCTGACCTCCGCCACCACCGGAGCCGAAGCCGCCGCCGGAGCTGCGCGACATCTTCTGCACCTTCGCTGTGGCGTACCGCAGCGACGGGCCGATCTCGTCGACCTCCAGCTCGATGACGGTGCGCTTCTCGCCTTCCTTCGTCTCGTACGACCGCTGGCGCAGCCGGCCCGAGACGATGACGCGGGCTCCCCGCTGCAGCGACTCGGCAACGTTCTCCGCCGCCTGCCGCCACACCGTGCAGGAGAGGAAGAGCGGCTCGCCGTCCTTCCACTCGCCGGACTGCTTGTCCAGGAACCGCGGGGTGGAGGCGACGCGGAACTTCGCGACCGCCGCACCCGAAGGGGTGAAACGCAGCTCGGGGTCGTCGGTCAGGTTGCCGATGACCGTGATGGTGGTGTCTCCAGCCATGGTCACTCCTCGCTCAGCTTTGTCTCGCCGTCAGGCTCCCACAGCCCTCCGACGAAAGCGGGTGCGGGCACGCCGGGTCAGTGGACTTCCGGCCGGATGACCTTGGTACGCAGTACGGCCTCGTTGAGCCGCAGCTGCCGATCCAGCTCGGCCACCGCCTCCGGCGTCGCCTGGAGGTCGATGACCGCGTAGATCCCCTCGGTCTTCTTGTTGATCTCGTACGCGAGGCGCCTGCGGCCCCAGACGTCGAGTTTCTCCACCGAGCCACCGGCTGTCCGGATCACGTTGAGGTACGTGTCGAGCGACGGTGCGACGGTGCGCTCCTCGAGATTCGCATCGAGGATCACCATGATCTCGTAATGACGCAAGACGTGCTCACCCCCTTTGGACTAAGCGGCCGCGGTCCATCCGCGGCAGGAGGTCGTGCGTCGAACCTGGTAAGAGTACCCGAGCGGAAAAGAGAGCCGCGGGGCGCTTCGTATCCGCTTTCTGTGGGTGGGACCTGGGGAGGAACGACCACACCGAAGAGGTTGGATATGAGGCGCCCCGCGGAGCCTTGATGTGCTATTTTACGCCGCTGCCGCCCGAGATGCTCGTTGAGAGAGAATAGCCCGAATTGCCGCAGCGGACACGCCCGCCACGCAGACTGCCGCAACAAGTGCGAGGAGCCCGTTGCCCCCGTCGCGGGCAGGCGCCGCCGCGAGAGCCGGGTCGAGCGCGGCGGTGTTGCCAGGGGGTACCGCTGCCGGGTCGCCCACGTCGTCGACCGCCGACTCGGGGCCACCCGCGTCCAGCGACGGCAGGACGACTCCGCTGGCCACGTCGTCACCGGGTACCGGCTCGGCCGCTACCGCGGAGGGTGGTGTGGCGGGACCCGGACCGACCTGCGGGCCGGTGGCGGGCGGCGCCGCCTGTGTGGGCTGGTTCTGCACCGGCCGCGCCAACACCTTGATAGCCGCCGCGTCGAACGACCTGTTCAATGCGAGCGCCTCGCACTGCGGCTCCATCGTGACGACGACGGACTCCGCAAAGGTCTTCGTCACTCCGGAGCCACTCTCCACGGTCTCCGACGGCTGTCCGGAGATCTTGAGGGTCGCCCTGGTGCCGAGGCTGTTCCGGAAGAAGACGGGGGCGTTCGCGTAGACAGGAGTCTCCGACTCGCTCGGCTGCGAGGTGCACCCGACCAACAGGCCGCCGGGGCCGCCGGTGAACTCGACCAACCCGGCGTCGAGCGGTGCGGCGGCAGCGGGCGACGCCAGCAGCGGGCCGGCGCCGAGCAGGGCGGCGGCGACTACCAGCGCGGGTCGTCTCACGGATCAGCTCCCCAGGTCGGAAAGGGACACCCGATCCAACGAGCCCGACGGGTCAGCGGTGACGCAGCGTTGTTGTCAGCCTCCCCGCGTAAGCTCGGCCTCATGCGTATCGGAGCCCACGTCGACTCGGCCGACCCGCTCGCCGTTGCGGCCTCTCGCGGCGCCGAGGTCGTGCAGTTCTTCCTCACCGACCCGCAGGGCTGGCAGGACCCGGAGCCACGAGCGGACGCCGACGCGGTGCGCGCGTCGGAGATCGACGTCTACATCCACTCGCCGTATCGCATCAATGTCGCGACGTTGAACAACCGCATCCGCATCCCCAGCCGCAAGCTGCTGCTCTCGCACGCCATCGGAGCGGCCGAGCTCGGTGCGAAGGGGCTGATCGTCCACGGTGGACACGTGGACAAGGGCGACATCGCCGTCGGGTTCGACAACTGGCGCAAGCTGTTCGCGTTCGCCAAGGAGCAGGGTGGTTTCCCGCTGCCCGTCCTGATCGAGAACACGGCGGGCGGGGACAACGCGTGCGCCCGCCGGTTCGACGCGCTGGCCCGGCTGTGGGACGCGATCGGGGAGTACGACGCCGGCTTCTGTCTGGACACCTGCCACGCCCATGCCGGCGGCGAGGAGTTGCTCGGCATCGTCGACCGGGTGAAGGCCATCACCGGCCGCATCGATCTCGTGCACCTCAACGACTCGCGGGACCCGTTCGACTCCGGCCGGGACCGGCACGCCAACATCGGAAAGGGTGAGATCGACCCCGACCTCCTGGTCGCCGTCGTGGCCGCTGCCGGTGCTCCCGCGCTCGTCGAGACTCCGGCAGAAGGGCAGGCGGCCGACATTCGGTACCTCCGCGAGCGGCTCGGTCGGTAGAGAATGCGTCGATGAGCACCGACGCCCCTGCCGCCGGTACACCTACGGCGTCCACTCCGGCCGACCCGGACACCGCAGCCGACCCGGAGACCGCAGCCGACCCGGACTCTCCGGCCGATCCCGAGCCGGAGGCCAAGGCCGAGCTAGAGGAGCAGGCCGAGCCGGAGGAGAAGGCCGAGGATCGGTGGGTGGCTTTCGCCCCCGCGCAGGAGGAGCCGCCTGGGCGACTGCGCCGGCTCGAGGCCGTCGCGTGGCGGTTCCTCGGCCACGAATGGACCCTCGCCTGCCTGGGTTCGGTGCTCCTCGCGGTCGTGATGACCTGGCCGACGTTGCGGGACCCGCTGCACACCCTCCCGCGGGACCTCGGCGATCCCACACTGGTGGCGTGGATGCTGGCCTGGCCGGGGCACGCCCTGACCACCAACCCGACGCAGCTGTGGCACAGCAACGCCTTCTACCCCGAGCAGTACAGCTTCGCGTTCACCGAGTCGCTGCTGGGGTACTCACCGCTCGCGTTGATCGGTACCGGGCCGGAGGTGGCGATCCTCCGCTACAACATCATCTACGTGCTGATCTTCGCGATGTCGTTCTTCGGGGCGTACGCCCTGGTACGCCAGCTCGGCGCGGGCCGGGTGGGCTCGGCGGTCGCGGGTGCCGCGTTCGCGTACGCACCGTGGCGGCTCGCCCAGGCCGGACACCTGCACGTGATCTCCACCGGCGGTATCGCGCTCGCGCTGGCGATGCTGGCCCGCGGGCACGGGTGGTCACTGCGGTACGGCTACCGCCCGGAGCGCCGGCACAGCGGATGGGTGCTGGCCGGATGGCTCGTCGCGGCCTGGCAGATCACTGTCGGTATCGGTATCGGCATCCCGTTCGCGTACATCCTGGTGTTGATCGGCGTGGTGTCGGTCGTGGGCTGGCTGGTCACCGGCCGGCCCCGGATCGGCTGGCGAGTGCTGGCCGCGGATGCCGGCGGCGGTCTGGTCTTCGCCGCGGTCTGTGTCCTGATCGCCCAGCCGTACCTGGCGGTCGCCGAAACGCACCCGCAGGCTCGGCGCAGCGCGGCCGAGGTTGCGTTCTACTCGTCGCCGCTGCGCGGGTTCTTCACCGCTCCGCCCGACTCGCTGCCGTGGGGTGATCTGCACGAGGCCGCGCGCAGCGTGCTGCCATGGCACCCGGAGATGACGCTGCTGCCCGGCTTCGCCCTGTACGGCATCGCCGCCGCCGGTCTGGTGTTCTCGGTCTGGCGGTTGCGGACGCGGCTGCTGCTCGCTCTCGGCGTCGTGGTCACGATCATGCTGGGCATGGGTGCCCGGTTCGACGGCGACGGGCGCCCGGGCTACTTCACGCTCTACGACCACCTGTATGGCTGGGACGCGTCCCGCACGCCGGGTCGGTTCGTCATCTGGACCACGCTGCTGTTGGGGATCCTCGCGGCCGGGGCGCTGTCCGCCTTCGGCGTGCGCGCCGGCGAGCTGACCGCCGACCGGGTGCCCGACCGGCCAGGGTTCTGGCTGCGCGTCGCGACGCTCATCCCGCTGCTCGTCGTGCTCGCCGAGGGGACGAACCAGACGCCGCACCCGGAGGTACCGCAGGCACCCGCGGCACTGCACGCGGTCGACGGCCCGATGATGGTGCTGCCGAGCAACAGCGGCTTCGACATGTGGGTGATGCTCTGGTCGACCGACCGGTTCGCGCCGATGGTCAACGGGAGCAGCGGCTTCACGCCGCGCCTGCAGGACGAGGCGCGCAAGGCGAGTCAGACCTTCCCCGACCCGACAAGCATCGACTATCTACGCAAGCTCGGAGTTCGGACGGTCGTGCTGCTGCCCGGCTACGCGGCGAACTCGCCGTGGGCCAACGCGGCCAACGTACCGGTCGACGCGCTCGGCATCACCCGCGAGGAGGTCGACGGCGCGATCGTGTTCCGGCTCAACCCGTGATTGCCGGCCGGAGCTTGGCCCGCACCGCGCCTATCCACGGTGCGTCCGGGGCCCCGTCGAACACCCCGCCGTCCGGATCGTCGTCGTAGGTCCGCCGTACCACGTCGCGCTCGGGACGCAGGATGTCACGCACGATCAGTCCACAGAGGACGGCGACGGTAGCCAACCGCAGCGAGGCGGCGAGCACGAACACGAACTCCGGGAAGACCGGGCTGCCCGAGGCGGCCAACAGCTCACCGTAGAAGGCGAGGAAGTAGCCGACCTCGGCTACCTGCCAGGCGACGAACGCGCCCCACCGCGGTCGGGCGAGCACGGCCAATGGCAACAGCCAGAGGACGAACTGCTGCGACCACACCTTGTTGAAGATGAGGAACACGGCCACCATCAGGAACGCCACCTGGCCGAACCGGGGCCGGCGCGGCGCGAGCAGGATCAGCGCGGCGATACCCATGAACGCGAGCGCCATCAGCGCGTACGTCAACCTGTTGAGCGTCGGGATGTCGCCGCCCAGCTGGTGGAACCACTCTAGGCCGTACTGCCCGCGGCCGCGGGGGAAGTGGTCGCCGATGTACCACAGCGTGCCCCAGTCGATGCCGCGTTCCCAGTTGAGGTCCTTGAACCGCGACCAAGCCTCGGGCCACTGCAGGTAGACCGGCGCGTTCACGGCGAGCCACGTCAGCAGACCGGTACCGGCGGCGGCGAACGCGTCCGGGAACCGCCGGGCCCGCAGGCCGAGCACCAGTAGCGGTACGAACAACAGGGCGGGCCAGAGTTTCGCCGCCGTACCGAGTCCGAGCAGGACGCCGGCGGCGATCGGTTGTCGTTTGGCCCATGCGTACACGCCGAACGCGGTGAGCCCGACGGCCAGCAGATCCCAGTTCACGGTCGCGGTGACGAACAGCGCAGGGGATACGGCGAACATCGCCGCGTCCCACGGTCGTCGCCGGCGCAACGCGAGAAGTACGGCGCACGTCGCCACCCCGAGTGCGCCGAGCGCCAGTGCGTTGATGTCGTAGAACGCCTGACCCTGGTTGCTGACCAGACCGTCGACGGCCAGCGCGTGCACGGGCAGCCCGAGCGCACCCAGGAACGCGCCGGTGACCACCGGGTACTCGACGGGGTGGTCGCGGTACGGCACCTTGCCCTCGGCCAGACCCTCGGCGTAGTACAGCGCGAGCACGTCGGTGTAGCAGAACTTCTTGTACTGCTCGTGGTTCGTCCAGGCGCCGTCGCGGCACGGTGACTTCTGCACCCAGTGCAGCGACAACGTCAGGCAGACCAGGGCGAGCACCACGCGCGTCGCGGTCCAGAACCGTGCCCCACCGGGCCGGTAGCGTACGGCGTGCCGGCCGAGCGGTCCGCCGATCGCCTCCGACAACCCCCGCACGAACGAGTCGGACTGTGCCGGCTCGTCAACGTTCCCGGCGGGCTCCCCCAACCTGGTGGTCACGGTCATAGCAGGCAATCCTGCCAGGACTGGCTAGTTCCTTGGGTGCTAGTTGTCCTGTCGGGTCGGGGGCAGGGTCGGCAGGACACCGCCACCGCCCGGGCCGCCGCCGCCGCCGCCACCACCGCCGCCGCCACCACCGCCGGGACCGCCGCCGCCACCCGGCTGGCAGAAGAACGGGATCGGGCAGTTGTCCGGCCCCGGGGTCGGCGAGACGCCGGCGCCCGGCAGGGCCGCACTACGGTCCGGATCGCCTACGCCGGCCTTGCCCGGGAACGACCTCTTGTCGTCCTTCCAGAACTTCTCGTGCACCTGGTCCATGAACTTCTTCCAGATGCCGCCCGGCAGGTTGCCACTGGTGACCTTGGTCTTGGATCCGTTGACGTCGTAGTACAGCGGCAGGCGTTCCTTGACGTTGCCCACCCAAACGGCGGTCGCGAGCTGCGGGGTGTACCCGCCGGTCCAGGCGTCGCCGTTGTTGGAGCGGTCGACCTGGCTGCGCTCCCACGTACCGGTCTTGCTCGCCGCCTGGCGACCTCCGGAGAGCTGGTCACCGTTGTGCTCGGGCACCTTCTCCAGCACCGAGGTGATGTCGGCGACCTGCGCGGGGGTGAAGGCCACCCTGGGCTTGTTGATGTTGTGCTCGCCCTTGCCGACCGGGGTCCACTTGCCCGTCTCCGGGTCCTTCTTCTCCACCTTCACCACGAAGTGGGCCGGGATGTAGACACCCCGGTTGGCCAACGTGGCAAAGCCGTTGGCGTGATCCAGGACGGTGATCGGGAACTGGCCGAACCCCGCGTGCGCCGTGGTAGCGGGGATACCCTTTCGCGGTCCACCGCACGGAGCGTTCGGACCGTTGGTGGCCGGGTCGGGCTCGGCCGTGAGATCCCAGCGCTCCTCGATGCCCTTGCACTTCTTGCCCTCGTTCACGATCCACACGCTCTTGACCCCGGCGTCGCGGGCGGCTTCGAACACCTTCTGCGGCCCGATCGCCTTCGTGATCCAGTAGAACGGCACGTTGTACGACTGCACCGTCGAGTGCTCCAGCGAGCACCACTGCTTGCAGTCCGGGTTACGGCCGGCGTTGGAGATGGTGAACTTGCCGTCCTTGGTCTTGGTGGCGTCCCAGTACGAGTCGATCGAAATGTTCTCCCGCAGCGCCGCCGCGAGTGTATAGATCTTGAAGGACGAGCCCGGTGGCTTCCCGCCGGTGTAGTCGTTGCCGAGGTGGTTCATCCCCGCGTAGTCCACCCCGACGCCGCTGTTGCCGCCCAGGTAGGCGCGCACCTGTCCAGTCGCCGGGTCGATCGCGACCAGCGAGGCCATGAGGTTCGGGTACTTCTGCTGGTTGGCCAGCATCGACCCCGGGGTCTCCCGCCGGGCCACCCGCTCCGCGATCATCTGCGCGTCATAGTTGAGCGATGTGGTGATGCGGTACCCGCCGTGCTTCCAGTCGGTGATGCCCATCGCCTTGAGCTCGGAGGCCACATAGTTGACCGCGTTGCCCGACGGCGTGTTGATGCCGCATTCGTTCTGGCTTTCGCACGAGTTCTCGTTGTACTTCTTCAGCGTCTTTTCGGGGTAGACGATCGCCGCCCGGTCCTGTGCGGACAGCCACCCCTTGGCGACCATGTTGTCCAGCACGTAGTTCCACCGGGCTACGGCTTCGTCCTTGTTGAACTGCGGATCGTAGCCCTTGTGCCCGCCGTTCGGGTCGGCCTCGGGCTGCCGGATGATCGCGGCCAGCACCGCGGCCTCGTCGACCTTCAAGTCCTTGACGCTCTTGCCGAAGAAGGTCTGGGCTGCCGCCTCGATCCCGTACGCCCCACGGCCGAAGTAGATCGTGTTGAGGTAGAAGCTGAGGATCTCGTCCTTCGAGAAGTCCTGCTCGAGCTTTGACGCGAGGACCGCCTCACGGACCTTCCGGGCGTACGTGATGCCCTTGAGGTTGGCCAGGTGCCGGGCGTACTGCTGGGTGATCGTCGACGCGCCCTGCGTGGTACCCCCGGTGACGTTGTTCCACGCCGCGCGGACGATGCCCTTGTAGTCGATGCCGCCGTGGTCGTAGAAGCCCTGATCCTCGGCCGCGACCACCGCGTGCTGGGTGGTTTCCGGGACCTGACTCAGCGGTACGAGGCTGCGGTTGGCCGAGCCCAGCTTCGCGAGCAGTCGACCGCCCGCGTACAGGATCGTGGACGACTCGGGCAGGTTCAGCCGCTCCGGCGGCTCGATCGTGTCGTAGTAGTACGTCCCGCCGATCACCGTCGCCCCGGCGACCATGATGAACACCGCGAACGTCGCGATGATCCAGTTGATCCGCTTGCGCCTCTTCGACTTCGCCCGCGCCGGGCGGCGTCCGCCGGGCTGACCGTTCGGACCGTGCGGGCCTTGCGGTGGTCCGCCCGGGCCTGCCGGCCCGCCGGGCATGCCAGGACGAAGCGGCGTTACGACGGGTACGACGGCCCGCCCGCTTACGGCACCGGGAACGCTGGCCCGGCCGACCGTGCGGTCCCGGTCGTAGCTCGGCTCGTCGTCATACCCGTAGGACCCCGGTACGGCGGCCCGGCCCACGGAGGCCCGACCGACCGCGGCGCTGCCGACGGCACTGCGCGAGGACGCCGGTGCCGTCGGTTCGTAGTCGTAGTCATGGCCGCTGTCGTAGTCGTACTCCGAGCCGTACGAGTTCATCCGTCACACCCTGCCGGTAGCCGGGGCAGTGGACGTGCCACCACCAGCCTGCCGTGACCCGCGCCACGTCGCGTCCTCGCCCCGGCCGAGTACGAACTGCTCGACCAGATGGTTCCAGCCACAGCCGCGGCACACCTCCACGACGTACACCTGGAACTCGTGGAACGTCATCGCCAACACGGGTAGTTCGGCCCTGGAGCGCGCTTGGCCTGCCGACTGTTTGAGCTCATCCCCATAGATGTAGTGCACCAGGATGAGATTCTCGCGTCGGCACACCGGGCAGCGCACCTCGGTGGGCTCGCCATGAAACTTGGCCGCGCTCTTGAGGTACGGCGAAGCGTCACACACTTCGTACACCCCGACCCGGCCCGCGTAGACCTCGCGCAGCAGCGCTCGCCTGCGAAGCGAGTAGTCCACCACCTGGCGCTGCGTACGCATGGCACGAGGGTACGCGGTTACCGAGCGCGAGGCGACATTCATCACCTTGCGTGACAAGGCTTAAACATCCGGTTGGCTTGCACATATCCATCGGATCGTTCTAACGTAGCGATGTATCGGCTCGATACATCGCTCGAACGGGGGGTACACATGTTGGAGCTGGCCATTCTGGGCCTGCTGCACGAGTCCCCGATGCACGGCTACGAACTGCGCAAGCAACTCGCCACCAAGCTCGGCGCCATCCGAGCCGCGATCAGCTACGGATCTCTGTACCCGTCACTTCGCCGGATGCAGGCCGCCGGCTGGATCACGGAGGACTCGGCGGCCCACTCGGCCGACGTTCCGCCGCTGACCAGCCAGCGTGGTCGCGTGGTTTACAAGATCACGGCTGAGGGCAAGGAGCGCTTCGACGCGCTGCTGGCCCAAGCGGGTCCGGAGACGTACGACGACCCAGGCTTCGGCATCCACTTCGCCTTCTTCGCCCGGACGGACTCCGACACCCGGCTGCGCATCCTCGAGGGGCGCCGCCGGCGGATCGAGGAGCGCCGCGAGGGCCTGCGGGACGTGCTCGCCCGAGCGGCCGAGCGGCTGGATGCGTACACCCTCGAGTTACAGCGCCACGGGCTGGACGCGTGCGAGCGCGAGGTCCGCTGGCTGGAGGAGCTCATCGCCAATGAGCGCTCCGGCCGCACCCCCCAACAGTGATGAAGAAGAAGGAGGCACACGCGATGGGCTCCGTTCGCGTCGCCATCGTCGGTGTCGGCAACTGCGCCTCATCCCTGGTGCAGGGCGTGGAGTTCTACCGGAACTCCGATCCGACCGAACGCGTCCCGGGTCTCATGCACGTCACCTTCGGCGACTACCACGTGTCCGACGTGCAATTCGTCGCGGCGTTCGACGTGGACGCCAAGAAGGTCGGACGGGACCTCGCCGAGGCGATCGTCGCCAGCGAGAACAACACCGTCAAGATCTGCGACGTGCCCCCGACCGGCGTGACCGTGCAGCGCGGTCCGACCCTCGACGGCCTCGGCAAGTTCTACCGCGAGACCATCGAGGAGTCCGACGAACCTGCGGTGGACGTGGTGGCCGCGCTGCGGGAGGCGCGGGTCGACGTCGTCGTCGCGTACCTGCCGGTCGGCTCCGAGGAAGCGGACAAGTTCTACGCCCAGTGCGCGATCGACGCCGGATGTGCCTTCGTGAACGCGCTGCCCGTCTTCATCGCCTCCGACCCGACGTGGGCGGCCAAGTTCGAGGCCGCCGGGCTGCCGATCATCGGCGACGACATCAAGTCGCAGGTGGGCGCGACGATCATCCACCGCGCGCTGGCCCGGCTCTTCGAGGAGCGCGGCGTCGAGCTGCAGCGGACGTACCAGCTCAACTTCGGCGGCAACATGGACTTCATGAACATGCTGGAGCGCGAGCGGCTGTTGTCGAAGAAGATCTCGAAGACCCGGTCGGTCACGTCCCAGGTACCGCACGAGATGGACCGCGGCACGGTCCACATCGGACCGTCCGACCACGTGCCGTGGCTGGACGACCGCAAGTGGGCGTACATCCGGCTCGAGGGCAAGGCGTTCGGCGACGTACCGCTCAACGCCGAGCTCAAGCTCGAGGTCTGGGACTCGCCGAACTCGGCCGGCATCATCATCGACGCGATCCGGGCCGCCAAGATCGCGCTGGACCGCAAGCTGGCCGGCCCGATTCTGTCTGCCTCGTCCTATTTCATGAAGTCGCCGCCGGTGCAGTACAGCGACGACAAGGCGCGTGAATCGGTCGAGTCATTCATCCGGGGCTATAGCTAAACCGACCATGTGGGGGTGGACCTGTGCGGGTCCACCCCGCATAGTTATGGGATGGCGAAGACGGATGTGCTCGCCCGGGTCGACGCGGATCTGGCCCGAGGTCAGACCCAGCCGGCGATCCAACGGCTGAGCAGCCTGGTCGCCGTACACCCGACCGATCTCGATCTTCGGCGGCGGCTCGCCGCCGTCCACCGCCAGGTGGGTAACCGGGTCGAGGCCGGTCGCTGGGCATACCTGGACGCGGGTACGGACCCCGCGGAGGTCGAGGCGTTCGAACGGGCGTATCCGTCCCCGGCCCGGCGATTGGACGCGCTGCGCTGGCGCTCCCCGGCGCGGCTGGCGGCGACCGACTTCGCGCGGCGCAAGCTGGACGAGCTGGCCGCGGCGGCCGTCACCAGCGGTCGCGTTCTCGCCACAGCGGAGCCGTCGATCCGCGGCCGGCTGGGCGTCGCCGCGGTGCTCCTGGCGGCGGCGCTCCTCGTGATCGTCACGCTGGTCGGCGCCGTGACCGTTGTCCAGTGGCTGTTCTGACCCCGCTGATCACCGCGTAGCCGAGCAGTAGCGCCACGAGCGGCGTGCCGAACGCGATGAAGAGTCCCGCGCCGATGTTGGCTCCGATGACGCCCGCGGTGATCACCCGCCAGCCCGCACCCGCGACGAGGCCCGCGGCGAGCAGTGGCGCGACGACATGCCACCACCGCTGGTCGAACCTCCCCCGCCAGGACGACCAGGTGAGTACGGCAGCGGCAGCGGCCGCGAGCAGGAGAGCCGCGGAGCCCAGCGCCGTCTCGAGACCCGGTGCGAGGTCGAGCGGCGGTACCAGGTAGTCCAGCTCCGCCCGGGTGAACCCGGCGGCGTCCTGGCGCCCGATCAGTCCCCAGCTCGCGACCGGCGTCGCGGCGACCAACGCCGTAGCCGCGGACCATGTCCAGAAATCGGCCATGCCCCATCATCTCTCCGCGTGGCACCCTCTAGCGCGTCGGCGGTGATCCGGAGAATATCTACGGGTGCCGAAGCCGGACGTACTCGCCCGAGTCGACAGCGATCTCGCGGTCGGTCATACCCACCTCGCCACCCAGCGCCTGCGTACCCTCCTCGCGACCGATCCGGACGACCTCGAGGTACGCCAGCTGCTCGCCGCGGTCTACCGGGGGACCGGCAACCGGGTCGAGGCGGGGCGGTGGTCGTTCCTGACCGACGAGGTCGTACCGGTCGAGTTGGCGGCGTTCGTCCGCGCCAACCCGTCGCCCTGGCTGCGACTGCGGTTGCTGGCCTGGGCCGGCAATCCGGAGAAGCTGCCGGATTCGGCGCGGGAGCGACTGCTCGCGCTCGTCGAGGAGGCCGAAGCCGCCGGACCGCCACCCCGCTGGCAGGAAGTCCACCGCGACCAGAGCTCCCGCAGCACGCTGATCCCATGCCTGTTCGTCCTGCTGACCGTCGGCGCGGTCCTCGCGCTCGCCGCGGTCGGCATCGTCCGCATCGGCCGCTGGATACTCAGCTGACCTCGGCCCGCACCCACTACCAGCGGAAGTCGCGGGTGATGCGCACGCGTGCTTCGAGCTCGAGCAGGAACCGCTTGCGGTGGAGGCCACCGCCGAAGCCGACCAGCTTCCCGCCTGCGCCGACCACGCGGTGGCACGGTACGACGATCGGCAGGGGATTGCGGTTGCAGGCGACCCCGACCGCTCGCGCCGCG
>DASRII010000164.1:0-4870 GCA_035650075.1 Micromonosporaceae bacterium | reverse complement strand
GCAGCCGCAGCAACTCCTTCTCGTAGCGGCCCTTCGGCAGGCGCCCGGGTCGGTGCCCGTCCTTGCCCCGCTTGCCGGTCATCGGCTGCCGGCCAGATGGCGGAGATAGTGGTACAGCGGCACCAGGCCAACCAGCGCGAGCGCGGCGAACATCCACGCGATTCCGAGCGAGGTCACCGAGGACTCCGGGTCGGCGGCATGGCCGAACGCCTGGTCGACGGCCACGCCGACGGCCTCGACCACCCAGAAGGTCAGGCCGGCACCCGCGACGAGGTAGCCCCGCGGATGGCGCCGCCACAGCCACAGGCCTGCCATCGCCATCAACGGCAGCCACCAGGCCAGGTCCTGCACGTACACAGGGTTGGTCGTCAGGCCGGTGTCGGCCAGGAACGCCGTCGGCTCCTCGTCCAGCACAGCCGGGACGATACCGCGCAGCCAGACCAAAGTGTTCAGGCCGACGATCACCCAGATGTACACCGCGATCGCTCGGATCCGGAGGCCCGGCGAGAACCGGGCGGCAAGCGCGCCGGCGTCGATGTCGTGCACGAGCGCGAGGACCGAACACAGCGACAGCGACAGCATTGCGACGTACAGCAGGAACAGCTCGTTGAACGGTGTCGCGAACACGAACAGCACAGCGTTGTAGAGCAGATACCCCGCCGCGCCCAGCCACACCACCGCGGCGCGCAGCGAGCCGCGCGCCGTCAGCACCATCGCCGGCACCATCAGCGGTACGGCGACCAGCCCGGCGACTAGTGCGGTGCCGCGTGCGGAGCCGTTCATCGCGGCCGGGCCGGTCAGGACATCGGGGAACAGGAACGTGAGCGCCGCCGCCACGGCGGTCACCGCGGCGAGGCAGCCGGACAGCCGATAGGCCGCGGCGCCGACGAGGCCGGTTGCGGCGCGCTCGCTCTGCCGGGTGGTCATCAGCGGACGATGGCGACCGGGCAGTGCGCGTGGTGCAGCACGCCCTGGCTGACCGAGCCGAGCAGCAGGCCGGCGAAGCCGCCCCGGCCGCGCGAGCCCACCACCAGCAGGTCGGCCGACTCGGCCGCCATCAGCAGTGCACGGGCCCGCTGACCGCTGATCAGCCGGGTCTCGACCTCGACGTCCGGGTGGTCCGCAACGGCACCGGCGATCGACTCCGCGACCAGCACACGAGATGCCTCCTCGATCTCCACCGGGTCGAACATCAGCGGTCCGAGCCCACCGTCGTAGGTCGACGCGGGGCTGTGCCAGGCGTGGACCGCGAGCACCTTCGCACCGGTCGCCTCGGCCTGGTCGAAAGCGAACGCGATCGCCTCGGCGGAGATCTTCGAGCCGTCCACGCCGACCACCACCGTCGCCTTCTCGCGGGCCCGCGGCCGGACGTCTGCCGGCACCACGACCACCGGGCACTGCGCATGGGCGGCGACCTGCACCGAAGTCGATCCGACCAGCAACCCGGACCATCCGCCAAGCCCCCGGGTGCCGATGACCACCGTGCGGGCCGCCTCGGACTCGGTGACCAGGGTCACCGCCGCGGGCTCGTGCACCAGGACACTGCTGACCACGAGCCCCGGGTTCCGCAACCTGATGCTTTCGGCAACTGACTCCAGTCCCTGCTTGTGCGCGGCCTGCAATTCCTCGAGCGGTACGACGGCGCCCGGCGAGGGGCGCATCGCGACGACGAGCTCGTAGGACTGGACGATCCGCAGCGGTGCACGCCCGCGGACGGCCTGCGCGGTCGCCCATTGGAGTGCCGCCCGGCTCGCCTCCGAACCGTCGTACCCGACGACGACCGGACCGGTGTGTGACGACATGACGCCTCCTCGATGACGCTTCTCTATTCCGACCGTCGCCCGGCGAGGCCCGTCCCGGCAGGGCAGTTGGTCCCTAACCGGTCGGGATCCTCTGACCAGGGGTCCGGAACACCACCCACGCGCCGGCGCGCAGCTCCCGCGTCTGACCGTGACAGCACACCTCGATCGGCGCGGCCGTCCCCGCCTCCGCCGACACCCGGACCTGGTCCGCCGAGATCAGCACCTCCAGCCGCTGCTCGCGGTACAGCATGGTCATCCGCAGTGTCCCCAGCGCCCGCGGCCAGCTCGGCGCGAACCGCAGCGCGTCGGCCTCCAGCGCCAGTCCGGTGAAGCGCCGCTGCAGCAGGTCGATACTGCCGGCCATCGCCGCCAGGTGGATGCCCTCCGACGTGGTGCCTCGCGACTGGTCGCCGATGTCGCTCTGCAGCGTCTGGGCCAGGAACTCGAGCGTCCGGTCCGGTTCCACGGACGCCAGTCCCCAGGCATGCACGAGCGCACTCAGGGTCGACCCGTGCGACGTGCGCTCCAGGTAGTACTCGACGGTCTTGCGGAGCACCGCCGTGGTGACCGGGTAGCCGAGCCGCTCCATCAGGTCGCACAACTCGCCGGGTGAGAGCAGGTACAGCAGCATCAGGACATCGGCCTGCTTGGACACCTGAAAGTCGTTCACCGACCGGCCCTCGGCCTCCAGGATCCGGTCCAGCCGGCGGATGTCGCCATAGATCCTGCGGTAGTCGTCCCAGTCCAGCTCGGCCAGCTCGCCGTACCCCTCGAACTGGCTGATCACGCCGTCGTCGTGGAACGGCACGTACATCCGCCGGCAGAGCTCGTCCCAGTGGTTCAGCTCCTCCGGCCGCAGGCCGATCGACTCGGTCAGCTCCGTCCGCCGCCACGCCGGCAACCGGGCCAGCACCTCCGCGGCGCGCCGCAGCAGCCAGACCGTCATCACGTTCGTGTACGCGTTGTTGTCGATGCCCGCCGGCTCGGACCCCGGATACCCGGTGTGGAACTCGTCCGGTCCGACCACCCCGCGGATCACGAAGCGGTCCCGGCTCGCGTCGTACGACGCCAGGCCGGCGAAGAACCGGGCCACCTCGACGATCACCTCGGCGCCATGGTCCATCAGGAACGCGGTATCGCCGGTTGCCTCGACGTACTGCCACATCGTGTACGCGACGGCGAGCCCGACGTGCCGCTGCCGGTACGTCACGTCAGCGGTCCAGCGGCCTGACATCGGGTTGAGGTGGAACAGCTGGCTCTCCTCGCGGCCGTCGCTGCCGGACTGCCACGGGTACATCGCACCGGGCAGTCCCGCCTCGCGCGCGGCCCGCCGAGCGGCGGGCAGCCGCTGGTACCGGTAGAGCAGCAACGCCCGGGTCAGCGCCGGCATCCGCAGCGTGAGCACCGGGAAGACGAACAGCTCGTCCCAGAACACGTGCCCGCGGTACGCCTCGCCGTGCAGGCCCCGGGCCGGTACGCCGGCGTCGACGTCTGCACTGTGCGGCGAGACCGACTGCAGCAGGTGGAACACGTTCAGTCTGGCCGCGTGCAGCGTGCCGTCGCCGGAGCCGTTCAGGTCGACGGCGAACCGCTTCCACAGGTGCGACCAGGCCAGCACATGGCGCTCCAGCAGCGCATCGAAACCGAGGCCGTCGGTCACGGCCGACAGGGCGGCGAGGCCGGGCTCGGAGACGGCGGGGTCCCGCGAGCCGTACACTGCGGCGACCTTCCGCAGAGTGACCGGACGGCCGGCGGCGACGGTCAGCGTCACCTGCCGGAGGGCGTCCAGCCCGCCGCCGACGGGTGTCCAGCAAGCGTGCTCGTCATCGGCCACGACCGTGCGGGACGCCACCGCCAGCCGGACCTCGGACTGGCTGGTCCGGGCAGCAATCATCGCCGTACCGTCGTCGCGGGTGAGCCGCTCGACACCCGACAGGTGCTGGCCGGACAGCGCCCGGTACCGCTCGACCCCCTGGTTCCGCACCGCCCCGTCCACCCCCGCGCGGACGACGAGCCGGCCGAACCAGTTCTCCGCCGTCAGCGTCAGGGCCTGGCCGGCGAAGTGCGGGTCGGCCATGCTCACGAACCGTCGCTCGACCCCGGAGATCGTCCGGCCCTGCTCGTCCGCGAGCCGGAACCGCCGGGTCAGTACCCCGCGCCGCAGGTCCAGCTCGATGTCGTACTGCAGAACCTTCGCGGTGTCTGGGGTGAGCCAGTCGCCGTCCTCGATCGCGAACGACAGCGGCAGCCAGTCGGGCACGTTGACCAGGCTCTCGTTCTCCACTCTCCGGCCGGCGATGTCGTCACTCAGCCGGTTGTAGCAGCCGGCCAGGTACGTGCCCGGGTAGTGCACGTCGTCCGCCCGGGACCCAGGCCACGCGCCGCGGGTGGCGAACAGGCCGTTCCCCACCGTGCAGAGCGCCTCGCGCCGCCGCTCGTCGACCGCGTCGTACCCCTCGAACCGCAACGTCCAGTCGTTCACCGCTCGCTCCCCCGGACCGTCACCTCGGCCAGGTCCGCGACGACCCGGTCCGCTCCGTGCTCGTACAGGTCGGCGGCGTGCCCGGTACGGTCGACCCCGATCACGAGACCGAACCCGCCGGCCCGTCCGGCCTCGACGCCAGCGAGCGCGTCCTCCACCACCACGGTACGCCGCGGGGCGACACCGAGACGGTGTGCGGCGAGCAGGAAGACCGCCGGGTCCGGCTTGCCCGGCAACCCCAGCTCTTCCGCGACGACGCCGTCCACGCGAACCTCGAACAGATCGGTCAGCCCGGCGACGGCGAGGACCTCGGCGCAGTGCCGACTGGCCGAGATCACGGCCCGCCCGATCCCGGCGACGGCGAGCTTGCGTACCAGCGTGACCGTGCCGTCGAACACCCGGACGCCGTCGCGGCGCAGTGACTCCGAGAAGTACCCGTCCTTGCGGTCGCCCAGCGTGCGAACCTGCTCCGCCGGCAGCACGATCCCGCGAGACGCCAGGAAGGCCCGCACGCCGTCGTAGCGGGGCTTGCCGTCGACGTAGCGGCGGTAGTCCTCGTCGGTGAAGGGACGCAGGTCCTCGCCGG
>DASRII010000163.1:0-2369 GCA_035650075.1 Micromonosporaceae bacterium | reverse complement strand
ACCGCCTCCAACACAGGGGTGCCATTGACCGCAGCCGGAACCACGGGTGTGGCAGTCGGGGTGTCTTCGGCGGTAAGAGCCGCCAGTAACCGGCTCGCGGTGGATGTCGGGATGTTCAGACGGGTGGCCAGCTCGTCAGCGGTGATGGCCCGTCCGGTGTTCTGCTGGTGCGTGACGACGGCGAACCGGGTAGCGGGCAGCAGGTGCGCCGGCGGCGGCGTCAGGTCAACCGACGCCGGTGGGGCCAAGTCGGTGGCCGGTTGGGTGGCTGGCGGGTTGGCCGGGGTGTCCACTGTGGCCGGCGGGAACGGGGTGTGGATGGTGCGGTGTTTGCCGGTGGCGATGAGGGCGCCGGTGGCGACCACCATGAGGCCGTCGACGGCCAGGGGTCCGATGGTGGCGGTCAGTGGGTCTTCGCCGTAGAAGCCGAGTAGGCCCGAGAGGTGTCGGTAGGAGACGACGCCGGCGACGATGGCCACGGGCAGCAGCCCGAAGACGCGCAGCAGGATCCAGAACCAGCCATGCGGCCAGCGGGTGCGGGCCAGGATCTCCAGGGCGACGAACAGGAAGATGGGCCAGAAGAACGCCGAGACGACGGCGCCGGCCGGAGGAGTCCAGCCGATCGGTGCGTCGGTGGGTGGGACGTAGGAGTGGGCGACGTTGGCGGCGATGGAGACCAGGCCGCCCAGGGTGATGCCCAGATAGGCCCAGCCGCGGCCGGCGGTGAAGGTGCGCCTCACGCCGCACCTCCGGTAGATGTGACGGAGTCAGCGGTTGGGTAGGCGGTTGGGTTGGCGACCGGTGGGCAGCCTTGGCAGCCGCCGCCGGCGTGGAACGGGTTGGCGGTGGAGTGGGGGGTCGCGGCCGGTTTGGTCGTAGAAGAGGTGCCAGGGTGGGCGGCGGCAGTGCAGGGCGTCGGCGAGGCTGTTGCCGACCTGCGCGAGGGTTTTGAGCCGGGCGTGGAAGCGGATGCGGTCGGGGTGGCCGGTGGCGCGCAGGATGTGGTAGGCCTTGGCGGCGGTGTAGTAGTCCTCGGCGATGTGCCGCAGCAGGTGTTCGATCTGGGCGAGCTGGATCTGCATCGACAGCTGGGTCATCGGACACCACCTGCCACGCGTGGGGTGCGGGGCCTGGTGCCGCACAGCGGGCAGCGGCGGGCGGCGCCGCCTTGGCGTTTGAGGGCGCGTTCGTAGCTGCGGGGGACGTCGGGCCAGATCCGGACCAGGGTCCAGCCGATGCCGGCGGCCTGCACGACGGCGAGTAGTCGGGCGCCGCGGCCGATGAGGTGGTTGGCGAGGCGTTCGGGCAGGTGGGTGGTCCAGCCGGTGTAGTGCCCGGCGTGGCGGTAGCGGCGGTCGAAGTGCAGCAGATAGACGGTGCCGACCCGGGACGGCAGGTTCGCGGCGGCGTCGGCGGCGTCCAGGAAGGCAGACCCCAGATGCTCGGCCGTGGTGGTGGTCATGGCGTCGCCTCCCCGGCGGTGTCGGGGAAGCAGTCCGGGCAGGCGACCGCGTGGTAGAAGTGGTCGGCCCAGCCGGCGGAGAACTGCGCATACGGTCCAGGGAGCTGGCCGTCGGTAAGTGGCCGGCAGGCGGCGGTGAGCGCACCATGGACCGGGCTGCGGGTGATGCCGTCGTCAGTGTCGGTGACGAGCAGGCGGCGGTGGGCCAGGCCATCGTTCTGTGGTGGCCGGTCCATGAGGATCTCGCCGGTGATGCGCAACGCGTCGGACAGCCGGCGGGGTTGGGTCGTGGCCTTGGTGGTGGTCCGCTTCCGGGCGGCAGTCTTCTTCGGGGTCGTGGTCTTCTTAGCGGCGGTGGTCTTCGCGGCACCGGCCTTGGTGGTGGTTTTGGTCTTCGCGGCGGTCGTCTTGGCGGCGGTGGTACGGCGGGTGGTCATGGGGTGTCGCCTCCCCACCGTTGGTGGGCGGCCTGTTTGGTGACGCCGAGGCGGGCGGCGATCTCGGCCCACGAGTAGTGGTGTTCGCGTAGGCCGATGACGGCGGTGCGGATGGCGGTTTCGATGTCGTCGGCCAGGGTGATCAGGTCGCGTAGGGCTTCGACGTCGCCGCCGGCGACGCGGCGGGCGTAGGCGCGCAGGACGCGTCGGGCGAAGGCGGCGTATTCCTGGGTTTCGACGGCGTCGGTTCGGCGGTTTGCCGTCAAGGACGGCTTGACGGTGTTCTTGCTCATGCGCCACCGCCGGGGTGGCGGGTGTCCCAGCTGTCGGCAGCCTCGTGCAGGGCGGTGAGGACGTCGGCGGTGGTGCGGCCGGGTTCGTCGTTCCAGTCGCCGACGATGTGACTGTCGTCGTCGGTGTCGAGGCCCGGGCCGTGGGTTGGGTCGTGGGTTGGGTCGCCGTCGACGTGG
>DASRII010000162.1:0-16671 GCA_035650075.1 Micromonosporaceae bacterium | reverse complement strand
CGCCGAGGCCAGCATCCCGGGCAGGATCCGGCGCAGCACGGGTTGGCGCAGCACCGGCCCGTACGACCCGAGCCGTGACCCGCGGGTCGGGACGGGTGTGAGCGACATGGGATCAAGCTATCGCTCGCCGGACCGCAAATGAGTTGGCGCCCCACCGGGCGGCTGCGATACTCCCGCCCGTGATCTACCGCTTGCTCGGCCGGACCGGGGTGAGGGTCAGCTCGCTCGCGCTCGGCTGTATGAACTTCGGCGGCCGTACCGACGCCGCGACGTCAACCGAAATCATCGACCGCGCAATCGATGCCGGCGTCAACTTCATCGACACCGCCGATGTCTACGGCCACGACCCGGGCGACTTCCTCGTCGGCCGAGGGCGCAGTGAGGAGATCGTCGGCAAGGCCCTGCGCGGCAAGCGCGATGCCGTGGTGCTGGCCACGAAGGCGCACTTCCCGATGAGCGACAACCAGAACGACCGCAGCAACAGCCGCCTGCACATCATCGCCTCGGTGGAGGCGTCGCTGCGCCGGCTCGATACCGACCACATCGACCTGTTCCAGGTACACCATCCGAGCAACGACATTCCCATCGACGAAACGCTGCGCGCGCTCGACGACGTGGTTCGCGCCGGGAAGGTGCGGTACATCGGCGTATCGAGCTTCGGCGCGTGGCAGATCGTCGAATCGCTGTGGGTGGCCAAGGAACTCGGGTTGAACCGGGTCATCAGCGAGCAGCCGTCGTACCACCTTCTCGACCGCCGGGTCGAGCGCGAGCTGTTGCCGATGGCCCGGACGTACGGCATCGCGGTCCTGCCGTGGTCGCCGCTGGCCGGCGGGTTCCTCACCGGCCGCTACCGCAAGGGCGAGGGGCCTCCGCCCGGGTCACGGTTCGCCGAGTTCTGGACCGGCGATACCGCCGACCAACACTTCGTCGACCGGGCCTTCGCGGTCAACGATGCGGTCGCGTCGATCGCCGAGACCCACGGCGGTACGCCGGCACAGGTGGCCCTCGCCTGGTCCCTGGCGCAGCCGGGCGTGACCGCGCCCGTCATCGGACCGCGCACCCCGGAGCAGCTCACCGATCTGCTCGGCTCGGTCGACCTCACGCTGACGCCGGACGACCTCGCCCGGCTGGACCAGGTGGCGCCGCCGGGACGGGCGATCGTGCCGTACTACGGGTTCGACGGTATGGCCATGGTTCCGTGGGGGCCGCACGTGAACCGCTGGTGACGGTGTGACTGACGACACCGCTGTCAATTGCGGAATCACGATTGACGGACGGCCGAACAGTGCCCACCGTCAGAGGTATGCATCTTGACTTGTCCGCACTGGAAGCCGGCCTCGACGAGATCCGCCGCGCACCCATCGACGACGGCAAGCTCGAGCTGATCGTCCGGCGACCGACGGTGGACGAGCGCGAGGTCCTCGACGAGGGGCACCTCGACCCGGCCGACGGTCTGGTCGGCGACGACTGGATCAACCGGGGCGCCGACCCCGAACGCCAGATCACCGTGGCGAACGCGCGGGCGGTCGCTCTGGTGGCCCAGTCCCGCGACCGGTGGGCGCTCGCCGGCGACCAGCTGTACGTCGACTTCGACCTCAGCGACGAGAACACGCCACCCGGCACGCGGCTCGAGGTCGGCTCGGCGATCCTCGAGGTCACCGAGCCACCGCACCGCGGCTGCAAGAAGTACGCGGCCCGATTCGGGCTCGACGCACTGCGGTTCGTGAACTCCGAGGTCGGCTACGCGCTGAACCTGCGCGGCGTCAACGCCCGCGTGGTGCAGCCTGGCGTGGTGCGCCCGGGGGACGTGGTCAAGAAGTTGAGTTAGCCCGCGAGGTGGCCCCAGCGGTCCTCGAGCTCGCGCCACGTTCCCTGGGCCACAGCCTCGCCGCCGACCAGGACGACGACGTGGTTCGCCTGGGCCAGGGCCGCCCGCTTCGACGTCGAACCTACGACGGTCACGCCGTGCTCGCGCAACGCCCGCCACAACTCCAGCTCGGTCGTGACATCGAGTGCAGACGATATGTCGTCGGCGATCAGCAACTCGGTACGCGGAGCCAGCGCGCGGGCCAGCGCGAGCCGCTGTAACTGGCCACCCGACAGCCGGGTGCCCTTGTGCCCGATCACCAGCCCGAGCCCGCCCCCGGCTACCTCGAGGTCGTGGTCGAGCTGAGCGGTCGACACCGCGCTGGCGGCATCCACCTCGTGGCCGAGCAGGATGTTGTCGGCGATCGTGCCGGACAGGACCCGCGGTAGCTGGGCCACGTACCCGACCTGGTTCGGGCGCAGGAACATCTCCGGTTGGGTGACCGACTGCGCGTTCCACCGCAACGCCCCGGTGTGATGGACGATGCCGGCCAGCGCGCGCAGCAATGACGACTTGCCCGAGCCCACTGGTCCGACCACGAGCACCAACTGTCCACGTTCGACAGTCAGGTCGAGGTCGCGTACGCCGACGATGCCGTTCTCGTGGACCGCGCTGAACCGGGTCAGCTCCAGCTTGCGCAGCGGGTGCCGAGGCGCCACCGCCGGTGCGGGCGCGGTACCTTCCGAAAGGTCCACCCCCGGTACGGACGCCGAGTAGGAGTCGACTCCAGCCATCGCGACGGTCCGGCGCGTCCAGACCCGCGCCGAGGGCAACTGGGAGACCAGCGACGCCGTCGTCCACGCGAACCACCGGGCGGCGCCCAATGTGGACACTGCCACCAAGGCCGCACCGGGCGACAGGCCGCCGGACAGGTACAGCGCCCAAACCGCGATCGGCAGCAGTCCACTGAGCATCGCGGGCGTGGACCGGGCCCACACCTGTACCGAGATCTCCCGCCGCTGACGGTCGCTGCGCTGGCGGTCGAGCTTGGCCAGGTGGGCCAGAACCGGCTTGGTCGCCCCGGCCAGCTTGACCGTCCGCGCCGACGACAGCGATGACACCAAGGCCGTGGCAAAGGCCGCGCGCGCCGCGACCGTATTGCGCGCCGACCGCTTCAGGAAAGGCCCGAACACGGTCGCCGCCAATCCGGACACCAGCATCGTTCCGGCGAAGAACAGCGCGGGTATGACGGAACCCGACACCACAGTCATCCCGACCAGCACGATGGCGGAGATGAACTGGTCGATCAGGTTGTCGGCGAGTATCACCACGCGTTCGGTGTCACCGCCCTGGGCAACGACCTCCGCCGGCGTGTGCGAGCTGACCCGACGCGGCCCGGTCTGACCGTGTACCAGCCGCTGGCTGATCCGCAGCATCTGGCGCACCCACCACTCGGGGAACCACCGGCCGGTGTAGTACGGGATCGGCACGGTCACCAGCAGGCACGCCGCGATCGCGGCAGCCGGCCAGAAGACACCGCCGCTACCGTCCACGAGGTCGGCCCACAACCACGGCAAAACCGAGCCGTCGAGGCCTACCAGTACCACGATGATGAACAGGCCCACCGCGCCGATGCCGAAGCGCGGATCGTTCGTCATCAGCCGGTAGATCTCCCGCATGGTCCGTGCGCGCGGCGGGTCCGGTACCGGAGGCGGATCGGCCATCAGCGGCGCGGCCAGTTCGGTCTCGACGGCCTGGGCCGGCCTGTTTCCGTTTCCTGTGCCCGCATTGCTGCTCGCCAGCAGTTGGGCGAACCGCTCGGACTCCCGCAGCGGCCCGGCCTCCACCACCGCGCCATCGGCCAGCACCACGACCTCGTCGCACCGGCGTACCGACGACAGCCGGTGTGCGATGACGATGCCGATCCGGTCGCGCAGCAACCGTTCGGTGGCCCGCTGCACCCGGGCCTCGGTGACCGGATCCATCCGGGCGGTCGCCTCGTCGAGGATCACCACGTGTGGATCGCGGACGAGGATCCGGGCGAACGCGACCAACTGCTCCTGACCGGCGGACAACACGTACCCGCCGTCGCCGAGCTTGGTCTGCATGCCGTCGGGCAGGTCGGCGACCCAGGAGCTCAGGCCCAGCTCCTGTACGGCCTTGGCGGCCGGCTCCAGCAGTTCGGGGTCGAACAACGCGATGTTCTCGGCGAGGGTACCGGCCATGATCTCGGTGCGCTGCGGGACGACCGCGATCCACCGGCGCAGGTCCTCGACGTCGAGGTCCATCAGGTCGGTGCCGGCGAGGAACACCGTTTCGCGCGGGACGTCGACGGACCGGGTGAGCACCTTGGCCAATGTGGACTTGCCGGATCCGGTACGCCCGATCAGCGCGTACGACCGGCCGCGCGCGAACGTGAGATCGACGTCGGTCAGGGCCGGCGGCCGGGCGCCGTCCACGGTCTGGTAGCGGAAGGTCAGGCCCCGGATGACGATCTCGCCATCGGTCGGCGCCGCGCCGCCGGACGGCTCCTGCGGGGCGGCCCGCAACAACTGCACCCGGCCCCAGGCGCCGAGCGCGTACTGCAGTTCCGGCACCATCCGGCTGACGTGCTCGATGGTCGAACCGAATCCGAGAGCCAGCAACCAGATGGCGGTCAGCCGGGCGCCGTCGATCTGGTGGTTGACCAGAGCCCAGGTGCCGCCGAGGACGACCGCGACGATGCCCAGGCTGGTCACGCCGGTAGCCGCCGTGGTGACCCTGGACGACATCGTCCAGACCACACGACCGCGGGCCAGCACCTGGCTGGCCCGCTTGGCGTACAACCGCAGGACGTACGGCCTGGCAAGACTGGTACGGACGTCGTCCTGGCCGTGGATCGATTCCTCCATCACGGCGGCAAGGTCCGACCAGGCTTCCTCCTCCGCCATCCGCGCCGGGGAGATCCGCCGCGTCGGACCGCTCAGACTGCCCGCGAGCACCGCGCTCAGGATCAGCATCACCACGCCGGCCGGCCACCAGACGAACATCGCGGTGACGATCGACAGCACCGTGATCATCAGGGACTGGGCGATCCGCACGCCTGGCCCACGCAGCTCGGCGGCGACCTGGTACACGTCGCCGTCGATGCGGTCCAGCAGCTCACCGACCGGCGTATTGTCCAATGTGGGCAGATCCTGCCCGAGTGCGACCTTGCAGAGCCGCCGGCGTACGTCGGCGGCCCAGTCGGCGGTCAGCCCGGCTGTGATCAGGCCGACGGCCAGATCGCTGAGTACGGCGACCACGAGCGCCGCGGCCAGCAGGGTGAACAGCGACCGGGAGTGGTACAGCAGGACCGGTCCGGCCAGCGCCGCCGAGCCCGCCATACCCGCCGTACCGAGCACGATCAGCAGGGCCACGACCGCGGTACGGCGCGGTGACGTGGTCCACAGATCGCGGAGCAGGTGCATCGGGAAGGCTCCCGGGAGGAGGTTGGCGGGTCTTCAGACTCGCTCAGGTACCGGGATCCCTCAACACATTTAGGCGCGCCAGTCGATCCACGTGGCGCAGCGCGTCGGGTATCCGTCCGGCGCCCGCCATCGCCGCCACGAACGCCGCCGCCCGGTCGACGTCGATGCCGGCCGCGGTGACGTACAGCGGGCGCGTCGACTGTCCACGATGTACGGCGACGGCGTGGGTGGCGGTACGGAAGGCGGTCTTCGCGACGCCGACGACCACGCGACCGGTGTACCGGTGGACGTGCATGCCCAGCCCCGGCCGGCCAGCCGGATCGAGGTCGACGTACCCGTCCACGACCAGCAGATCCGGCACGGCGGTACGGGCCAGCACGGCCTGGATCGCCGGCAGCTCCCGGGTGAAGAAGCTGCCGGGCAGGTACGGCTCAGCGGTCGGCAGCCAGGCCACGTGCTCCTCGGCGAGCGTGGTGAACGTGCTGTCGCGGGCGACCACGAGGGCCGCCCGCGCTCCCCCGGACGCGGGGTAGTGCACGTCCACCGCGCCGTACCTCACAGGTACTGCCCGTCCAGGACCGGTACCCGGTCGACGTCGAGGCCGTCGCGCAGCGCGTACAGCTCGGCGAGCGTAGCCCCGTCGGCGGGAATTCCGACCGAGGTGCCGAGCCACGTCTCGGCCTCGCCGAACGGCAGCGCCGGTACCTCGATCCGGGCCAGGCAACGGCCCGGCCGGACCACGGCCGGGTGCAGCTTCGCCAGGTCCTCGTTCGTCGTGATCGCCACGAGCACCTTGCGACCCTGGCCGAGCAGACCGTCGGTCAGGTTCAGCAAGCGGGACAGCGCCTGCCCGGTGTACTGCTTGGCCTCACCGCGGATCAGCTCATCGCAGTCCTCCAGCAGGAGCAGCCGCCACTTCTCGTGCTTCTTGTCCGGGCACGAGCAGTCGCCGGCGCTGTCGAGCGCGACCTGCATCAGGTACGCCGGGCTGCTGAACAACACCTCCGGGTCCAGGACACAGTCGAACTCGCACCACTCCCGCCATTCGCGGGCCAGCGCCCGGAGCACGGTGGTCTTGCCGGTGCCCGGTGGCCCGTACAGCAACAGCAGCCGGCCGCGTACCGAGTCGCGGTCGACCCGCGCGAGCCGGTCGAACCGAGTCGCGGCGCTACGCGCGTAGTTGCCCCGGATCTCGGCCCACGGCTGCGCCGTGATGGGCCGCGGGTTGCGCTGCGGCCCGTGCGACGCGATGTACCAGAAGCCCATCGAGACGGCCTCGTCCACCGGCGGCGGCTCCTCGGTCATCCCGTCGATCGCCTTCGCCACGATCGCGGCGCTCAGCTCGGGGGTCACCGCGGTCACGCGCACCATGGCGGTCTTCGGCCGCGGCCAGTGCACCGTGTGCAGTGTCCAGCCGTCGCCGACGGCCAACCGGGACCGCTCGGTCTCGTACGCGGTCTCGCGCAGCACCTGCGCGCCCTCCGGCAGCAGCGTCGCGTCATCGCGCACGTTGACGAGGTCCTTGGTCGTGGCGTACGGCTGGTGGCCGGCGACGAACGCGGCCAGCGCGAGAGCGTCGACGACATCACGAGGGGAGTCGGAGTCGTCGACGTTCAGCACGACAGGCAGCAACGTCTCGGGGCGCACCTAACCATAATGACAAGCAAACGCCTTGTGGCATAACGGGTTTCCGGCTAGACGAGACCCAATGCCCGAGCCCGCGTCGCGGCGTCGCGGCGGGTCCGGGCGTCGAGCTTGGTCAGGACCGCGCTCACGTGGGTGTCGACGGTACGGACCGAGAGCACGAGCCGCGCGGCGATCTCCGCGTTGCTCAGTCCTTCGGCGAGCAACCGGACGATCTCGACCTGTCGCTCGGTCAGCCCCGCCGGATTGTCGCGTGTGGACGGTACGGGGCCGCGCGGGATGCGGGTGACGCCGAGTTCCCGCAGGCGCAGCCGGAGCCGGCGGGCGAGTGGTTCGGCACCCAGCGCGTCGGTTGTCGCGAGCGCCGCGAGCACGTCGTCCGGCTCGGTACTGTGCGCCATCGCGAGCGCGTACTCGTACGGGAATCCGCCGCGCTGCCACAACCGCGCCGCTTCCCGCCACTGGCCCGCCGCCAGCAACGCGTACGGGTGCGTCGACTCGACCATCTCGACCGGTACCCCGGCCGCCCGAACCCAGTACCCCAGCTCGGCCGCGAACGCGCGCGAGCCGAGCTGGCTGGTCTTCTCGTAGGCGGACGCGACCACCGACGCCACCGCGGAGGTGTCGCCCCGTAGCCAGGCCGCCTCGACGAGGGCCGCCCCTGCCGGACCGATGCGCTGGGGCTCGTCGAGCCGCTGGGCGATCTCCCACGCCTCGGCGAGGAGGTTCTCGCCGCCATCCTGACCGCGCCTGACCCGCACCCGGCCGCGTACGACGAGCGCCGGGCAGCGGTGGGTGAGCTGTGCGTTGACGGCCCACTCGGCCTCGCGCTCCGCCGAGTCCCACTCGCCCCGGGCGAGGTCGTGGATGCCCTTGGTGACGTGCAGGTACCGCAGGAAACCGAGGAACTCCGCCTCCTCCGCCAGCTCGATGGCCGGCCCGATGAAGCGGCCCGCCTCCTCGAGCCGCAACTCATCGATGAGGTGCCACACGATGTTCACGTACGCGCGGCTGGCGTGCTCGACCTCCTTGGCGGCGAGCGCCACCGCGAGGCTCTCCTCGAGCAGCTTCCGTCCTCGCGGGTCGGCATCATCCCAGTACGCGAAGCCGACGTTGTTCAGCGCGTGCGACAGCAGGCCGGCGTCGCCGACCTCCCGCGCCATGGCGATCGCCCGCTCCCCCACAACGATCGCGTCGGCTCGGCGGCCCGCCAGCACATGCAACTGCGCCTGGTTGCTCAGGGCGACCGCGAGGGCATGCGGATCGCCGGTGTCCTCCAGCACCGCGATCGCCTCGGTACCGGTCTGCTCCGCATCGGGCCGGTCGCCGGCCCACCAGTACATCCGGGACAGCCACCGCAGGCTCAGCCCGAGCGCCCGCGGGTCACCCAGCTCGCGGCGCGCGGCAACCGCGTCGGCCTGCGCCTGCACGGCGAAGTCGGCCAGGCCGGTGGTGTAGCACTCGACCGCGTACCCCTCGAGGAGGTCGGCCTGCTCGCCCAGCGGGAACGCCGAACGGTGCTCCAGGACCAGCCGGTAGTGGGCGACCGCCTCCCGGTGCGACTCCGCAGCCACCGCCTCGGCGGCCGCCTTCGGTCCATAGTGGACGACGACCTCTTCGTCGCCGACCTCGGCGGCGTGATGCAGGATCCGCGACACGTCGACGCCGCCGGGCCGGGCCAGCAGCGCGGCCAGGACGGCCTGGTTGCACAGCATCTTCCGGACGGCCGGCATCGAGTCCACAATGGCCCGTCGCATCAGCTCGTGCCGGAACATGATCCGGCTCCGCGCGACGGTCAGCACGCCACGCCGGTCGGCCGCCGCGAGCGAGGCGAGACCGCCCGGTACGACCGCCTCCACCAACCATCTCTCCACAGCGGACGGTACGACCGCCAGCCGTTCCAACGCGTCCCGATCGCGTTCGTCGAGGTCCCGCAGCCGCGCGCCGACCGCCTCGACGATCGTGGGTGGTACGCCGCCCACGTCACCCGAGGCGAGGACCTCGGTCACGAAGAAGGGGTTGCCGGAGGTCACCGCGTACACCCGCTCGGCGTCCAGCCCGGTGTCCGCGCCCAGCCGGCGTACCGCGTCCACCGACAGCCGGTCCAGCTTCAGCCGGCGCACCCGGCGCACGCCCGAGGCGACGCCGAGCAGTTGTTGCAACGGGTGGTCGCGGGTCACCTCGTCGTCGCGGTACGTCAGCACGAGCACCGCGGGCAGGTCCGTGATCCGGCGGACGAGGAATCGCAGCACGTCGAGGGTTGCCTCGTCGGCCCAGTGAACGTCCTCCACGACGAGGACGGTCGGATGTCCCGGCCAGTCCAACTCGGCGCGCAGCGCGTCGAGTACCCCGCTCCGGTCGCCGGACTCGAGCGCGCGGGTGAGCGCGTCGCCGACCGTCAGGTCGCGCAGCGGCCCGAGTACCCGTGGCGTGGCGAGGTCATCGCAGTACCCCACGAGCAGTCGTCCCTCGACGGGCAGCACCGATCGCACGGCGTGGATGAGGCTCGACTTACCGATGCCGGCCTCGCCCACGATCAGGACGATCGAACCGTC
Organism: Micromonosporaceae bacterium; assembly: GCA_035650075.1. Lineage (GTDB taxonomy): Bacteria > Actinomycetota > Actinomycetes > Mycobacteriales > Micromonosporaceae > DASSUC01. The sequence continues at coordinate 7,216 of DASRII010000162.1, read as the reverse complement.
GCCACCCTGCGCCTCCCGTGCGGCGGCGGCGAGCTCCGCGAGTTCCCGCTCACGCTCGAGGATCGGCCGGTCCATCCCCGGATTGTCCACCCGACATACGTAGTCCCCGACCCCGACCTACGTAGTCGGCACGGATCCGGGGCACTACCGCCACGACGTACACCTTCGGTATGGAGTTTCTAGACAGCAACGGCGTCGACGTCGCGACCCTCTTCGCCACCATCGACGCGGTCAAGGCCGCTCCGGAAGCGGCCAAGTTCCAGTTCCGTACCGAGAACGAGTGGCTCACCGGTACGCACAGCCGCAGCACGATCCACGGCTACTTCGGGGTCGGCGAGGAGCGTACCCACGAACACACGTTCCAGTTCGACGCCGACCATCCGGCGATCCTCGTCGGCCGGGACAACGGCCCGACCCCGGTCGAGTACGTGCTGCACGCGCTCGCCACGTGCCTGACCGCCGGTCTGGCCAACATCGCCGCGGCCCGGGGGGTGCGCCTCACCGAGGTGCGGTCCACAGTGGCCGGTGACATCGACCTCAACGGCATCCTGGGCCTCGATCCCAATGTCCGCAACGGCTACCAGGACATCAGCGTGCGGTTCACGGTCAAGGGCGACGCCCCGGCCGAGAAGCTGCGGGCCATCGTCGAGCAGTCCCGCGCCCGTTCGGCCGTGTTCGACCTCCTCACCAACCAGGTGCCGGTCACCATCGAGGTGGAGACGAGCTGATGTCCTACGTGGACACACCCGACGAGGCCCAGCCCGACGTCCTGCGGCTCTTCGAGGCCGACCGGACCCGGCAGGGCTACGTCGCCAACTACACCAAGGTGTTCGCGCTGCGCCCAGGTGTCTTCGATGCCTGGGCCCGGCTCAACACGACCATCAAGGGCGGCATGGACCTGCGCCGCTACGAGCTGGCCACCCTCGCCGCGGCGCGGGCGCTGCGGTCGAGCTACTGCTCGCTGGCGCACGCCACGCAGTTGCGGGATCGGTTCCACGACACGGCGACCGTATACCGGATCGCCATCGACCATCGCAGTGCCGGACTCGACGCGGCGGATGTGTCCATCATGGACTACGCCGCGAAGGTCGCTACCGACGCCGCAGCGGTCACCGAAGACGACGTCGAAACGCTGCGCCGGCACGGTCTCTCGGATGTCGAGATCTTCGATGTCGCGCTCGCGGCGGCCGCACGATGCTTCTTCAGCACGGTGCTCGACGCGGTCGGCACCCGGCCCGACCACCAGTACCGCGCGTCGATCGAGCCCGAGCTCCAACAGGCCCTCACGGTCGGGCGGCCCATCGCCACGGAAGGAGCGTCATGAGTACGCCGGAACAGGTCGACGTGGTCGTCGTCGGCGCCCGCTGCGCCGGAGCGGCCACGGCGTTGCTGCTCGCCCGCCGGGGCCACCGGGTCCTCGTCCTCGACCGGGCGCACGAAGGCTCGGACACGCTGTCCACCCACGCCCTCATGCGGGGCGGCGTTGTCCAATTGCGACGGTGGGGCCTGCTCGAGCAGATCGTCGCCGCCGGGACACCGCCGATCCGGCAGACCCGGTTCCAGTACGGCGACGAAACCACGAGCCTGAACCTCGAGCCGACCGGTGGCGTGGACGCGCTCTACGCACCCCGGCGTACCGTGCTCGACCGGATCCTCGTCCGCGCCGCCATCGCAGCCGGTGCGGAGGTGCGGTTCGGCATAAGCGTCACCGGCCTCGACCGCGACGCGGACGGACGGGTCGTCGGTGTGGTCGGGCGCGACGGCCTGAGGGTCCGCGCCCGGCTGACGGTCGGCGCGGACGGCGCCCGGTCGCTGGTGGCGCGCGAGGCCGGTGCGGCGGTACTGCGCGCGGGTGTGGGCTCGGGTGCCGTGGTGTACGGGCACTGGGCCGGGCTCGACGTCACCGGCTTCGAGTGGTACTACCTGCCGGAGGCGACGGCGGGACTGATCCCGACCAACGACGGCGAGGTGTGCGTCTTCGCCGGTACCTCGACCGAGCGGTTCCAGCGGGAGGTCGCCGGCGACCTGCGCAACGGGTACCTGCGGCTGTTGAAGGAGACGGTCGGCGGCCGCCTGCCGTCCGATGACGCGCCGAGCCGGCTGCGGGCGTTTCCGGGCCGTCCCGGCTACACCCGACGGCCGTGGGGGGCGGGCTGGGCGCTGGTCGGCGACGCCGGCCACTACCTCGACCCGCTGACCACCCACGGCATGACCGACGCCTTCCGCGATGCCGAGCTGCTGGCGAGCGCCGCCGGTGCGGTGCTGGCGGGCGCGGACGAGGCGACCGCCCTGGCCGGCTACGAGACCACCCGCGACCGCATCGCCGGGCCGATGTTCGATGTGGCCGACCGCATCGGCGGATACCAATGGACCGTCCCGACGGTACGCCAACTGCTGCTGGAGCTGAGCGCGCGGATGAGCGACGAGGTCACGGCTCTGTCATCTCTCGAATTGAACTGTTAACCTTCTTCAATGAAGCGGCTGCTGGCACTCGTATTGACTCTTGTGGCGTTCCTCGTGGTGGATCCGCGCGCCGCCAGCGCAGCGGTCACACCGATCCAGATCTACGGCGCCTGGCATTGTGCCGACGACGCCTGCATCTGGGGCCGGGTCCGCACGGCCGCCGAGTTCGACGCGATGAACCACTGGCTGGTGGACCGCGGCGACGGGCGGCCTTCGGTGAACATCGTCGTGCTCAGCTTCCTCCACCCGGTCAAGCTGCTGCACCGCACGACCGACGCGACCACAGTGGACGGTGTGCCGCGCGGCATGACCCCGGAGATCGTCAACTACTTCACCAGCCGTGGCATCCGGGTGATGCTCTCGATCGGCGGCATCACCTACGTGGATCCGTGGAACCAGGCGCTCGCCGAGGATGCCGCACAGCTCGGTCGCAACGCGGCCGCCGTCGCGGTACAGCTCGGCGTCGGCATCGAAATCGACTACGAGGAGAACTCCGGCGCCAACCTCGTGGGACTGCAGAGCTTCATCTCGGCGTACCGGGCGCTGCTGCCGTACGACGCCAGCGGCGCCAACCCGGCCGCCCGGCTGACGATCGACCTGGCCGCGGGCGACCGGTGGCTCATCGACATCGGCCGCAAGGCCACGGCGGACTGGCTGCGTACCTCCGCACCGGTGCTCGACTACGCGAACGCGATGGTGCCGGCGCGGCAACCGTCGATGTCCTCGGCGCAGGCCAACTGGCAGGAACACGTGGACGGCAAGCCGCAGTTCGCGCCGCCGTACCCGCCACTGGCCCCGGCGAAGTTCACCGGCGGCCTGTACGTCGCCGAGGGCAACAAGGTCCGTCCGGAGTGCACCAACTACGCCAACTCGCTGCAGAAGTCCACGTCGGCGTTCGTCCAGTCGGTCGCGCCCAACGGCGCCGGTACGACCGCCGGGATGCTCGGTTACATGTTCTGGGCCGCCGAGCGCCCGTCCACCCGCGGTGTCACCACGCAACCGCCGAACACCTGCGAAGGAGGGATGGGCGCCGGGGCAACGGCTCTGTCGGTACCGATTCCCATGCCAGCGCTACGGCAGAGCTGATCGGCGCTGGGGCGCGGTAGCCTCATCGCCATGTCCGTCTTCGATATCGAGATCGCGGGTCTCGCGGGAGAGCCGGCCGAACTCGGCCGGCACCGCGGCAAGCCGGCACTCATCGTGAACGTCGCGTCGCGGTGCGGATTGACGCCGCAGTACAACGGTCTGCAACGGCTCGCCGAAACCCACCCGGCGCTGACGGTCATCGGCGTCCCGTGCAACCAGTTCGGCGGGCAGGAACCGGGCAGCCCGGACGAAATCGCCGAGTTCTGCTCGACGACGTACGGCGTCGACTTCCCGCTGACCGAGAAGGTCGAGGTGAACGGTCCAGGGCGGCATCCCCTGTACGCCGCACTGGTCGACCAGGCGGACACCGAAGGCTACTCCGGCGACATCCGGTGGAACTTCGAGAAGTTTCTCGTCGCCGCCGACGGCACTGTGGTGGCGCGGTTTCACCCGCGGGTAGATCCCGAGGCGCCCGAGTTGCTCGCGGCGATCGAGAAGGTCACCACGTCGGCCTGACCGCCTTCGCCGCGGAACTTGTGGACCGCCCGGTCGACGCTCAGCTCGAACAGCAACGCGTCCGGCGGAGCGGTGTCGTTGTGCACCCGCTCGACGCGCTCGCGCACTTCGCGATCTGTTACCAGGGCAGCCGTTCCACCGATCATCACCTCCTCGTCGTGCCAGCCGTCGGCGGTAGGAGAGTGCGGGAAGGCATGCAACGCAAACCGCCCGTCCCGCCGTAGGTCACCGGCCTTCGGGGTGTGGCGCAACACCAGCACGTAGAGGCCATCACCGGCCAACGTGACCGTCACGGGGTGCACGCGAGGGGCGCCGTCGCGGCGCACCGTCGCCAGATAACCGATCGTGAACGCCCGGAACAACCGCTCCGCGGCGGCGGCGATGGCCGGTGCGGCGGCGGCGAAACGTGCCCAGCGGTACGGCATGACCAGCAGCGTATGCACGACCTCCGACAACTTCTGTCCGCAAAGGCTTCGTCCATAGTGGTCAGTTGCGGCTCTCCAGCACGTTGGAAGACGACCGCGAACCCTTGCCGCACCTAGTGTGTCGAGAGAACTCGATACATGGGGGTGGGTGACATGAGCGAAGCCGTCATCGGTCCGATAACCGAACACGGCGGGCAGCGCGGTACGACGCTCGTGGTGGACCAGCACCACCCGTTCTTCTTCGACCACCCGCTCGACCACGTGTCCGGCATTCTGCTGATCACCGGCCTGCTCGACCTCGTGCGGGCCAGCGCCGACCCGTACCTCGGTGGCCGGAATGGCCGCAACGGCCGGGTGCGGCTGTCGTTCGAGTTCGCCCGCATCTGCGAGCTGGATGCCGAGGTACTTCTCACCGCCGAGCCCGGCGACATCTGGAAGGTTCGTGCCACCCAGGACGGGCACACCGTCTGTGCGGGCTCGGTCGAGCTCGTCGAGCACGGCATGCCGCCGCTGCGCGAGCCGGCGCAGAAGGACGAGGTGGCCCCGATCGAACAGGGCCTCGTGCACCGCGCCGACCGGCACAACGTCGTGGTGGCCGAGCCGACCGTGGCCACCGAGTCCTACGAGGTGCCGCTGGTCACCCCGCCGGCTGGACACTTCCTGCTGCGCCACGGCGACGAGCGCTACGGCATCGAGGAGATCGTCGAATCCGGCCGGCAGCTGCTGACGGCGGCCGGCGCGCTGGCCCACGACCGGCCCGAGGACCGGATGCTGTGGCGGGTGCTGACCGCGGACCTGCCGACCGGCGCGATCCGTCAGGAACCGCTCGCGCTGCACTGGCCGGTGACCCCGCCGCGTGGCAACACCGCGGTGTTCGACTACACCGTCGTCGCGCATGGCTCCGGCGCTACCGTCGGCACACTGTCCTATGTGGTCACTTACGCCACGCCGGCCGCGTACGATCGCCTGCGCGGGCGAGCGCGGTGACCTGGCGGCGGTGGCTCACACCGGGCCTGCTCGCCGCGGGCGTGGCCGCCAATCTCGCCGGGCTGGCCGTGCACCTGAACGCCGCCGGTAATCCGCTGCACCTGGCCGCCGCGGCCTTCGTCGTGGCCAACCTCGCCTGGCTGCTGCTCGAGGCGCCGGTATCGGTACGGCCGCTGGACGCGCCGCCGAGCGAGATCGCCACGCTCGTCGGGTACGCACTCGCTCGCGTCGGTACCGTCGCCGCCGCCGTACTAGGCCCGATCGCATGGACGCATCCGGGCTGGCCGCTGCTGGTGTCCGTAGCGCTGTTCGCCGCGGGCGTTTCGCTGCGGCTGACCGCCATCCGTACCCTCGGCCGGTTCTACTCCCACTACGTGGTGCGCCGCGACGACCGCGCGATCGTGCGGAGCGGCCCGTACCGCGTGGTGCGCCACCCCGCCTACGCCGGAATGCTCGTCGGCCACGTCGGGCTGGTGCTGTTCTTCCTCAACTGGGCCAGCGTGCTGCTGCTGATCGCGCTCGCGGCCGCGATCGGCTGGCGGATTCTGGTCGAGGAGCGCGAGCTACTCGTGCTGCCCGCCTACCGCGCCTATGCGCACGGCCGGCCCCGTCTCGTGCCCGGGGTGTGGTGACCATGCCCGACGCCAAGCTGTCCTGCGACGAGTTGCTGTCCACCACCCGGACCGTGCGCCGCGCGCTCGACCTCGATGCGCCCGTCGACGTAGAGGTCATCAAGGACTGCCTGCGGCTGGCGCTGCAGGCGCCCAACGGCGCCAACCGCCAGCACTGGCGCTGGCTCGTGCTCACCGACCCCGAACCGCGTGCCGCCGTGGCGAAGGTGTACCGGCGGGCGTTCCACGAGCGCAACGCCGCGGCGCTGCGCCGCGATCCGGGCAACCGGATGCTCTCCGGCGGCGCCTACCTCGCCGAGCACCTGCATCGGGTACCGGTGCTCGTGCTGCCCTGCCTCGAGCTGGGCACCGCCCGGCTGCCGACGGGCAACCAGGCCGGGTTGTGGGGTTCGCTGCTGCCGGCCGCGTGGAGCTACATGCTCGCGGCGCGCAGCCGGGGACTGGCGTGTGCCTGGACGAGCGTCCACCTGGACCGTGAACGCGAGGTGGCCGAACTGCTCGGTCTGCCGCCGGGCGTACACCAGGGCGGGCTGCTGCCCACCGCGCGCAGCCGCAAGGCGACTTTCGCGCCGGCGCCACGCCGCCCGCTGGAGCAGGTCCTGTACCTGAACGGCTGGCGGCCATGACCCCCCTCGTGCGCGGCGCCGGGCTGCTCGACGCGAACGTCGTCGGGCACAAGTTCGCGCGCCTGGAGGCGATGCGCCGCGCCGGCATCCCGGTACCGGCGCTGTTCGCGGTGGCCGCGGCCGCCTTCGACGAGGTATCCGAAGACCTGCGCGCCGGCCTGCCACCCGTACCGCCGCCGGACGATCCGATGGCCGTGCGGGACTGGGCCGAAACCGCGCGCCGGTGCTGGGCGGACGTGGTGGTACCGGACGAGCTGGCGACCGCGATCCTCGAGGCGTTCGACGAGACGATGGGCCGGTCCGGTCAGGCCGCGGTACGCGCCTGCGTGGTACCGGCGCACGGGCAGCCCGGCGAGGACAGTGCCGCCGACCCGTTCGCCGGCCTCAGCGACAGCTTCCTGTTCGTACCGCGCGACGACGTGCTGGCCCGGGTGGTGGCGTGCTGGGCATCGGCTTTCAACCCCGAGGCGGTGCTGTACCG
>DASRII010000161.1:0-11548 GCA_035650075.1 Micromonosporaceae bacterium | reverse complement strand
GACGGCGGCTTCCACCTGCGCACGCTCTAGTAGCCCGGAACGCCGCCCCCACCGTCACCGCCGCCGCCCCCACCGGCCAGCATGACGACGCCGACGACGATGGCGGCCGCGATCACCGCCAGCACGATCCACATCACGGCTCGTTTGGACACGACACCTTTCTACCCGTCCTGGATCAGTCGCTACCGTCCTCGCGGGTGTCGGTCTCGGAGCCGATCACGTGGAAGTTCGCGTCGAGCTGAACGTCGACCTGCCGCCCGTCGGCGAGAGTGACCTCGACCTCGTAGTAGCTGTCTTCGTCACCGACCTCGGTCTCGGTCACGCGGCCACCCCCGGTATACGCGAGCGCGGCGGCCGCGGCCCGGTTGTACGCCTCCCCGGTGATCGGGGTCTCGGTGTCGACGCCGCCGGTCGCGACCGCGGTACCGGTGACTGCCGCCGCCACGACCGCCGCCGCGGCGCTCGCCACGATGATCAGTTTGGTCCGTCGCCTCATGCCGATGAGCCTTCCTCGGACCGCCTGAACCGCTCCTGAACGGGCAGCCGCAGGGTCACCCGGGCGCCGCCCTGCGGGCTCTCGCCGATGACGGCGCCACCGCCGTGCACCGCGAGCAGCTCAGCGACGATGGCCAGGCCGAGGCCGGCGCCACCGGCATCGCGGGTACGGGAGTCGTCCAGCCGGACGAACCGGGCGAAGACCCGCGACCGCTCCGCGGGCGGTACCCCCGGCCCGTCGTCGTCGACGTCGAGCACGGCACAGCCGTCGTTCTCGGTCAACCGGAAGGCGACCCGGCCGTTTGCGTACCGGGCCGCGTTGTCGGTGACGTTGCGCAGCACCGCCCGCAGCATCGTCACGTCCCCGGAGACCCGTGCGGCCGAGACCGCGGTGGTATCGACCGACAGCGCGGTCGTCGAGCGGAGCCGGTCCGCTTCGGCGAAGACCAGGTCGTCGAGGTCGACCTGGCGCACCCGCCGGCCGAGGGTGTGCTCGTCGGCCTGGGCCAGCAGCAGCAGGTCGTCCACCAGCTGCTGCAACCGCATCGCCTCGGCATGCACGGTCGCGGCCAGATCGTCCACTGTGGTCAGAGCGGGATGGGCGGTGGCTACCTCGGCGTGCTGCCGGATCGTGGCCACCGGCGAGCGCAGCTCGTGCGACGCGTCGGAGACGAACCGGCGCTGACGGTCCCGGTACTCCTGCAGCCGGTCGAGCATCCGGTTCATGGTCATGGCCAACCGGGCGATCTCGTCCGCACCGGGTGGCTGGGGGACCCGCCGGTGCAGCTCGGCGGCGGAGATGGCGTCGACCTGGCCGCGGATGGCGTCCACCGGGGCCAACGCCCGGCCGACCATGCGCCAAACCGTAGCGGCCACGACCAGCAGCAGGAGCGGCAGCCCGAGGGCGAGCAGACCGGAGGTCGCCTGCACGGACTCGTCGACGCGGTCGAGGTTCCGGGCCACGATCACGGTACCCGAACCGTCCGAAGTGGACACCACAAGAAACTCGTCGTCGTCCACCACTGTGGACTGTCCGGTGATGGCGGGACGGCCGGCCAGGATCGGGCTGGCCGCCACGACATTGCCGGCCGGGTCGAGCACCTGCACGAGTTCGTCCTCCGAGTCGGCGAGCGTCAGCGGCCGGTCCGCCGCCACGGTGGTCGCGATCTCGCTCGCGCGCAGCTGAGCCGCGGCCCGCACCTCCCGGGTGAGCACCGCCCGCAGCGCGAGGACCAGGCCCACTGCGCCGAGCAGCAGCACCACCGCGACCACCGCGGTCGCGGCCAGCGTCGCTCGCCCCCGCACGGTACGCAGCCACTCACCCATCGGCCGACAACCGGTAGCCCGCGCCCCGGACCGTCTGGATCGACGTCCGGCCGAACGGCTCGTCGAGCTTGCGGCGCAGGTGACGGATATACACCTCGACGATGTTCGGGTCGCCTTCGAAGTCGAAGTCCCACACGTGGGCGAGGATCTCCCGCTTGGACATCACCTCACCGCGGCGCCGCAACAGAAACTCCAGCAACGACAGCTCCCGAGCGGTCAGCTCCACCTCCACCTCCCCGCGCCACGCCCGCCGGAGGGCAGGGTCCAGGCGCAGGTCACCCGCGACCAGCACCGCCGGACGCTCGCGCGCGCCGCGTCGCAACAGCGCCCGCAACCGAGCCGTGAGTACCGCGTACGAAAACGGCTTGGTCAGGTAGTCGTCGGCTCCGGTGTCCAGGGCCTCGACCTCGTCCCATTCCCCGTCCTTCGCGGTGAGCATCAGAATCGGCGTCCAGATCCCTTCCTCGCGCAGCGTGCGGCAGATCGTGTACCCGTTCATCCCCGGCAGCAGGATGTCCAGCACGATCGCGTCGTGCGGCTGCTCACGGGCGAGCCACAGCCCGTCGACTCCCGTGGCGGCGACGTCCACCGCGAAGCCTTCAGCCTCCAGGCCGGCCCGTAGCCCGGCGGCCAAGCGCTCCTCGTCCTCGACTACCAAGATCCGCATCGTCGTCTCCCCGCGGATCATCATCCCGCGTACCTGAAGACTGGCTGAAGTCCCCCAGCGCGGCTGCGGTACCGACTGCGATGAGCAGCAGCGCCAGCGGCGCCGTCAGAAGCCCAATGGTCGATAACATATCGACAACGCTACGAACGGCGCGGACCCGGGCCTATGCGGTTGCCCGCCAGATCGTGGTGAGGACAACCCCAGGCGATGTCGAGAACCGACCGGCGGCTCCGACCTCTGGGCATGACCAAAATAACCGCACAGATGTCCGTATCACTCGACGGCTACTACGCCGGGCCTCGGCACACGGGGGACGCCTGGAACTGGATGGACTCGGCGGAGAGCAAGGGCTTCTTCCGGGTCACCCGGTGGGTGATCGACGCGATGGCTTGGCGCGAGCGGCAGGGGTTCGCCGGCGGTGAGCAGGACACCAACTCCGACATCATTGCCGAAACGTTCGAGGCGGCTGGCGCGTACGTCATGGGCCGGCGCATGGCCGACGGCGGTGAGGAGCCCTGGGGCGACGACCCGCCGTTCCGCGCGCCGGTCTTCGTCGTGACCCACCGACCGCGCGAGACGCTCGTACGCGAGGGCGGGACGAGCTTCACCTACGTCACCGACGGCGTCGCCAGTGCCGTGGAGCAGGCCCGGGCGGCGGCGAACGGCAAGAACGTCGCGGTCGCCGGCGGTGGCACCATGCTGCGGCAGGTCCTGAAGGAGGGCCTGCTGGACGAACTCGAGCTGCACATCGTCCCGGTCCTGCTCGGCGACGGCATGCGCCTGCTCGATACCGGCCTCGACGTCGGCGACGACGAGGCGATCGAGCTCATCCCGACCCGGGTCGTCCACACGCCGCAGGTGACCCACATCCGGTACACCGTCGACGGGCGCGCCAAGCTCGTTCTCGACGACCGCGGAAGCGGCGGCTGATTCCGCCGCTCAGGCGGAGAAACGCTGCCGGAGCTGCCTGAGCACCGGCCAGGCGCCGTCGGCGGTGTTCGAGACAACGGTGTAGGTGAGGCTGGGCGCCGGGTCATGCACGCTCATGAACGACACCCCGGCGTCCTGCCCGATCAGCATCACCTGGTCACGCGACCCGTGGAGGAAGAACCCGAGCCCGCAGCGCATCGGCTCCCCCGGCACGTCATTGTGTGGCCGTACCATCTCGGCCACCCACTTCGCGGGGACGATCTTCCCGGCGAACAGAGCCCGCCAGAAGTTACTCATGTCGGCGACGGTGGTGTACGCCCCGCCGTCGCCCACGCCGCGCACCGGCAGGTGGAACACGTTACTGCGCCACCGGCCGTCCCCAGCCGGCACGTAGCCGGTGGCGGTCCGGTCCGGGAGTTCGTCGGAGCGCAGGAACTCGGTGTCGGGCATCCCGGCCGGCTCGCAGACCCGGGCCTGTACCAGGTCGTGGTACGGCACGCCACTGGCCCGTTCGGCGATCAGCGCCAGCACCACGTAACCGCTGTTGCAGTAGGAGAACCGTTCCCCCGGTGGGAACTTGGCGGGGAAGCCGTCCAGGACCGCGAGGTACTGCTCGGTGTCCGCGAGCTCCTGCATCGGTACCGGCAGCAGGTAGTCGTTGACGTCCATGCTGTCGTCGTCTTCGTCGAGATAGTCGCCGATCCCGGACCGGTGGGCCAGCAACTGCTCCACTGTCACCCGGTCGTCGATGAGTGGCAGATCGTCCCGCAGCACCGACCGCGCAGTGCTGGACAGATCCAGCACTCCCTGCTCGATCAGGCTCACCACCACCAGGGCGGTGAACCCTTTCGCGCCGCTGGCGATCGCGAACCGGGTGTCCACGGTGTTCGGGATCTGGTGCGCGCGATGGGCCAGGCCGTACGCCCGGGCGAACTCAACCTCGCCACCACGGTCCACCGACACCACGCCGGAGAAGCCGAGCTCGCCCGCGACCGCGTCGACCGCCTCGGGCAGGGAGTCTCGGGAGTTCATCGACGCAGAGTACAGCCGTTGCTCAGGCGCCGCGCAGGTGGGCCAGCACCGCCAACACCCGGCGGTGCTGCTCCTCGTGCGGGTACAGCTCGAGCTTCATGAAGATGTTCGAGACGTGCTTCTCCACGGCGCTCTCGCTGACCACGAGGCGGCGGGCGATCGACGCGTTGGAGCACCCCTCGGCCATCAGCGCGAGTACCTTCTGCTCGCGCTTGGTCAGGCTGCGCAACGGCTCCTGGCTCCGCCGGTGCACCATGAGCTGCGCGACCACCTCGGGGTCGAGCACGGTAGCGCCACCCGCCACCGCGACCAGCGTGTCGAGGAAGTCGTCGACCTTGGCGACCCGGTCCTTGAGGAGGTACCCCACCCCGCCCATCCGGTCGGCCAGCAGATCGTCCGCATAGGACAGTTCGACGTACTGCGAGAGCACCAGCACCGGCGAACCCGGGATCCGCGACCGCACCTCGACGGCGGCCCGCAGCCCTTCGTCGGTATGCGACGGCGGCATCCGTACGTCCACAATGGATAGATCGGGCCGCTCGGTCACCGCGGCGTCCACAAGGGACGGACCGTCACCCACGGCGGCGACGATCCGGTGGCCGTTCTCTTCCAGCAACCGGACCAGTCCCTCGCGAAGCAGGACGGCGTCGTCCGCGATGACCACGCGCAGCGTCACTGCCACGGCAGCTCCGCGGTGATCGTGGTGGGACCGCCCGGTGGACTGTGGACGGTCAACGTACCGCCGGCGGCCCGGGCCCGGTCGGACAGGCCCGCCAACCCGTGCCCCTTGGCCAGGTGAGCGCCGCCGACCCCGTCGTCCGTGACGGTGGCGAGCAGCGACTCACCCGAGCGGCGCAGCGTCACCGAGCAGCCGGTCGCCCGGCTGTGCTTGGCGACGTTGGCCAGCGCCTCGGTCACCACGAAGTACGCGGCCTGTTCGGTGGTCGGCTCGGGCCGGCCGGACAGATCCGTCGCGTCGAGCGCCACCGGGACGGTACAGCGGCCGGCGATCGCACCCACGGCAGCGACCAACCCGCGGTCGGTGAGGATCGGCGGCGCTATCCCCCGCGACAGCGCCCGCAGCTCGCCAAGGGTCTCCTCGGTCTGAGTCAGGGCCTCGGCCACGGCCCGGCGGGCCGCCTGCGGGTCGGCCTCGAAGAGCTTCTCCGCACGGCCGAGGTCGAGCGCCAGGCGGACGAGCCGCTGCTGTGGGCCGTCGTGGATGTCCCGTTCCAGCCGGCGCAGGGCGACCGCCTCAGCCGAGACCGCGGAATCCCGCTGCGCCACGAGGGTGGTCCGCTCCGCCTCGAGGCCGAAGATGCGCTCCTGCAGCTCCGCGACACCGCTGAGTATCAGCCGGCTGAGCCTGGCCTGGCCCTCGGCGCAGCCGTGGGCCACGAGCGGGAGGGTAAGCAGGCACAGCAGCCCGAGACCGACGTTCAGCAGCGTCTGGTTCATCGACGTCGGGCCGAGCCAGCCGTACGCCCAGTACAGGCTGCCGAAGATCGCATTCAACCACCACAACCCGACGACCAGGAACGTAAGCGACGCGGGCCAGACCATCACCGATCCGTGCAGCAGATCGATCCACGACATCGGATCGGTCATCGGGTTCAACAGGCGCCGCAACGCTCCGGCGTCCGGCGGTGGTTCCTTGTACACCGGACGCGGGATGCGGACGCCGAGCACCGCTTCGATGCGGCGGCGTTCCCGCTCGGCAAACGACCGCAGGGCGTACAGGCTCGAGATGAAGATCGGGATCCCGACCACGACCACCGCGCCGATGCCGAAGAGCAGTCCGAAGAACGCGACCGTGAAGCTGACCAGGGCGAGCGGCCAGCCGGTGACGACGTACCGGGTGTCGGCCATCAACCGCCGTATCCAGCCACCGTCCATCGCGCCATTCTGCCCCGGTCAGCGCGGGGTCAGGAATGTGGTTAACCGCAGCTTCTCCTCGTCGAGCGCGGTGGTGAAGGCGCGTTGCCGGGGCCGACTACCGGCGAAGCCGACGTCCACTGTGGTCTTTCCGCCTTCGTACGTGCAGTTGGCCCATCCGATGACGTGGTCGCGCCAGAGCAGAGGCATCGCGTAGTAACCCATGGTGCGCTTGGCGGCCGGCACGTACGCCTCGAACCGGTACGGCCAGCCCCACAGGTGCTCGAACCGGCTCCGGTCCCAGACCACCGGGTCGAACGGCGCGAGTAACCGCACCTGCGCCGCCGGCTCGGTATCGACCGGCTCGAGATCCGCCGGCCAGACGTACCGGATGCCGTCGATATCACGGGACTCCAGCGCACCCGAGGCCACCAACTCCTTGACCACCGTCCGGGCCGGCACCAGCCCGCGGACGACATAGGTCATCGTCTTGAACAGGGCCGACTCCGAAATGGGAGCCAGGTTGCGCGCAACCCGCAGCACGAGGGTGGCCGCCCGCTTCGCCGGTGCCATGGCGCGACCGAGCGGTGCAGCCGGTTCGTAGAGCCGTACGCCGCCCTCCCGGCGGGCCACCCGCAGTAGCCCGAAGTGGTGCAGGTGCTCGAGCGCGAGGGTGGTCGCCTGGGACGTGCCGCCCCAGCCGTTCTGCGCCCGGCTCGTTCCGAAGTGCGCGTTGAGATCGCGCGGGTGCGTCACGCCATGACCGCGAACGAAGGCGAGCACGTCGGCCGCGAGCCCCTCGGGCCGGTAGCGCCCGTCGGGGCTGTGGCGGTGCCGTCGCGGGTACAGCACCGGCCGGAGCCGGCGGGCGACGAAGCCGTACGCATACAGATAGTCCTCGTCGACGTCCAGCTCCGGATACGACCGGTCGAGATCGCCGACCCGGTAGTCGCCGACGCGGTGCCGCAGGATCAGATCCTGAGCCCGAGCCGGCGAGCGGATCGGGTCGTACTGCACGAACTCCAGGTCCGCCACCACATCCGGCAACGACCTGTGTACGCCGAGCGACCAGCCCAGCGCCTGCTGCCGTAACCAAGCAACCGTTGTCACGCGGCCAGCCTAGGCAAGGGAGGCGACAGTCTCTCCGGCCTATGCCTTCCGGCCGAGAACTAGACTCCCCGGCATGCCGCTGCCCCGCCGTACCGTGCTCGGTGCAGCGCTGGCTACGGTCGCGGCTACCGTGACCGGTTGTGACGATGCGGCAGACCCGGTGTGGGGAGGCGGACCCGACCCGACCGGTACCGCACCGGCGGATCAGGTGCTCGGCAGTGCGCCTGCGGCGAGCCCCAGCGCGTCGGCTTCCGGCGGCGGCCTCGCCGGGCGGCTCACCACCGCCCTGCGGCGCTACCTGGCACCGACTCCGGAGAACCCGAAACATCCCGGGTACGCGGGAGCGGTAGCCCTGGTTGCGGTGAACGGAACGGTGACCGCACAGGTCGCGGTGGGCGACGCACTGCGGTACACCGCCGGGCCGGTGGAGCTGTCGCCGGCCCAGCGGGTCGCGATGCGCCCGGACTCCATCTTCGACCTGGCCTCGATCACCAAGGTCTACACCGCATTGCTCGTTCTGCAACAGGTCGATCGCGGCAAGATGGACCTGGCCGCGCCGGTCGTCGAGTACCTGCCGGAGTTCGACGGCCCGGGCAAGGCCGCGATCACGGTATCGATGCTGCTCGCTCACACCGGCGGGTTGCCGGTCGGTGCCAAGGTGAGCGGGCTCTCCACACCCGCCGAGCGGCGCGCGGCCGTCCTGACTACTCCGTTGATCCCCGGCGCCGTACCGGGCACCGTCTTCCGCTACTCCAGCGTCGGCTTGATGGTGCTCGCCCAGGCCGTCGAGCGGATCACCGGACAACCGCTGGACCAGGCCCTGCGTAACGGCATCACCGGCCCGCTCGGGTTGCGCGACACCGGGTTCACCCCGCTGCAGTGGCTGGGCGCGACCGATCGCGCCACGCGGCTCGTGGCCACCGACGCGCGGTCGTCGCGCGGGTTGCTGCGCGGCGTGGTGCATGACGACGTCGCCAACGCCCTCGGCGGCATCGCGGGTCACGCGGGTGTGTTCGCCACCGCGAAGGATGTCGCCGTGATCGGTCAACTCCTGCTGAACGGCGGCCAGTACGGCGGCAAGCGGATCCTCGCGGAGGCCACCGTGCGGCGGATGCTCGCCAACGTGAACCCCGGGCTGCCCGCCGTCGACGCGGAGCGGCCCGAGCGGACGTCGACCCACGGTCTCGGCGTCGAGCTGAATCAGCCGTGGTTCATGGGCCGGTTGTCGTCACCGGCGACCTTCGGGCACACCGGGTTCACCGGCACATCGCTGGTCGTGCACCCCGGTCGCCGGCTCGTGCTAGTCCTGCTGACCAACCGCGCCCACCCCAACTGGACGTGGGCCAACCCTGATCATCCCCGCGTAGCGGTGGCGAATCTGTTGGGTTGACACACCCTGCGAGATCGCCACGCCGAGCAGCACGATGGCCGCGCCGACCGGCTGGTACCACGTGATCTGCTCGCCGAGCACGATCACCCCGACGATCGTGGCGAAGATCGGAATCAGGTACGTCACGGTCGACGCGGTAGTCGCTCCGGCGAGCCGGACCACCCGCAGGTTGAGCACGAACGCCAGGCCGGTCCCGAGCATGCCGAGGGCCAGCACGCTGCCGATGACGTCGGCGTGCAGCTGTGTCACATCCGGCGGCGAGCCGGCCAGGAACGGCGCGATGACCGCCAGCTCGGCCGTGGCCATCAACAACTGCGCCGCCGACAGCGACACCCCCGACTCCGGACGCGCGGTGAGGAACTTCTTCATGTACGGGAATGCCAGCCCATAACACACCGCCGCTCCGAGGCACATGAGTTGGCCGGTGAGCGCCGCACCGCCGACACCGCGCCAGGCACCGAGCACCACGAGCAGGCCGACGAAGCCCGTCGCCACCCCGACGACCCGCGCCACCGTGGCCCGCTCGCTTCGGAACACCAGCACCGCCACGAGCAGCGTCGCCAGTGGGGTCGTGCCGTTCCAGATGCCGGCGAGCACGGAGGAGATTCGCTGTTCGCCGTATCCGAAGAGGGTGAAGGCCAGGCAGTTGGCGAAGGCCGCGATGACCGCGAGGTGACCCCACAGCTTGGGATCGCGGGGCAGCCGGTCGCGCGTAACGACCAGGACCGCGAGCAGGGTGAGCGCGCCCGTCGCGACCCGGCCGAGCGTGAGGTAGACCGGGTGCAGCTGGCTCACGCCCACCTTGATGAATAGAAAGCTCGCTCCCCAGATTGCGGCAAGGGCAACGAAACCGGGCAGCCACCGTACGGGGCGGACCTGCGGGTCGACACTTACGGCTGTCACGGCCCCAACTCTGCTCCGGGGGTACGACACAATGCGCGCGCTTTTCGGACCTCGCGTGTGTGGTTAAGGACACTCCCGCGAATCGGTCGTTACCAGACCGTCTCCCAAATAGGGCTGCGGCAAGGGTGGGGAGGTCGCGTATCGTCGCCCCGTGGGACGAGTAGATGACCTCGCGAACCGGTTCGTCGACGAGTGGGCACCGCTGAGCCCGACCGGTGCTACCAGCGTCGGGATCGCCGGCTACGACGACCAGATGGACGACCTCTCGTTGGAGGGGTACGCGGCAGGTGCCGAGCTGGCCCGCCGTACGCTCACCGAGCTGAACGCCACCCCCGCGACCGACGAGCGGGAGCGCGTGGCGAAGGAGGCCATGCAGGAGCGCCTCGGGCTCGAGCTCGAACGCTACGACGCCGGACTGACGACGAGCGACCTCAATGTGATCGCCTGCCCGCTGCACGACATCCGGTCGGTCTTCGACCTCATGCCCACCGAGGGCGAGACCGCGGTCGCCAACATCGCTACCCGCATGGCGAAGTTCGCTACGGCGATCGAGCAGTACGGGGAGACCCTGCTCGAGTCGGCCCGCCGCGGACACGCCAGCGCCCGCCACCAGATGATCGAAGTGGCCAAGCAGTGTGACGTCTGGACCGACCCGAACCACGACGACTTCTACCGGTCGCTGGCTCGCCGGCTGGACGCTTCCGGCGCTCTGCGTACGTCACTGGATGCCGCGGCGGAGAAGGCAACCGAGGCGACCATCGCGTTCGGCCGGTTCCTGCGCGAGGAGCTGGCACCGCTGGGCAAGGAGAACCAGGCCGCCGGCCGCGAGCGGTACCAGCTCGAGTCGCGGTACTTCCTGGGTGCGCGGATCGACCTCGACGAGGCGTACGCGTGGGGCTTCGAAGAGCTGCACCGGCTGGAGACCGAGATGCGCGCGGTCGCCGCCCGGATCGTGGGGCCCGGCGCGAGCATCGACGACGCCGTACAGGCGTTGGACAACGAGCCGGCGCGCAACATCGAGGGCAAGGAAGCGTTCCGCGACTGGATGCAGACCCTGGCCGACAAGGCGATCGCCGACCTGCACGGTACCCACTTCGACATCGCCGAGCAGATCCGCCACATCGAGTGCTGCATCGCACCGACCAGTGACGGCGGCGTCTACTACACCGGTCCGAGCGAGGACTTCAGCCGGCCCGGGCGCATGTGGTGGGCGGTACCGGCGGGCATCACGGCGTTCTCGACCTGGCGCGAGGTGACCACGGTCTACCACGAGGGCGTGCCAGGCCACCACCTGCAGGTCGCCCAGACCCAGGTACGCGCGGATCTGCTCAACCGCTGGCAGCGCATGCTGTGCTGGATCTCCGGCCACGGCGAGGGCTGGGCGCTCTACGCCGAGCGGCTCATGGACGACCTCGGGTACCTGGAAGACCCGGGCGACCGGCTCGGCATGCTCGACGGGCAGGCGCTGCGGGCCGCCCGTGTGATCGTCGACCTCGGTATGCATCTGGAGTTGGAGATACCGCGGGACAACCCGTTCGGCTTCCACCCCGGCGAGCGGTGGACTCCGGAACTCGGTTGGGAGTTCCTGCGGGCGCACTGCCGGGTGGCGGACGAGAGCCTCCGGTTCGAGCTGAACCGCTACCTCGGTTGGCCGGGGCAGGCGCCGGCGTACAAGGTCGGTGAGCGCATCTGGTTGCAGGCTCGGGACGACGCCAAGGCCCGTAAGGGAGCGGCGTTCGACCTCAAGGCCTTCCACCGCGACGCC
Source organism: Micromonosporaceae bacterium (assembly GCA_035650075.1). Lineage (GTDB taxonomy): Bacteria > Actinomycetota > Actinomycetes > Mycobacteriales > Micromonosporaceae > DASSUC01. The sequence goes on along the minus strand of DASRII010000161.1, from coordinate 55 downwards.
TTGAACCTGGGCTCCCTCGGCCTCGACCCGCTGAAGGCGGCGCTAGCTCGCCTCT
>DASRII010000160.1:0-39851 GCA_035650075.1 Micromonosporaceae bacterium | reverse complement strand
CCGGCCGCACCGGCGGCGAAGATAGCAGTGAAGTCGACGTCGATCGGCTCGTACGTGCGCCGGATGCCACCGGCCACCTTGTTGAACTTCTTGAACGTGGTGTAGTCCCGGTGCGGCAGGAGCTCGAAAGCCCAACCCTCCTGCGCGGTACGCGCCACCCGGTACTGCGAGAAGCGCTTGTAGCGCGTCAGGTTGCCCATGTACTCGTCGAGCGGGCAGGTGTCGTAGCTGGCGAGAATCTCTGGCGAAACGGCAGGTAGTTCGATGATGGAGAAACCCTGATCGGCGATCCCCACGTCGCCTCCCTTCGGGCGGGTGTCGGTTTGATGCCGCCTAGCAGGGTAGGGTCGAATACAACGGTCCAGTAGGCCAATACAACTGACCTGTAGCGTCACTACACCGCCGGGTCAGGCCCAGGCGGCTTCAGGTACGTGCCGTAGGCGCGTTCCCGTTCGGAGTCGTCCATCGCGGCGACATCGGCGGCGTACTGCTCGGTGTCAACGAACATCAGTACGTATTTCACGGTTCTTCCCTTTCATCCCGCACTGGGCGTCAGCCACAGCGGTCGCTGCGCTCACCCCATAGACGACCGGCGGGCGGCCGGATACGACATCCGCGGCTAGCAGCTACGCCCAACGGACTGTACGGAAGTAGCCGCGTAGCTCGTCGACCAGGACCCGCGGCACCTCGAGCGCCGGGAAGTGGCCGCCGGTCGCGTACTCGGCGAAGTGCTCGATCTTGCCGTCGTGGTTGAAGGCGCGCCGCATCAGCGCCTCCGCGCCGAACACCGCCCAGCCCTGCGGGACGTCGCTGGGCGCGGGCCACTCGGTCGAATGCGCCGACTCGTAGATGAAGTGGGCCGTCGACGCGCCGCTGCCGGTGAACCAGTAGATGCTCGCGCCCGTCAGGATGTCGTCCCAGTCGATGTCCACTGTGGACCATGTGGCGAGCTTCTCGACGATCCAGGCCAGCAGGGCCACCGGCGAGTCGTGCAGCCCGTACGCCACGGTCTGTGGCTTGGTCCCCAGGATCTGCAGGTAGCCGCGGCCCTGCTGGCCGTACCGCGACCAGTGGGCGTGACGCCGCTTCTCCTCTTCGGTGAACGAGTCGTCGACCTCGGGCAGCATGCCCTCGAGCAGAGCCAGCGAGATCGGGTCGGTGGAGACGTGGACCGCGGCCACGTGCTCGGGATCGAAGCTGCCCAGCATGCCGGTGACCCCGGCACCCACGTCGGTACCGTGGGCGAAGTACCGGTCGTAGCCCAGCCGTCGCATCAGCTCGACCCAGGCCTTCGCCATCCGCGACATGGTCCAGCCGGTCTCGGTCAGCGGGGTGGAGAAGCCGTAACCGGGAAGCGACGGTACGACGACGTGAAAGGCGTCCGCCGCGTCGCCACCGTGTGATCTGGGATCGGCCAGCGGCCCTATCACCCTGTGGAACTCGGCGAAGCTACTCGGGTAGCCGTGCGTGAGGAGCAGCGGTACCGCGTTCGGCTCCGGCGAGCGTACGTGTGCGAAGTGGACGGTGGCGCCGTCGATGACCGTGGTGTACTGCGGGAAGGTGTTCAACGCGGCCTCGTGGTCACGCCAGCTGTACACCCAGGCCCAGTAGGCGGCCAGCTCCTCCAGATAGTCCACGGGAGTCCCACGCTCCCAACCGGTACCGGGCGGCTGCCGAGGCCACCGAGTGGTCCAGACCCGCCGGACCAGGTCGTCGACGGCGTCGTCCGGCACGGCGATGCGGTACCTGTCGATCGAGTCCTCAGCCATGCCGTCAACGGTCGCGACCGGCGGTTGCACAGCGGTTGCAAACCTTGCCGGCCTGACTCGACGCCGATAGCGTGCTTCGACATGGCCGGGGGGACGGGGGTACGCAGCCTCGCACGCGATCGCAGCTTCGCCCTGCTGTGGACCGGTCAGACGATCAGCGAGTTCGGGTCGGCCATCACCACGCTCGTCCTTCCACTGATCGCGGTGGCCACGCTGCACGCGTCGGCCTTCGAGGTTAGCCTCGTGGCGGCGGCCACGTCCGTCGCCTGGCTGGTCATCGGGCTGCCCGCCGGGGCGTGGGTCGACCGGGTGCGGCGCCGACCCGTACTCATCGCGGCCGATCTGGGCCGCGCGCTGGCGCTTGCCACCGTGCCCATCGCCTGGGCGCTGGGCCGGCTCACCGTCGCTCAGCTCATCGTGGTCGCGGCCGTCACCGGCATGCTGACCGTGCTGTTCATGGCGGCCGAGTCGGTATTCGTGGCGACGATCGTCGATCGGGACCGGCTCGTCGACGCGAACGGCAAACTCATGGCGAGCACCTCGGTGGCCCTCATCGGTGGCCCGGGCGTCGGCGGCGCGCTGGTCCAACTCGTGGGTGCGCCGGTCGCCTTGCTCGCCGACGCGGTCAGCTTCGTCGTTTCCGCGGTGTGTCTGGTCCGGATCCGCGTCGTGGAGCACATGACCGAGAAGACCGGCTCACGTTTGCGCGCCGACGTCGCGGCGGGTCTGCGGTACGTCCTGCATAGTCCTTTCCATCGCTGCATGGTCGTGACCGGTACCATTTCCAACTTCGTCCTGGCCGGCCAGGGCGCCGTCATCGTGGTCTTTCTCGTCCGCGAGGTCGGTGTCGCCGGCGGCGTGGTCGGCGTGCTGTTCGCCCTCGGCGCGGTCGGTGCGCTGGCCGGGTCGCTGCTGGCGAGCCGGCTCGCGGACCGTTACGGCGACGCGGTGGTCGTCCGCGTCGTCCCGGTGGTCGTTGCCGGCGGCGGCCTGTTGCTGCCGATGACCACCCGGGGCGCGGGACTGGCCTGGTTCGTCGCCGGTCAGCTGCTCTTGACGGCCGGCATCGCGGTGTTCAACGTGTGCGTTCGGGCGGCCGTGCAGATCGGCACGCCACCCGAGCTGCTCGGCCGGACCGGTACGTCGATCCGGCTGTTCAGTCGCGGCGCGCTGCCGGTCGGCGCGATCACCGGCGGCGCGCTCGCGACTTTGCTCTCGGCCCGATCCACCGTCGCGATCATGATGGCGTTGATGCTCGTGGTTCCCGTGTTCCTGTACCGATCGCCGCTCGGTGGGGTACGACGCGTGGCTGATCTCCACAGTGGACAGTAGATTACCGGTTCACAGTGCGGCGCACTGGCCGGTCCGTGGACCCAGAACCGTGTTCGGAATCTCCATGTTGACCGGTGCCGGTGTGTTGGCGCTGCACCGCAACGGGCCGGTGATCGTGTTCGAGGCCACGAGGGCGGCGCCGCCCGCGGTGGTGTTGGCCGACAGCTGGACCGGGCCGGCGACGAAGGCGTCGGCGATGACCACCGCGCCCGTGGTGCCGGACACCTGTACCGGACCCGCCACCACGCTGTCGGTCAGGAAGACGCCCGCGGCGCCGGTGGCGGTGACCGGGCCGACGACGGACGATCCCGTCGCGATCAGCGTCGCGCCCGGGAGCACCGACACCGGACCCTGGACCGTCGCCCCGACCAGGCAGGCGACGCCCGAGGCCACCACCAACGGGCCGTCGTGGCGGCCGGTCAGCGTCGGCAGCAACCGCTCGGCGCCGGTGAGTTCCTCGGCCGCTTGGGCGTCGAGGAGCAGCGGGATCAGCCCACGTTCGGGCTGAGTCATCGGTACGACGAAGCCGTCGGCGACGGGAACCACCTTCCACCCGTGCGCCTCGAGGCGTTGCGCCACCGTCGTACCCACACCGCCGGGACCGTCGGTACGCGGTCCGAGGTACTGCGCCTCGGTGAGCTTGTACCCGCACGGCGGGTCGTCCAGGATCTGCGACGGATTCGGGGCGTCGATGGGCGGTGGGCTCTCGCCCGGATGCGGCGCCGGGAACGCGGGGATCGGCCGGGAACCCCGGAAGACGATCCGGCCCGTGTTCGAGACCTGGAAGTCGACGGCCGCGGTGCGCGCCTGCTTGATGGCAGCCACGTTCGCCTGGTGGTAGTCGAGGAACTCGTGGAACGTCCACAGGGCCGAGTACGACTTGCGCCGCCGGTTGTTCTCCGCGACGCGTTCGTCGGGTCGGGTCGGACCACCCGCGGCCCGCAGCTCGAGCAACGAGTTCACGACGTTCTTCAGGCCCAGCGTGTTCCGCAGGATCGTCTCCTCGCTCAGCCCCACGTTGCCACCGCCGGCACAGCCGTACGGGCACGGCCACCAACCGTCGCGCGCCCCCTGCTCGTACATGTGACCGATGATCATGTGCTGGGACTCGTCGAAGATCGACTGGGCGACGTTCTGGTGCCGCGGCGGCAGCATCGGCAGATCGCCGGCGTCGCTGTTGCCGAACTCGTGCCCGTCGTAGCCCGCCACCGGTCGGTAGTCCCGCAGCATCGAGACGTACGCGGACGTCTCCGGCTGGCGGATGAGCGAGTAGTCGCGGTTGAGGTCCTGGCCGGTGGAGTTGCCGCGGGTGTTGGCCGCCCGGCCGTCACCGTTGATCGTGGGAACGATCAGCACGGTGGTGTGCGACAGCAGGTCGATCGTCCTGGGATCGGTGCCGAAGGCCAGTTGACGCGCCAGGATCAGGCAGGCCTCGCGGTCGCCGGGCTCGTTGCCGTGCACATTGCAGTTGATCGCCAAGGGGGACGTGGCGGCCACAGCGGCCGGGGTGGCCGGTGGCGCGGGGTACCCGATGACGAACAGGTTGATGGGCCGGCCGAGCACGGTCCGCCCGATCTCCACGACCCGTACCCGGTCGCTCAGCGCGTCGATCGCAGCGGTGTAGGCGTACTCGTTGACGTCGTTGGTGAACTCCGCCGCGCGGGTCGACTCCCACTGGGTGCGCAGGTTCTGGCCCGGCACGGCCGGGTCACCCCACGGCGGCGGGGTCGTGGCGAACACCGGTTCGGAGTACGGCTGCTCGTCGTTCCCGAACCGGGCGCGCACCCGCCACCGGAACCGGTCACCCGGGTTGAACCCGGCGTCGGCGAACGTCGGCGTCTCGTTGTGCACCTGGCGGTTCGCGCGCCAGACGCCGGTGACCGCGGCCGGGCCGACGGCGGTGTCGCTGTCGTCCACCTGGGTCCGTTCGATCTGATAGTCGGTGGCGCCGTCGACCGGCGTCCAGGACAGCGTGGCGAATCCGTCGGCCGGTACCACCGTGAGAGTCTGGACCTGGTTCGGTTCGGCTATCTCCTGGGCCATCGCGGGCCCGGCGGTAGCGACCCACATCGAGGTCGCCAGTACGGTCACGAACGCACCCGTCATCGCCCGTCGGTATCTCACGTGTTCCTCCCGGGGGGACCGTTGCGAGAGATCAGGGTCGAACTCAGGCTATACCGGTAATCCATGGGTTGCGATTCATCGATGGCTGCGCTAGGACGGAGTCATTGCTGTGCGGTACCGGGCGCCGCCGGGTCGAGGAGGCGCCGTGCATCCGTTCGCGCGAACCGGTAACCGTCCAGTCGCGATGTTCTGCGTGCTCGCCCTGTTGGCGAGCGCCCTGGCCGCGACCGCGCAGACGCCAGCCGCGCGCGCCGGTACCGGTCCCGCGCCCGTGTCCCGTTGGCTCTTCGACGAGGGCACCGGCCAGACAGCGGCCGACAGCATGGGCGCTCACCCGGCCACCCTGGTCGGCAACGCCGGGTGGACGGCGGGGATCCAGGGTCCGTCGGCGCTGTCCCTCGACGGAGCCGGTGACTACGCCGACGCGGGTACGACGATTCTCGACACGGCACAGAGCTTCACCGTCAGCGGCTGGGTACGGCTGGACCGCGCTACCGGCTACCAGACCGTGGTCAGCATCGACGGCACCCAGGTCAGCGGGTTCTACCTGCAGTTCCGCGACGACACCCGGCGCTTCGCGTTCGTGAAGCTGCCGGGCGACGCATCGGTGGGGGCGCCAGCGTTCCCGTCGGCGACGTTCGATCCCGCGGTCGGGCAGTGGTACCAGCTCACCGGTGTGTTCGATGCGGCGGCGCAGGTCCTTTCGTTGTACGTCGACGGGCAGCTGCAGGGCACCACGCCGGCGCCGACGACCTGGGTGGCCGGCGGGAATCTCGTCATCGGGCGGGGCAGGTTCGGCGGCAACCCCGTGGACTACGTCGACGGCGCCATCGACGACGTACGGGTGTACGCCACGGCGCTGACCGCGGCCGAGGTCGCCCAGCTGGCCACCAACGGGAGCTGGCGCTTCGACGAGGGAGCCGGTACGACCGCGGCCGACGACTCGCTCGCCAACGTGCACGGGACGCTCACCGGCGGCGCTACGTGGACGCCGGGCGTAGTCGGTCCGAGCGCGGTCGAGTTCGACGGGCTGACCGGCTTCGTCGACATGCCGGCGCCGGTCGTCGACACGAGCCAGAGCTTCTCGGTCGCGGCCTGGGTACGCAGCGACTCGCCGTCCGGTTTCCGGACCGCGGTGAGCGTCGACGGCGAGTCGGTGAGCGGGTTCTTCCTGCAGCGGCGTAACGACGGGCGGCTCGCGTTCACGGTCATCGGCTCCGACGCGCCGGGACCGGGTGCCGTCGCGGGCTCGAGCTTCACGGCCCGCACGGGCCAGTGGTACCACCTCGTCGGCGTCTACGACCGGGTCGCCGGTACGGTCTCCCTCTACGTCAACGGCTCGTTGCAGGAGTCCGTCCCGCACACGACACCGTGGCGGGCCGGCGGGCACCTCGTCGTCGGCCGGGCCAGGTTCAACGGCTCCACAGTGGACTTCTGGGACGGCGCGGTCGACGACGTGCGGACGTTCCCGTTCCCGGTCGACGCCGGCAGCGCGGCCGCGCTGGCTACCAGCGGGCTGTGGCACCTGGACGAGGGCAGCGGCACCGTGGCGCGCAACGCCTCACCGGACGCGGCACCCGCGACGCTACGCGGCAGTGGGGCGACGTGGACCGCTGGGGCGGCCGGCTCGGCGGTCGCGCTCGACGGCACGAGCGATGTGTTCGTCGACGACCGGCCGGCGCTGGACATCGGTACCGACTCGGCCTCCCTGGCAACGTGGGTGCGGACGACATCCACGACGTTCCAACCCGTGGTGTCCAAGGGCGCGGCCGGGCCGGACGACCCGGGCTACCGGATCGCGGTCGACGCCGGCCGGGTCGTCGCGCGCATCGGTGGTGGCGCGGCCCGCCTCGAAGTGTCCACTGTAGACGCCCGAGCGGCCGACGGTGAATGGCACAGCCTGGCGTTCGTTCTCGACCGCGCATCACAACGGTTACGGCTGTACGTCGACGGGGAGACCGCTGCGCTGTCCGTCGTCGCGGGCTCGTGTGGCGTGCTCGCGGCTCCCGACGCGCTGGACACCACCGCCTGCCCGGCGGCGACCGGCGACAGCGATGCGCCGTTCACCATGGGCAGCACGGCCGGCGCCGCACCGCGGCTGACCGGAGCGGTCGACGAGGTGCGGCTCGTGCGCTTCGCGCTGACCGCCGAGCAGGTAGCGGTGATCGCGGGCGCCAACGGCATCACCGTCGACGCGGGCGACGTGCGGGCCACGACGCGCCGCTCGACGTACGGACTGATCCTGGAGGACATCAGCCACTCCGTCGACGGCGGCATCTACGCGGAGCTGGTACGCAACCGGACCTTCAGGGAGCCGTACCAGCCGGGCAGCGGCCCGGGCGCGGGACCGGTGCCGTACTGGTCGCCGGTGACCGGTGGCGGCGCGACCGGATCCCTGGCCGTCGACTTGGCCCAGCCGCTCAACACCGCGATCGACCGGTCCCTGCGGGTCCACATTGGATCGTTGTCGCGCGGCGGTCGCATCGGCGCCGCCAACATCGGCTACTACGGCATCGGGGTCCAGCCGTCGACGACGTACCGCGGATCGCTGTGGGCACGGTCGACTCCGGGATGGCAGGGCTCGGTACAGGTCAGCCTGGAGAAGCCGGACGGCACCGTGCTCGCCAGCCGGTCGCTCACGGGCGTCGGCACCGGCTGGGCCAAGCACGAGTTCACGCTCCGGACGCCGGGCGGCATCGCGCCCTCGGCCGACAACCGGTTGGTCGTCTCGCTGCGCTCGAACCAGCCGGTAGCCGAGCAGGACGTGTGGCTGTCGGTCGTCTCGCTGTTCCCGCCGACCTACAAGAACCGGCCCAACGGTCTGCGACCCGACCTCGCGGAGAAGTTCACCGCGCTGAAGCCGGGTCTGCTGCGGATCCCGGGTGGCAACTACCTCGAGGGCGTCACGCTCGAGACCAGGTTCGATTGGAAGGCGACGCTCGGGCCGATCGATCAGCGGCCCGGACACCAGAACACCGCCTGGGGCTACTGGTCGACCGATGGGATGGGACTGCTCGAGTACCTGCGGATGGCCGAGGACATCGGCGCACAGCCCTTGCTCGCGGTGTTCGCCGGCTACACGCTCAACGGGCAACACGTGCCGCAGGAGCAGTTCGGGCCGTACGTCCAGGACGCGCTCGACGAGATCGAGTACGTCATCGGCGATACCTCCACCACGTGGGGCGCACGCCGCGCGGCGGACGGCCACCCGGCACCGTTCCCACTGTCCTATGTGGAGGTCGGTAACGAGGACTGGTTCGACACATCCGGCAGCTACGCCTGGCGGTTCACGGACATGTACGACGCCATCAAGGCCCGGTACCCGCAACTGAAGGTCATCGCGACGACCGGCGGACTGCAGGGCGGCGCGGCGTCGTCGACGCCGACCGGACGCGTACCCGACCTGTCCGACGACCACTACTACGCCCCGCCGACGTTCTTCACGAGCGTCGCGGACCGCTACGACCGGGCCGATCGTGCCGGCCGGCAGTACCTCGTCGGCGAGTACGGCGCCCAGGAAGGCAGCCCGACGCCCACCCTGCGGGCCGCGATCGGTGAGGCGGCGATGCTCACCGGACTCGAGCGGAACAACGACATGGTCATCGGCAGCATGTACGCGCCGATCCTCGTCCACGAGAGCGACTCGAACTGGCCGTCCAACATGGTCGGGTTCGACGCGTCCCGCAGCTACGGCTCGCCGTCGTACTGGGTCGTCCACATGTTCGGCAACAACCTCGGCGCGCAGGTGGTCGGCAGCAGGCTCACCGGAGCCAGCGCGCTCGAACAGGTGGTGACGAAGACCACGCAGGGCGGTACAACTGTCTTCTACGTGAAGATTGTCAACGCCACCGCGCAGGTCCAGTCGGCTCGGCTGAACTTCCTCGGCGTGACGAGCATCGACGGAACCGGTACCAGAACCGTGCTCACCGGTGACCCGTCGATGCGGAATATGCTGAGTGCGCCGACCGCGATCGTGCCGGTCACCGGTCAGATCACTGGGCTCGGCCTGTCGACCCGGCTGTCGGTCCCGGCGAACTCCGTAACGGTCCTGCGGGTCACCGGACACTAACCATTCTATCGGCCGCGCAACCCCGGCGAATCGGTCTCCGTACTGATTTGTACGCCTCCACCCGCACATAAGCTCGTCGACATCATGAGCATGGCCGACGCCAGAACAGAGGAAATCGCCAGCGAACAGCGACTCGTCGACCGGGTCTACGAGCGGGTCGAGACGATGCGCGATCGAGCGCACGGGCTCGCCCGGGAAGGTCACCGGCGCGCGGTAGCCGGTCCGAGCAGTGGCCTCGTGGAGCGGGACGCGATGGTTCATCGCGCCGCGACCCAGCTGCGCGCACTCGACACGGAAGCCGAAGGGCTCGTGTTCGGCCGGCTCGACTTCGACGACGGAGAGACGTACCACATCGGGCGGCTGGGGGTGCGCGAGGACAACCAGGAACCACTGCTCGTCGATTGGCGGGCACCCGCCGCGTCGGCGTTCTACCGGGCCACCCCGGGCGACCCGCTGGGCGTGGTGCGCCGCCGGGTCATCATCTGCCGAGGGTCCACAGTGGTCGATCTCGACGACGACCTGTTGGCTCCGGACGAGGCCGGTAGCCTGCGAGTGCTCGGTGAGGGGGCACTGCTCGCGGCGTTGCGGCGATCCCGCGGTCCGCTCATGCGGGACATCGTGACCACCATCCAGCGTGAGCAGGACGAGGCCATCCGTGCGCCGGCCCGCGGTGTCACGCTGATCACCGGCGGGCCGGGTACCGGCAAGACGCAGGTGGCGCTGCACCGCGCGGCGTACCTGCTCTACACCGACCGGGGGCGGTTCGCCGAGGGGCGGGTGCTGGTCGTAGGCCCGTCGACGGTGTTCACCACGTACATCAGCCGGGTGCTGCCCGCCCTCGGTGAGGACAGCGTGCACCTGCGGGCGGTTGGCGAGCTGGTCGACGGCGTCACCGCCACGCGCCGCGATCCCGCGCCGGTGGCGGAGATCAAGGGCAGCGAGCGGATGCGGGAGGTGCTCGTCGAGCTCATGTGGCAGACGCCGCCGGGCGCACCGGACCGGCTGCGGCTGGTGTACGCGGGTCAGGTGCTCACCCTCGGGACGGCGGAGCTGGCGACGATCCGGAGCCGGGTCCGCGCGCTGGCCGACGCCACCGGTACGCAGCCCAACGCCGCCCGCCACATCGCCTCGACCGTGCTGCTGGACGCGCTGTGGTCCAAAGTGGACAGTGAGCACCTCGACCGGACATTGTTCGTCGACGAGGTCGGTGACCGCCCAGAGTTCCATCGCTTTCTCGTGACATGGTGGTCCCGGCTCCGCGCGCCGCAGGTGCTGTCCTGGCTCGCGGACGCCGAACGGGTACCGGTCCTGGACGCCGAGGCGGCCGCGACGCTGGCCGCGTCCTACCATGGCCACCCCGACTGGTCCGTGGACGACGTGCCGCTGCTCGACGAGCTGGCCGAGCTGGTCGGTGAACCACCCGCCCCGCCGAAGACGCAGGCCGCCCAGCCCATCTGGCGGCTGCGCGAGCTGACCACGGGTCCCCGGATCGTCGACACGTTCGTGCTCAGCTGCCGCCTGTACGAGGGATGGAGCCTCTACGCCCCGGGGCATCCCACCCCGATCGCCCTGGCCGGACCGAACATGGACAACGACGCGGTCGTCGCGGCACAGCGCTGGGCCGAGGCCGTCATCCGCCGCGAAGGGCACCAGGTGGTGAGCTGGACCGACGGCTACGACCCCTATGGCGAGGACGGGTACGTGCCGGTGCTCGCCGAGCCGCTGCCGGTTGAGGAGCCGGACGACGACCCGGCGGACGGCGACGAGTACGCCCACGTGATCCTCGACGAGGCGCAGGACCTGTCCGCGATGGAGTGCCGGATGATCGCGCGGCGGTCCACGCACGCCTCCATGACGATCGTGGGTGATCTGGGTCAGGCGACCCATCCGCTGGCGAGCGGCTCGTGGACCGACCTCCTCTCGCGGCTCGGCCGGCGCGACGCGCGGACGCTCGAACTGCACACCGGGTACCGCGTACCGGAGGCGATCGCCGACTACGCGAGCCGGTTCCTCGCACCCGGGATCGCGCCGACCCGGTCGTACCGGCGCGGCGGCGTGCTGTCCGTGCGGGAGGTCGGCGATCTCGGTACCGCGGTCCGGGAGGCGGTTCGCGAAGCGCCGCGCGACGGCACCGTCGCGGTCGTCGCCGCGGACCACGCGATCGAGACCCTCGTACCGTTCGCCGACGCGCCCGGCGTCACCCTGCTGCCGGCGAGCCTCGTGAAGGGTCTGGAGTACGACCATGTGATCGTCGTGGAGCCGGGCGAGATCGTCGCCGCCGAACCGCGCGGGTACAGCCGGCTGTACGTCGTGCTGACCCGTGCCGTGGCGCGTCTGGTGGTCCTCCACCGAGCACCGCTACCGGCCGCCCTGCGGATGTAGTCGCATACCCGACCGGGTGATTTCGGTCGACCGTGGGCAGCGGCGACAGTAGGGGCATGTCCATGTACGAGGGGCTGAGCCTCGTGCTCTCGACGCTCGGCACGATGCTCACGGTGTACCTCGGGTTCCGCCAACTGCGTCAGACCGCGCCCGCCACCGCCCAGGCCGCTCCGGCCATGTCGACCGGGCTGGCGCCGTACCCGGTGTCACCGCCCGCCGCGCCGGGGGCCTGGCACCGCCCGGATCCGGCTCGCGGGGTCGCGCCCGCCCCGGTGGCCTACGTTCCGGCGCGGGTGCCGGGGCAGTACTCGCCCTACGGCGGTCCCCCGAGGCCGCACGGTGTGCCGTACCAACCGCAGGCGTGGACCGCACCGCGGGTCCGGCCGCGATCGGTAACGGCGGCGAGCATCCTGCTATTCGTGGCGGCGGCCCTGCAGCCGATCGCGTTGCTCGCGTACTACGGCATCGAGTTCGCGATCGACCCCGAGGCCGCTTCGGCCGACGTCGGTGCCGCTGGCGCGGCCGATGTCACGGTGTTCGGCCTCGTGGCGGTGTTGTGCGGGATCCTCGGTATCTTCGTCGCCCGGGGCAGTCGGGTGGCCGCGTGGTTCGTCTGGATCCTCGGTCTCCTGGGCGTCCCAGGCGCCATCCTCACGGTCGCCGGCCTCATGCTCCTGCTGATCTCCCCGACCGAGGACCAGGACCCCGCCAGCCTGGTCGTGGTCGTCGCGATCTACCTGATCTTCGTCGTCATCGCGATCGCCGTCGGCGCGTGCCTGCTGCTCAGCTCGAAGGCGCGCGACTTCATCTTCAAGAAGAGGTGACGCGCTCAATCGGTACGCAGGGCCTCGATCGGGGGCCGAAGGCTGGCCCGGTGGCTGGGGATCGTGGTGAGTACGGCGACCAGCAGCAGCGTCGCCGGAAGCAGTGCCAGTAGGCCCGCCGCGGCCGGTGTGGGGCTGGCGCTGGAGCTGCCCGCGGCGGACGCCGCCAACGAGAACGCCGCGAACCCGGCCGGGATGCCGATCGTGAGGGCGCCGAGCGCCGGCAGCAGGCTGGCCACGGTCAGCCCGGTGGTCACCTGTCGCGGGCTCGCGCCGAGGGCACGGGCCAGGGCCGAGTTGCGTGCGTTGTCCAGCGCCGTGGTCCACGCCACCAGGACCGCGTTGACCAGTGCGAGCGCCACGAGCGCGGCGATGAAGGCATAGGTGACCAGGCGCAGCTTGTCGTAGGTGACCGCGTGCTCGCCCAGGGCATCGGTCACCTGTGCGACATCGCCGCGGATACCGGCCTCCATCCACAACGCGACGACCACGGCCGCGACGGTCACAGACAGGCCCGCCGCGGCCAGCACCGCCCGGCCGGGTCGGCGTGCGACGAGGCGCAGCCCGAGCAGCAGCGGTACCGGCAACCGGCCGGAGATGGCCACCGCGAGCCGTGACCGGCGTGGCGGCCGAGCGGGGTTGGCCAGGGCCTGCACTGTGCTGGCGCGGGCGGCCCGGATCGAAGGGACCACTGTGGACAGTCCAACCAGGACGGCGGCGGTACCGAGGACGAGCGCCACCGTGGTGGCCGACGGATGGGGGAGCGGCGCGGTGCCCAGGACGCCGGGGACCGGATGGGCCAGCGCGGGCGCCAGTAAGGTGCCGGCCAGCAGACCACCGAGCCCGGCCACCAGTGCGAGCGACAGGTACTCGGCGAGCATGACGGTAGCGACGAACCGCGGGGTGGCCCCGGCGGCCTGCAGTACCGCGGCCCGCCTGGTCTGGCTCGCCATCCGTCCCGCCACGGCGACCGCTACCGAGGCGGCGGCGAGCAGCGCCAGCGAGACCGCGCCGACGATGAGGCCGAAGAGAGCGAACAGCACGTCGGTCAGGGCGTCCTGGCGGGTCGACTGCCAGTCGTCGAGGTACAGGTAGTCCAGGCTCGTGTTGCTACTGGCGAATTGCGGCGCCCGGTTGGGATCCGCCAGGCGCAGCATGAGCACCGTGCCGCGGTGGGCGGCGGCGGGAGCGAGCGCCTCGGCATCCGTGCGCGTCGTCCACACCAGACCGTGGCTGTAGAACGGGGTGGGCTGGCGGGACGTGGTGACGGCGATACCGGCTACCGTGAACGGCCGTCCGGCGATGGTGAACGCGTCGCCGACGGCGAGGCGCAGCGCGGCGGCGAAACTCTCCTCGACCACGGCACCGCCGTCGCGGATCCAACCGCCACTGGTCAACGCGGGGCGGTCGACCGCCGCCGGCGTACCGTCGCGGGCCATCACCTCCACGTCGATGCGCCGCCCGTGGGCTTGCAGCGCGCCGTCGGGCATGGCCAGCAACGGGTACGGGCCGGCGTGTGCGACGACCTCCGGAGCGACTGCCAGATCGGCCATCACCCGATCGGTGGCCCGGTCGGCGTCGAAGGTGGTGGCGACGACGTGTGGGCCCGTGGTGGCCGCGAAGGTCTGGTCCCACGGCGCCTGCGCCGAGCCGCGTACCACCAGAGCGAGGGTCATCGTGCTGGTGGCGGCCAGCAGAGCCACGAGTACGAGCAGACCGGTACCCGGCCGGAAGCGCATGTCCCGCGCGGCCAGCCGGATCGCGAGCCGCAGCGGGCCGGTCAGCCTCACGGCGCCTCCTCCAGACCGACCGAAGCCACCAGATTATCCATAGTGGACGGACGCGGACCGAGCCGGGTCTGATCGACGATGGCCCCGTCGCGCATGCTCATCAGCCGGTCGGCGGTCGCGGCGACCCGGCTGTCGTGCGTGACGATCACCAGCGTCTGCCCGGCCGACCGCAGGTGAGCGAACAGGCGCAGCACGTCCGTGGCGGCCGCGGTGTCCAGGTTGCCGGTCGGCTCGTCGGCCAGCACGAGCAACGGCTCGTTGACCAGTGCCCGCGCCACGGCGACCCGCTGCTTCTGCCCACCGGACAGTTGAGCGGGCAGGTGCCTGGCGCGGTCCGCCATGCCCACGCGGTCCAGCAGGTCGTTGGCCCGCTGCCGCGCCCGCCGCGGTGCGGCCCCCGCCAGCAGTGCCGGCAACTCCACGTTCTCCACCGCGGTCAGCTCGTCGACGAGGTGGAAAGCCTGGAAGACGAAGCCGATCGCATACCGGCGCAGCCGCGCCCAGCGCGTCTGCGAGAGCCGATCCACCCGCTCACCCGCCAGCTGGATCTCACCGGCGCTCGCCCGTTCCAGTCCGCCGAGCAGGTACAGCAGTGTCGACTTTCCGCAGCCGCTCGGACCCATCACCGAAACCGTCTCGCCGGCGCTCACCTCGAGGTCGACGTCGTCCACGGCACGCACGAGGCTCGGCCCGTGGCCGTACACCTTGCTCAGCCCTCGCGTAGCCAGCACCTGTCGCGATCGATCGGTCATCTGCTCGCCTTCCGCTTGCCCCAGTGCTCGGCGCACAGCTCGAGCCACCTGATCCCGGCCTGTAGGTGCAGCACCGTTCCCTCGAGCAGAAGCGAAGCCGCTGACTGGGGCGATTCGGCCAGCAGCGCCTGCTCCACGTCCCGCAGGCGCCGCATCAGCTCCCGCCGCTGCGAGTCAGCCACCGCCACGGGGTCGGCCAGACTCGCGGTGGCTACCGCAGTCAGCTTGAGGTGGAACTCCGCGGGCGCGGGCTTGGGCCAGTCCACCTCGGCCACCCAGGTCGCCACCCGCTCGTGCCCGGCCGCGGTCAGCTCGTAGACCCGCCGATCCGGCCGGTACGCCTGACCCACCTCGGTGGACTCCACCAGCCCGCCGCGTTCCAGGCGGCCCAGGGTCACGTACACCTGTCCGGCGTTGACCGCCGAGCCCAGCGGACCGAGCGCCGTCAGCAGCCGCTGCCGCAGCTCGTACCCGTACGACGGCCCCTTCGCGAGCAACGCGAGCACCACGTCCTGCATCTCGTCTCCCGGCTGCTACACCTAACTGTTAGCCTTAGACTAACCGTTAGGTATCGAACGCGCATCAGGGGAGACCCTGACGGGACGGCTCCCGCGCCTGGGCCATTTCCGAGGCCGAGCAGCTTATCGTGAAGGGCCATGGCCGACATTGACCCGGACGACACCGGTACCCGCACAGAGGCGCCGGCGTCGATGGCCGAGCGGGTCCCGCCGGGCCTGGTGTTCCGCTGGGCGGTGGCGGGAACGGCGGGCATGCTTCTCGTGCTGCTGGTCGCCTACGGCGCCTTCGTCGTCCGCGGCATTCTGGTGCTGGTCCTGGTGGGACTGTTCGTCGCCGTCAGCCTCGAGCCGGTGGTGCGGTGGCTGGTGGCCCGTGGCCTCCGCCGCTCCTGGGCGGTGACTGTCGTCGTCCTCGTACTCATCCTGCTGTTCGCGCTGTTCGTCTGGTCGATCGTGCCGCCCGTGGTCGACCAAGGCGGCAAACTGTTCGCGGACCTGCCGGGGAACCTGCAGCGGCTCTCCGAGCGGTCGAGGGCGGTTCGTGAGATTACCGACCGGTACCACCTGACCGAGCGGTTGACCGCGCTGGCCGCCGAGCTGCCGGCCCGGCTGGCCGGCGGGGTGCTCGGCTTCCTGCAGAAGTTCTTCGGGATCCTGGCATCTTCGCTGACGGTGCTGGTACTGGCGATCTACTTCATGGCCGACCTGCCTCGCCTGCAGCGGGGAGTCGTGGGGATGTTCCCGCCGGAGCGCCGTACCCGGGCCGCCGAGATCGTGGACGTGGTGGTCGACAAGGTCGGCGGCTACATGATCGGGAACATCATCATCTCGCTGTTCGCCGGCGTGTCGACGTTCATCTGCCTCCAGCTGGTCGGGGTTCCGTTCGCGCTGCCGCTGGCGGTGACGGTGGCGATCGCCGATCTGATCCCGATGATCGGAGCAACCCTGGGCGCGGTGATCTGCGTCGGGGTTTCCCTGCTGACGGTGGGACTCTGGCCGCGCAGCATCATCGTGTTGGCATTCTTCATCGGCTACCAGCAGCTGGAGAACTACCTGATCGCCCCGCGCGTCATGCGCAACACCGTGGACATGTCGGCGGTCGCGGTACTCCTGGCCGCCCTCATCGGCGGCGCGGTGCTCGGCCTGGTCGGCGCGATCATGGCGATCCCGGTCGCCGCCACGGTGAAGGTGGCCATGTCGCCGAGGGTCGCCGCCCGGCAGCAGGCGGGCGACGCCGGCGCGGGGTAGAAGGCTCACGTCACAGTTCGATAACGGTCGATGCGTTGTGTCATCCGCATCCGGCCGTGGGACGCAGACCTGACAGCGGGCATCCGCACGGTGAACCTTGCTGGAAGGGATTCGTCGATGGCACAGACGCTGCTTCTCCGTGCCCCTAGCAATGCCGTCCTGACGGTGGAACTCGACCCCGAACCGGTCGTGTGCACGACCGCTACCGACGCGCGGTACGCGGGCGCACCCGGCGACGGTACCTACACGCTGCAGATGGGCTCACTCGGCTACCAGGACATCGCCAACGAAGCCATCCTGCCGGCCACCATCGTGGACCGGTTCGTGGTGGACGGTCGGGAGGTACGCCTGGCCGTCGGCAACGAGGGTGTGAACGCCACTGCGGCGCTGATCGACCAATGGCACGAGGCGATGCTCGTCTACACCGGGCCGCCACCGAGCCGGTTCCACGTGTACGAGGCGTTCTCGAAGTTCAGCTTCGAGGACAGCCCCGAGGGCATGGCCGCCATCCCGCGGCCCGGTACCGGCCTGCAACTCATGTCGGAAGCCGTCAAGATCGTGGTACCCGACCGTGGTTCGCTCAACGCCCCGGGTTTGGGCGTCGGTCCGAGCCCGAGCCCGAGCGCGACCCCGACCGGCTCCGCCGGCCCGTCGCCGACCGTCGTACCGACCTCGCGGCCCACGATCGTACCGAGCTTCACCGGCCTGCCGACGAGGCACGGCGAGGTGTGGCGCATCGAGGGCCAGCTGCCCGACCGCCCCGGCAACGGCGCCAACACCTACATCTACATCATCGGTACGCCGGCCGGCGCCGCCGAGGTGATCTTCGACGCGGAGCCGACGGTCGACGATGCCACCCTGCTCGGCTGGCTGGACACGATCAATCTGGCGTGGTCCTGATGTCGCCCGGCATCGCGTTCGGCGTCGCCACCTGGATCGCGTTGATCGTCGTCTACCTGGGGCTGGCGGCCACGCTGCACCGGGTGCGGCTGCTGACCGCCGAGCTGGCCGCGCTGCGGATCACCGGCAACGCCCGGGCGGGCGGCATCGACCTCACGTTGCCCGCGCTCGCCGACGCGGAGGCGTCCGCCGCCCGGCTCGTCGTCGCGGCCGACACCGGCTGCCCGGCGTGCCACATGACCGTTGACAGTCTGGTCGCCCTCGCCCCCGAGTTGGCGACGGTACCGATCCTGCTGACCTACGAACCGCCCGAGGCATGGCAGGACGCCGCCGGGCGCCTCGACATCCGTCGGGACCCCGACTCGTGGCGGGCGGTGGCGCACCTGTCGCCGCCGATCCTGCTCAGCATCGACAGGCAGGGCCGGGTCACCGACCTGGCGCTCCCGACGAGCCCCGACGACCTACCCAGGACCCTTGCCGCCTGGAGGTTCCGCACGACCTCGACCGCACCTGCGACCGCTGGAGGCCCGGCATGAGCATCGACCTCGACGCGATCCCCTTCGCCGACCAGCCACCCGACGGCGCCGCCCCGACCCGCGCGCTGTCCGCGCTGGCTGTGCCACGGCAGCGCCGTACCGTCCTCAAGGCGTTTGTCTACACTGGACTGACCGTCGGCGCCGCGGCGCTCGCGGTACCTTTCCTCGGCCGTACCCGCCCGGCCAGCGCGGAGACCAGCCCCGGTGGTGGGCTGCAGGGCTGGGACAAGGTGGACTGCTCGGACGCGTACCCGGGCGGCTACGCCGAACGGCCCGACAGCCACGGCATCTACATGCCGCCCGAGCAGCCGGCCTGCTTCGGCAGTACCTGGATCGGTTGGAACTGGTGCAACTCCGCCGGTTGGCACCGCTCGGGCACGAACATTCCGTCCGCCCCACCCGGTTGGACCTGGGAGTGCTGGCCGATCTCCAGTGCCTGCGGCACCACGTCCACGAAGAACGCCTGGCGGTGGACCACGCCCAACGGCAAGGTGTGGCGCTGCTCGGACGGGAACAGCAAGGTGAAGAGAAACGGCGCAGCCTGCTGGAGCGCGGCGTTCCTGACGATCTGCAGGGCCAGGGTCGGGTGAGTCCGACCACGGTACGCCGGCTGGCCTGGCACCCGGTCACCATCGCCGGGTGCCTCGCCGGCCTGGCGAGCGGGTTGGCCATGGGCGGAGGAACGGCGTACGCGTGGTTCGGGTTGGGCCTGTGCGCCGGCTTCGCGGTCAGCGGCTCGGTTTGAAGCCGCAATTCGGCGTTCATGCTGAGCTCGCCGGTCTGGCGAGGGAGTGCGAAGTACGCGTTCTGCGGCGGCCTGCTGCTCGGCGCCGTCACGACAGCGGCGGGCCTGGTGCTGGTCGGTTCGTTCGTCCGACTCGCCGCACCACCCGCGGTCTGGCGATGGGTGCTCCTCGCCGCGGTGGCCGCGCTGCTTCTGCGCGAGCTGGGCCTGGTCCGGTTCTGGTTGCCGCAGAACGCGCGGCAGGTTCCCGAGCACGTACGCCGGCACGGGCGGTTCTTCGGGCCGCTGCGGTTCGGTTTCGAGGTGGGCACCGGGGTGCGGACGTACGCGCCCAGCGCACTGCCCTACGGCGCGGCGCTCGCCGTCCTGTTGCTCGCCGGACCACTGGCCGCGCTCACCGCCGGACTGGGCTTCGGACTCGGCCGGTCGGCCATGACACTCGGCAACCTGGCCTACAGCAACGACAACTCCTGGGACAGCGCCTGGATCGCGCACGAGCGGGTAGCGAGATTCGTGCTGGCGACCGCGTTCGCCGTCGGCATCGCCGTCCTGTCGCTGTGAACCGTGCTCGGTCAGGGTGGTGCGGACATGAACCGTCGCTCGTCGGTCTTGTCGGCCGCATGTCCACTGAGGACGGCGTCGATGAACTCGTCGGGTGGCCGGTACCGGTGTTCGGTGATGTAGTGGTAGATCATTGTCGGCGCGGCGTACCAGGTGTCGCTCGGTGACCTCACCCAGATCTCGGCGTGGCCGAGAAAGACCGGCCTGCCGTCGATGTCGGCGTCCGTCGCGGACTCGTTCGAGTCGACGCACGGAGGGAACGGGCAGTCGTGGTAGCCGCGAGTCGCGGCGACCGGCTCGATGCACAGCTTTCCGAGCTGCGCGATGAACACGTCCGGCACGGTGCCGGTCGGGATGGGGTGGGGTGGCTCGAGCCAGCCGACAGCCAACATCTCCGGCCGCACCCCGTTGTCGGGCCAGTACGTGTAGGTCGCCAGATCAGGAAAGTACATCGTCCCCCCACACCCACGACGGGTATTCAAAGCCGCGAGGCACTATTGACCGGCAGGCCGCCCAGTGCACGGTACCCATGTTGGGTTTCAGCAGGTCCGCGAGCGATGTTATGGACGGAACCGTCTTGGGACTACCCATGATCCGCAGATTGTGTGGCGGAGACAGGTCGTAGTTCTGGATGAACTGCCCTGACTTGTACACCTTGGCGTAGTACGGAGGAAGGCCCGTCTTTCCGCCAGTCTCGATGTAGTTTCCGATCGTGTCGAAGAGCTCCTCGCCGTGCCGGACGTAAACCACCACCTCGGTACCGGGTGGCACCCTTATCACGCCTCGGCCGGGCTCCCAGCTACCGTGTCCACTCAGGACTATCTGATCGGCGTGACCCGGACCGGATACTCGGCGGGCGAGCTCGATGGCGAACCTGCTGGCATGCCAACCGCTACCATACCCGGCCATCGGGCTCAGATCTCGGGCGACGCCGGACGTGCGCCAGGCGGCGAAGCCGCCACCGATCGTGCCGAACAGTCCACCGTAGAGCGCTGCTTGCCGGCCGCTGTCCCATGCCGCCTCGGCGAGACCGGCCCAACTGCAGTACGGCGCGCAGGACATGCCGTACCCGGCGGCGCCGACGGCGGCCCCGGCGACGCCTTCACTGACGGTGCCGGCGATTCCGGCCCCGAGCGCGCCGGCCGCGGTCCGGCCGACGGCGCTCTGACCGAGTCGCGTCGATGCGAAGGCCGAGGCGATTCTAGGACCGACGGCCGCGCCGAGACCGCCCCCGACAGCCCCGCCGAGACCGCTGGTGACCGCGGCGCGGGTGAACTCGGCGGGATCGCAGGCCTCCGGTGTCTTGCGCTCGTGGCACCGTACGGCCTGGCCGGCCAGTCCACCCAGACTGCCGGCGAGCGCACCGCACCCCGACGCACCGACGACGGCGCCGACGCCCCCGGTGGGTATGCCGACCGCGGCCTCGCAGCCGGCGAACACCACTGTGCTGACCGCGAACTCGGCGATGCCGTCCTGGTGGTCGTCGACCCAGGTGTTGACGTCGTGGACCCAGTCCGGTTCCTTGGCGGTGGGCTCGGTACCGTTCCAGCCCGCCTGCCAACTGTCGCTCCACCAGTGCAGGTAGTCACGGACGCCGTCGACGACGTCCTCCATCCACTGTGGCCAGTGGCCATCGGGGTCGAGATAGTTGACCGGGTCCGCGTTGCCGTACGCGTACCGGTTGAGCGATACGGGTTGCCCGAACGCACCGGCGATGGTGTCCCGCGAGACGAAGCGGCCGGTACGCGGGTCGTACGGGCGGAAGCCCATGTCGACCAGGCCGGTGGTCGCATCGGTCAGGTCGCCCTGGAAGCCCAGGTTCGCCGGTGCCGTGGTGCCGGTGGCCTCCACCACCGTGCCGAACGGGTCGTACCGGGTCTGCCCGACGACCGCGCCGGTCGCGTTGTCCTGCCAGCTCGTGATGTCACCGTGGACGTTCGTACCGGACCGGACGGCCGAGCCGGCCGAGGCCTGGGCGAGCATCTCCCCGTCGCGGCCTCGGACGATCTCGGTCGGCGCGGAGCCGGAGAGTCCCGTCCGCGTCAGTGCGTACGAGGTGCCGGCGTACCCGTACCGTCGGGTCGTCCCGTCCGACGTCAGGGCGGATGTCCGGCCGAGGGCGTCACGGCCGTACCCGACGTTCGCACCCGGCGGCTGGACGCTCGCCAGCTCACCGAAGCCGTTGTACCCGTACGTCGTCTGGTCGGGGCCGCTCTGCACCGACGCCAGAGCGCCGTCGGCGTCGTACGTGTACGTCCGGCCGTCGGAGCTGGTGGTCAGCCGATCCGACAGGTCGAATGCGAAGGTGGTGGTGCCATCGCTGGTGCGATTGCCGTCGGCGTCCCACCCGTACGTCACATCCGACACGGTCGCCCCGCCCTGGGTGACCCGCTGCGAGGTGAGCCGGCCGGCGGCGTCGTACCCGTAGTCGGTCACCCTCGGGTTGGTTGCGGGCGGTTCGGTGACCGTGTCGACCTGGCCGCCGGGTGTGTAGGTGTACGTCGTCGCGGCGGACGCGGCTTCGGTTCGGCTCGTGACCCGGCCACTCGTGTCGTAGACGTACGTGTCCTTGCGGGACGCGCCGGGGGCCACGAACTTCCGCTCGGTGATCTGCCCTTCGGCGTCGTACGTGTAGTCGACGTTCACCCGGCCACGGACGGTCGCGAGGAGACCGATGCCGTAACTGAGCGTGCTGACGTCCGCCCGGTAGGTGTACGTGGTCGGCGTTCCGGTCGGCGGCGTAATCGTTGTCGGGCGCCGGGCGTCGTCGTACGCGTACTGCGTCGTGCCGAACGAGTCGGTGCTCGTGGCGAGCAGGCCACGGTTGTCGTAGGTGTACGCGGTGTCCGGCTGGCCACCGACCTTTGTGGACATGAGCCGGCCCGCACTGTCGTAGTCGAACTCGCGGATCACCCCGCCCGCTTCGGAGCGCACCAGACGGCCCGCCGGGTCGTAGCCGGACACCACGACGCGGCCGGCCGGGGTCTCGGTCCGCACCGGCCTTCCCTCGGCGTCGTAGTAGTTCCGGGTGACCGCGTCGTTGGGGTCGGTCTCGGTGGCGACGGCGCCCACAGCGTCGTAGCCGTACCGGTACACGCCTCCCCGGGGCAGGGTCAGCGTGGTCAGTTGTCCCGCGGTGTCGTACCCGTACGTCGCGGTGTTGCTCAACGGGTCCACCGCGGTGGCCATCCGGCCCGCGCTGTCGTACGTCCACGTTGTCGTGCCGGCCCCGGCCCGGGTCACGGACGTCTGCCGGCCCGCGCCGTCATACCCCGACGTGGTCTGCGTCCCGTCCGGACGCGTGACCGATACGACGCGGCCACGCTGGTCGTACGCCACCGCCTCGATGCCACCACGCGCTCGCTTGAGGGACACTATGTTGCCGACCGCGTCGTACGTGTAGGTCCACCGGCTCGGGGCCAGGTTCGTGACACCCCACTTGACCTCGGTGCGCTCACCGCGCTTGTTGTACTTGTAGAGCAGGCTGACGGCCGGGTCCTTCTCGGTGAGCACATTGCCGTCGCGGTCGTACGTGGTCACCCAGCTCGCACCAGTGACGTCCCACGACACGGCCGGTCGCCCCATCGGGTCGTAGGCCGTGTTCGTCGTCACGCCGGTCGGGTCTACAGTGGACGTCTGCCGGCCGAGGGCGTCGTACCCGAACGTGGTGATCTTGCCGAGCGGATCGGTCGACGCGGTCAGCAGGCCGCGCGTGTCGTAGGTGTTCTGCCACAAGGCGCCGGCGCGGTCGGTACGTGACGCGACCTCACCGCCGGGCTCGTAGGTGTACGTCGTCGCGTGGCCGGCCGCATCGGTGGCGATCGTGGGCCGCCCGAGCGCGTCCAACACCGCCGAAGTGCGGCGGTCGAGCGGGTCGACGACGGCTACCAACCGGCCCGCGGCGTCGTACTCGTAGCTGGTGCGCCCACCGTCCGGAGCCACGGCTGCGGCTCGGAGACCGTCCACAGTGTACTCGTAGTGGGTGGTCCGCCCGGAGCCGTCGATCTCCGACACAACCTGACCGAGAGCGTCGAAGGTGGTGACGGATGCGGTACCCAGGTCGTCGGCCACGGTCACGCTGCGCGCGGTGTCGTCGTATGCCCGCGTCGTCACGCGACCCAGTTCGTCGGTGACGCTGACCACCCGGTCCAGTGCGTCGTAGCCCCAGAGTCGGACGAAGCTGAGCGGATCGGTCCGCTTCAGCAGCCGCCCGGCCAGGTCGTACACATAGGACGTGTTGTTGCCGAGCCCGGTGGTCTCCTTGACCACCCGGCCTGCGGCGTCCAATGTGGACGATATGGTGGAGCCGTCCGGCCGGTCCACCCGGACGACCTGTCCCGCCGGCTCGTACACCGTCTGGGTGACCTGCCCGAGTGGATCCGTCACTCGGATCGGTCGACCGGCCGGATCGTTCACGACAGTCGTGGTGCCGTTGGACGCGGCGATGGACACGACGGACCCGTCGGGTGAGTACCCGAGGTCGACCGCGTACCCCCGCACGTCGGTGACCCGGCTCGCGCGTCCTATCGCGTCGTAGGCCGTGGTCGACCGCTGGCCGATCGCGTCGATGGTCGCGGTCAACCGGCCCTGACCGTCGTACTCGTACGCCGTGCGTGCTCCGGTACCGTCCACAATGGCCGTCAGCTGCCGGTCGACGGAGAACTCGCGGGTCGCGGTCGCGCCGCCCGGTGTCGTCGCGGTTCGCGGCTCGCCCCAGGCCGTATACGCGGTCTGCCAGCGGTTGCCGGCCGGATCGACGCGGACCGTGGGCCGGCCGAGCGCGTCGTATTCGAACCGGGTGACCGCGCCGGTCGCGTCCGTTACCGAGGCGAGGTCACCATCGGGCTCGTATGTCAGCGTTCTGGTCTGGTTCAACGGGTTTCGTTGGGTCAGCACCTGGCCCCGGACGTTGTACGTGTAGCTCCACACCTTGCCGATCTGGTTGGTCACGCTGGCGAGCCGTCCGTTGCCGTCATAGGCGCGGGTGACCGTACCGTCGTCGGGGTAGGTCGTCACCAGCGGCTGATGCGAGCTGTTGTAGGTGGTCATGGTTCCCCGGCCGGCGGGATCAATCTGCGTAACCACCTCAGCCTTGGCGTTGACGAGGGCTGCCCGGCCTACCGGCCGGTAGTTGTCCATCGCCACCGACGGCAGGCCTTCGACGCGCACCACTTGGCGGCCCCAGCCGTCGTACAGCACGTGCGTCGCGGCGCCACCGACCACCCGCTCGACGACGAGGCGACCGTACGCGTCGTACTCGTGCACGACCTGGCTCCCGTCGGCCCGGGTAATCGTGGTGCGCCGCGCGGTCGGGTCGTACGCGAACGTCGTGCGCCCCTCGCCGGCCTCCGTGATCGCGGCGACCCGCCCGTCGGCCTGGTACTCGGCGACCAGGCGCACGAGGCCGGACGGCGCCGTCACCTTCACGAGGTGTCCGGCGGCGTCGTACTCGTACGTCTCGTGTTGGCCGTCCACATCGGACACCGAGGTCAGCCGCCCACCGGTGTAGGTCAGGTTGACGCTGCGGCCCTGCGAGTCGCTGACGGACACCAGACGCCCCTCGGCTCGGCCGTAGCTGAGGTACCGACCGGAGACTCCGGTGACCCGGGCGACCTTGCCGCCGCTCCGGTCGACGTCGACCCGGTGGCCGCTGTCGCCGAGCTGCAGGCTGACCAGATCGCCGGCCGGGTCGAACTGGTACCCCATTCGGTTCGTCGTGGTGATGGTCGTGCCGGTCGGACCGGTGACGAAGTCGGCGTCGACACCGCCACTGGGTACGTACCCGGCCGCCGGATCGACCGCGAAGGGCAGGTTCGAACCATCGGCCAATCTCAGCGACGACACACCTTGGAATGTCGACAGCGCCTCGGAAAACGACGTCGCCCAGCCGGGACCGGCGTCGGAGTCCGTGCCGTTCTTGGACGAGTAGGTCCGCGCCGCGGTCAGCGTCCGTCCGGCATCCTCGACCACGAGGTCGGTGGCGAGGTAGGTCAGCCATCCGCCCGAGGTGCTCACCGGCCCGTAGCGCGCCGAGGTCGCGTCGAGCACCGCCTCGGCGACGCTCGGCGGTGCGCCCGACAGTGCCGGCAGCACCGCGAACTTGTACTTCGGCGGGAAGGTGCCGGACGGGCACGACGAAGTGGTCGACGCCTTCGTCAGCTGCGGAATGTACGCGTCCATCTCCGCCTGGGTCAGGCACGCCGGCAGTTGCTCGGTGTTGATGTCCCGGCCGAACCAGTTGGCCTGGAAGAGCGCGCCGCTGCCGGCGTCGGCACCCCCCAACAGCCGGTTGAACTTGACGTCGATCTTCGGGCCAGTCGCCACGACCTTCACCGGGCGGAGAGCCGTGTTGTACCGGAACATCACCTGCTGCGGGAGGTTCGAGTACCAGGCGTAGGCCGAGATGCCGGCGCCGAACGTGTTGCCGATGTAGAACTGCTGCCCGAACACGTCCGAGTAACCGCCGCAGAGGGAGTTGTCGAACTCGTTGCCGAATACACCGCTGAAGCCGCCGTCGAAGCCCGTCGTGACGACAGCGGAGGTGGCGGACTCCGTGATACGCGAGTTCGACAACACCATCCGGCCGTCGGTGGCCGACAGCAACGATCCCGTGAGGCAGCCCAAGGAGGATGGCGGGCGGCCACCGAACCTGATGTCCACATAGTCCAGGTATCCCGGCCCACCGACACGGATCTGGTACCAGTCGCCGCGAGCGGGTGCCGTCGCGGCTCCGTCTCCGTTGGTGTCCCCGCCCGCCGAATCGTCGAGCAACGAGGTGAACACGACCCGCTGACTGGGGGTGCCGAGGGCGTAGAGCGAGCCGTTGGCGAACAGGGCGACCCCTGCGCTCGGCGTGAACTTGACGATCGTGCCCGGCAGCAGGGTCAACGATCCGTTGTCGGTGATCGTGATGCCGCCGGCGGGAATCACGTACGGCGAACCCTGCGGGCTCCAGACGACGTCCCGCGAAATGCTTTCGTTCGAAACGAAGGTCGGCCCGGGCGTCGTGACCTCACGAACGAACGGCGCCGGGTTGACCGGGGGCGGTGGCGCCGGCGGCGTCAGCAGGACCGCGGCCGACACCGGGTCCGGCAACACGACAACGAAGGGCAACCCGCTGACCACCAACGAGACGGCGAGCAGGACGCGGACGACAACGGCGCGCACGAGTACCTCCATGGGAAATGGCCGTCGACATCGTGCGGGCGCTCGGTTGCACGGTGGTTGAATCCCAGCTCAGAAGCCCATTGACAGCGCTCATATCGTCGGGAGAACATGACGGCGCGGGGGGTACGCCGTACGGGGGCGGTGGTGATCGAATTCGGTGTGTTGGGTCCGTTGACGGTCCGCCGGGAGAACCGGCCGATCGCGATACCGACCACAATGCTGCAAAGGCTTTTGACGCTTCTCTTGTGCTGCGCCGCGCGGCCGATACGCGCCGACGCCGTGGCCGATGCGCTATGGAGCGGTGCGCCGCCGCGGACCGCACGCAAAACACTTCAGGTGTACGTGCACCGCCTGCGCCGCGCTCTCGGCGACGACGGTCGGGTCGTGTTCGGCCCGACCGGGTACCAGTTGACCGTCGCGTCCGACGAGATGGACGTGTACGCCTTCGACGGTCTGGTATCCGATGCGAGCGCCGCCCGCGCGCAGGGCAACCTGGTCGCGGCCCGTGCTCTCCTGCAGCGGGCTCTGGCCCTGTGGCGCGGGCCGGCGTACGTTGACGCCCGCGACATCCCAGGAGTCATGGCCGAGGCGAACCGGCTGGAGGAGCGCCGGTTGACCGCGCTGGAGGAGCGCATCCGGATCGACCTCGACCTCGGTACCCATCGCGACGTCATCGGGGAGTTGGCCGCCCTGATCGCCGAGCATCCGTACCGGGAACGGCTACGGGCGCTGTACATGCTCGCGCTGTACCGCGCGGGTAGGCAGGTCGATGCCCTCCAGGTGTACCGGGAGACCCGGGACCTGCTCGTGGCCGAGTTGGGCGTCGAGCCGATGACGGACCTCCAGCGGCTGCACCAGCAGATGCTGGCCAACGACCCCGCCCTGGCCCTGTGGTCCACAGTCGACGGACACGCAGTGGCGTGGCACCTACCGGCACCGCTGGCCGATTTCGTCGGTCGGGGTACCGAGCTGGATCGCATCACCGCGCACCTGAACGGCTGCCTCGACAGCGGTTCGGCGCCGATCGTGGCGATCAGCGGGCTGCCCGGGATCGGCAAGACCACGCTGGCGATCGCCGCGGCTCGCCAGCTCCGCCAGAGATTCCCTTGTGGACAGCTCTATGTGGATCTGCACGGTCACGGCGAGCCACGTGATCCGGTCCAGGTGCTGCGCCGGTTCCTGCGGACGATGGGGGTACCGGCGGCGGAGATCCCGGCCGACGTGGAGGAGGCGGCCGACCTGTACCGGTCCCGGCTGTCGCACGAACCACGTCTGGTCCTGCTCGACAACGCCGCCAGTGTCGCGCAGATCGCGTCGCTGCTACCGCCGCCCGAGTGTGCCGTCCTCGTCACCGGCCGGCGCATGTTGACCGACCTCGACGGAGCGTGTTTCGTACCGCTGGAGCCGTTGTCCGAGGCGGACGCGGTCGAGCTGCTCGCCCGCGCGGCAGGCCGGCACCGGCTGGGTCGGGACAAGCCGGCCGCGATCTCGATCGTGCACGCCTGCGGCCGGTTGCCTCTTGCCGTTCGCATCGTGGGAGCCCGGTCGCTCGAGGGTGGCACCACTCTCGTCCGGCTCGCCGACCAGCTGACCGTCGGCGCCCGCGTGCTGGACCACCTCACGTCCGCGGAACGCAGCGTGCGGGCCAGCTTGCAATCGGCATACGACACCCTCGACGAGTCCGAGCGACGGCTCCTGCGGTCCCTCGCGGCGGTGACCGAGGACGACTTCCCCGCGTGGGTTTCCGATGCCGTCGCGGGCCCTGCGATTCTCGGCCGGTTGGTACGGGCGAGCCTCGTCGAGCCGCTGGGCACCGATCCGGTCGGACAGCAGCGGTACCGGCTGCACGACGTCGTCCGGCACTTCGCCGCGGAACAGTCGGCGGGGTTGGATCGCGCTGCGGAGCGGACCGCGGTGGTCGCGCGCATCGCCGACCGGTGGAACACGCTGGCCGAGGAGGTCGACACGGTCATCAACCAGCTCACCTCACCGGCTGCGGCCGTCAGCACCGCGCGGTCCCCGGCGCCGACCCAGGCACACCTGGCGAACGGTGACAAGTGGTTCGCGGTCGAGCTACCGTCCATTGTGTACACTGCTCGCCTGGCGGCCGAGCTCGGGCTGCACGCGCAGTGTTGGGCACTGGTGTGGAACTGCGAGACCGCCTTGCGCCGGGAGGCACGGACCGGTGACCTGATCTCGCTCGGTCACCTGGGACTCGATGCCGCGCGGCGGGCGTCCGACCCGCTCGGCGTCGCCTGCCTGGCGTTGCTGCTCGCGTCGAGCTACGACCTGGCCGCTGATACCACTAGCGCGGAACACTTCGGCAACCAGGCCGTGGCCGGGGCCGACGCGGTCGGTCATACCTGGTTGCGGGCCGAGGCGCGAGGTGTCCTGGCTTCCATCTACGGGCATCGCGGCCGGACCGCCGAGCGGGCCGCGGCTCTGGGGGAGGCGATCGACCTCTACCTCGAGGTGGGCGAGGCGAACCAGGCCGGGGTCAAGCTGACCCTGCTGGGCGAGCTGACCGCTCGGGCCGGGGACGCGGAGACCGCCGCGGTGGCGTACGAACGTGGGGTGGCGCTGCTGCGCGCCGATGGCGCCCCCGTCCACCTGGCTCACGGGCTGCGGCGGCTGGCCGTTCTCCGGTCCGAGTCCGGTGAGCCGGAGGCGGCGGTCGCACTGTACCGGGAGTGCCTCGCACTGCTGCACGATACCGGTGAGCCGGTGGGTGAGCTGTGTGTGCACACCGAACTGGCGCTCGCCCTGCTCGACCTCGGTGACCTCTGCCAAGCCATGGCACATGCCGAGCGGGCCGCGGTACTGAGCGAGCGGGTGGCGGGCTCACCGCTGTACGTGGCCTACGCGAAGATGGGTCGCGGCATAGTGCTCTGCCACCTCGGCCGGTCCGCCGAAGCCCGCGCTCATCTGCTCGGTGCGGCACCGGCGTTGGCCACGATGCCGGCGGCCCAGGCGACCGCGTTCATCGCGCTGAGCCGGATCCATCGGCAGGCGGGTGAGGACGCCGCGGCTGACGAGGCCGGCCGGGAGGCGGAACGGATCGCCGAGCGCATCGGCGCGGTACGGCTGGCCGAGCGGGCGCGCGCGACGGCGGGACAGGCCCTGGTCACCGCGGACTGAGCACTACGACGGGACCGGATGTCGGGTAGTGGCTTGCTCGAGCACCACACGGGCCGCGCTCTCGGCCTGCCGGTAGCCCGTGCGGCGGTGTATCGCGACGGCTCGAGCCGCACAGCTGGCCGCTTCGCCGTCGGCACCACGGGCCAGGTGTACCCGAGCGAGCGTGGTCAGCGCCTGTCCCTCGAGCATCGCGTAGCCCGCATCGTGCGCGAGCCGACGAACATCCGTCGCCTCGGCCAGCGCCTGGTCCGGTGTACCGGCGTGCAGGTACGCGTCCGCGAGCCAGGCTCGCGCTTCGCATTGCATATGGCGACTGCGATGCTCGTCGGCCAGCCGTAGAGCCTGCCGGAAGTGGCTCATCGCATCCGGCACCGCGCCGAACCGGAGGGCGACGTCGCCGAGGGCGATCAACGCGTACAGCTCACCGCGCCGGTTGCCCGTGTCGCGGGCGATGTCGAGTGCGGTCCGGCCGGCTTCCGCGGCTTCGGCCGGGCGGCCGGTCACGCAGTACAGGGTCGCCAGCCCCGCCAACGCGAACGGCTGGCCGTACCGGTCGGCGATCTCGTCGTGCAATGCCCGGCTGCGGTTCAGATCGTCCTCGGCTCCATCGAGGCGGCCCAGGTACAGGCGCACGACACCGCGGGTGGCCACGGTGATGGCCTCGCCCCCGGGGGAGCGCGCCGCGCGGTGCAGCGCGAGGGCGTTGGTGAGGTCGCGGGCCGCGCTCCGCAGGTCGCCCAGCTCGAGTCGCAGGTTGCCCAGGTTGGCCAGTACGACGGCCTCACCGGCGTGCCGGCCCAGGCGGCGGTTGAGTTCCAGCGCCGCGGTGAACTGTTCGATGGCCGCCCGGTTGTTGCCCACCTCCGCGAAGGCGATGCCGAGGCTGCCGAGAGCCGACGCCTCACATTCGGCCCAACCGACCTCGCGGCTGAGCGCGAGAGCGCCGTGCAGGTGCTCGGTCGACCTGTCGTGCCGGCTGAGGGTGCGGTGCGCGATGCCCAGGCTCAGGTGCGCCGCCGCCTGCGCCCGCTGGTCGGCGTGCGCGGTCGCGGCCGCCAGCCCGGCTTCGGCCGTGGCGAGCCAGTCCGCCATGTGCCGGCTGATCCAGAAGTATCCCCGCAGCCGGTCCGCGAGCAGCCAGGCGGCCGGGGCCGGCCCGTGCTGGCTGGCGTGACGAACGGCGGCTACCAGGTTGGCCCGTTCGTGCTCGAGCCAGGCGAGCGCATCGCCGTTCGTTGTGAACGTCAACGCGGTGGCATCGGACGCCGGGAGTGGCAGCCGGACGAACTGCGGGCTCAGCAGCGTGACCGCGTTATCCACTGTGGACAGATAGAACCCGAGGAGTCGCTGGGTCGCGGCCGCGCGGTCGGCCTCGGGCTCGTCGCTGCGGAGCAGTTCGTCGGCGTAGCGCCGGATGAGATCGTGCCACGTGTACCGCATCTCCACACGCCGGAGCAGGTGTGCCGCGGTCAGCGTGCCCAGCAGCCTTTCGCAGTGCGGTACCGCGGCGAGAGCCGTCGCGGCGGGCAGGCCGATGTCCGGGCCGGGTGCCAGCGCGAGCAACCGGAACACCCGTCTAACCGGTTCCTCGAGGGCCTGGTATGACAGTCGGAAGGCGGCCCGGGTCGAGGCATCGTCGTCACCGTCCACCTCGAGCGCGGTCAACCCGGGCGCCGTGCGCAGTTCGGCCACGTACCCGGCGATGCTCCGCTGTGGACGGTCGCTGAGATTGGCCGCTACGATCCGCAGCGCCAGCGGCAGGTGACCGCAGGCGGCGGCCAGGTCGGCGGCGGCTGCCGGCTCGGCGGCGACCCGGTCGCCGGGGACCGTCCTGCGCAGCAGCGCCAACGACTCGGCGGGCGCGAGCACGTCGAGGGTCAGCCGCCGGGCGCCGTCCCGCGCCACCAACCCGCTCAACCGGTCCCGACTCGTCACGACCACCAGACAGCCCGTTCCGCCGGGCAGCAACGACCGTACCTGGCCGGCATCGCGCGCGTTGTCCAGAACCAGCAGCACGCGCCGGTCGGACACCGTGGTCCGGAACAGCGCCGTCGCCTCCGCCGGATCGGGAGGTATCGCTTCCGGCGGCACCCCGACTCCCCGCAGCAGCGGTCCCAACGCGTCGACCGGTCGCATCGGCGGCGCCTGGGCATACCCGTGCAAATCAAGGAAGAGCTGGCCGTCCGGGTACCGGTCCCGGGCCGCGTGCGCCCAGCGGACCGCCAGCGCGGTCTTGCCGACACCGGGCGGACCGCAGATCGTGACGAGTACCGCGGCCGGATCCGGTCCGGTGCACAGCCGATCGAGCTCGGCGAGCTGGTCCCCGCGGCCCGTGAAGTCGGCCACGGCGGGTGGCAGTTGGGCCGGTACCGGCCCGCCTCTGGCATCGTCGTCCGGTGCCGGCGGCGAAGCGGTCAGGGTCGGTGGCGGCACCGCGTCGCCGCGAAGGATCGCCTGCTGCAGGCGGATCAGTTCCGGTCCCGGATCCAGGCCGGCGTGATCCGCCAGCCGGACACGTGTCTCGCTGAAGACGTCGAGCGCGTCCTGCCGACGACCGGCGTGGTACAGGGTCGACATCTGCAGCGCCGCGAGGTGTTCGCGAAGGGGATGTTCACGGACCAACGCGGCCAGTTCACCCACGAGTTGGTCGTACCGGCCGAGGGCGATGTCGACTTCGATGCGGCGTTGCAGGCAGGCGAGCCGCTGTTCGTCGAGCCGGTGCGCCTCGGCGTCGAGTACCGGCCCGCCCATGCCGCCGAGGGCGGGGCCGCGCCACATCTCCAGCGCCGCCCGGAGCGCGTCGGCGGCGTCGGCGAACTTGCCGTCGTCGACCAGGACCCGAGCCAGGCCAACCCGGCGGTCGAAGTCGCGTGCGTCGAGCGTGTCCTCGCCGAGTTTCAGCACGAACCCACCGCCGGAGCGGGTGACCGGCGGCCGCAGCCCGGTACCGCGGACGAGGTGCCGGCGCAACGCCGCGATCGTGTTGCGAACCTGTGCGGCGGCTGTCCGCGGCGGGTTCTCGCCCCACAACACCTCTACCAGGCGCGGGATGCCGACCGGGTGGTCCGCGCCGAGCAGCAGAGCCGCGAGGGCGCGGCATTCCCGCGGCCCGCCGATGTAGAGCTCCGCGCCGTCGACCCAGACCGCGACCGGTCCAAGAATCCGGTACTCCACGCCCCCGTCTCCCCGCAGCAACCACTCACCCCGCAGTCTGCCATCAATCTCTCCGGCCGGTTGCCCGCCGGCGATACGCGACGGATGCGTTGCCGATACGGCCGGCCTCTACCGTGATCGCGTAATCGAGATCATCCATATCGACCGCGGACGCTGCCGGAGGACAACGTGATCGGACTGGTTCGCGTCGGTGGTGCCGCGCGCCCGCTCGTACCACAGGTCGTGGCGATCCTCACCGCCGGCCTGCTGTTCGCACCGGCCCTGCCGGTGGTCGCCAATCCTCCGCTGCCACCGGGCGGCGCGCTGTCCGCCCCGCAACAGAGCACCGGCTCGGCGGCCGACCGTCCACATCGCACGACCGCGGCGAGCACGACGGCGCGGGTACCGGGCGGCCGGTCGAAGGCGGCCGTTCCCGGTGCCGTGGGTCCACAGTCGACGTTCCCCGATCCGGTCGTCGCGCCGGCGTCGCTTCCCGCCCAATCCGTGCGGCTCGTCGAGGATCCCGGGCCACCCCGGAGCGTCGATCCCGCCTCACCCGTAGAACTGGTGTCGGCTCGTACCCCCCGATCGACCGAGTTCGTCAATCCGGATGGCACGAGGACCCTGCGCATCTTCGACGACACCGCGTTCGTACCGCGGCCGGACGGCGGGCTCGTACCGCTGGATCCGACCCTGCGCCGACAGTCGGACGGCCGGTTCGGTCCGGTCGCCGCGGCCGATGTGTCGATGGCCGACCGGTCCACCGACGCCACGGTCGCCGGCCTGTCGCTCGGCGAGGAGGCGTGGGTCGGGTTCGGCGTCGCCGACGCGACCCCGGTACCGGCGACGGTGAACGGGCCTACCGTCACGTACCCCGGAATCCGCGCCGGGGCGAACCTCAGGCTGACCGCGACCGACCGGGGGGTCAAGGAGGAGATCGTCCTCGGTTCGGCCGGTGCGCCGGCCTCGTGGCTGTTCCCGCTGACGCTGTACGGAGTCACACCCTCGCTCGACGAGGCGGCCGGCACGGTGGTGTTCACCGATCCGGCCGGCGCGGTACGCGGATTCGTCCCGCCCGGGTTCATGGTGGACTCCACAGTGGACCCGCACCGGGGCAGCGGTGAGCGGTCCAACAACGTGCGGTACTCGCTGGTGGAGCACGGCACCGGCTGGGCACTGCGGGTCGACCTGGACGCGGCCTGGTTGCGGGACCCGGCGCGGGTGTTCCCCGTGACCGTCGATCCGAGCTTCCGCGACAACGCGGAAAGCGACGACACGTTCGTCTCGTCCCGGGACTTCGCCAACCGCAACAACTCCAGCGAAGGTGACCTGCTGGTCGGTACCTACAACGGCGGAAGCGAGAAGTCGGCGTCGTACGTCCACTTCAACGACCTGATGTCGTCGTTGTCCAACCGGTGGATCAACGGCGCCTCGCTCAACCTGTGGGAGTACTGGTCGTACTCGTGCCAGGCGCGGCCGGTCACGGTGTACAAGGTGACCCAGTCCTGGGCCGGCTCGACCGCGAAGACCTGGGCCGGGCCGTCGTACGACTCCGCGCATCCGCTCGCGTCGCGGACGTTCGCGCACGGCTACTACGACTGCCCGGGCGGGGCGTGGGAGTCCTTCCCGCTGCCGGCGGACCGGGTGATGGGCTGGGTACACCGCACCGAGTCCTACTACGGGCTGACGGTACGCGCGTCGTCGACCGACAGCCGGGGCTGGAAACGGTTCTCCTCCGCGAACGCGAGCATCACGAACAACCGCCCGTTCGTCGACGTCAACTACTCCGACCAGGGGGCCAAGTACGCCTTGCCCAAGCCGGTGTTCGACCCACCGGTCACCGCCACGACGGCGGGCCGGATCACGATCCGGGTGACCAACTGGGGCATGACGACGTGGACCCCCACCAACGGCTACAAGCTGGCGTTCCGGGTACTCAACTCGTCCGGCGGCACGGTGCAGACCGGTACGCCGATCGCCATGCCGCACAACGTCGGCCCGCACCAGTCCGCGGACGTCGTGGTGACCGTGAACCCGATCGTGGGGGCCGCGAACTACACGCTGCGGGTGGACATGGTGAACCCGTCCGGCGCCTCGTTCAACACCACGTACGGCGTACCGTTCGGCGTCGTGCCGTTCACCATCGCCAACGGCGCACCGACCATCCGCGGCAACTGGCCGCCGAACAACGGGTTCGTCGAGTCGCTCCTCCCGGCGCTCTGGGCGGACTACTGGGACCCGGACAACACGCCGGCCGGCGCGCAGCGCTTCACGTTCCGCATCTGCAACGGCACCCCGCAGGCGCCGGTGGGTTGCCAGAGCTCGGGCCAGATCACGTCTCCGACGTGGCCGGTGCCGATGGGCGTGCTGTCCTGGGGAAAGGCCTCGTTCTGGTACGTGACCGTCTCGGACACCCAGGCCTCGAGTCCGGAGATCGGACCGATGTTCTTCACGCCGATGGTTCCGCAGGCCCACGTGACCAGCCACCTCGCCGGCGCACCGGATGGCGGTCAGCCTCCTGGTGTGAATCCGTTGGTCGGCAACTATTCGACATCGGTCACCGACGCCTCGGTGAGCGCGTCCGGTCCGGCGCTCGAGCTGCGCCGCACGTACAACTCGCAGGATCCCCGGGTGGGTGCGTTCGGTGCTGGTTGGACCAGCGCGTTGGATCAGCGCCTCGACGAGCTGCGCCGGTGGAACCTGCCGGACGACGCGGTGGTCACGCTCGCCTCCGGGCAGCAGTTCCGGTTCGGCGTGAGCCTCGACGGCACGTCGTACACCGGGCCGCTGGGCACGAACATGACACTGGTCCGGACCGCCTCCGGGTGGACCCTGCGCGACGCCGACGGCCAGCGGCGGGAGTACGACTCGTCCGGACGGCTGCTCTTCCTCGTCGACGCCAACGGCCGGGCCCAGGGGTACCGGTACCACGACGACCAGATCACCGCGATGGTCGACGTGGCCAGCGGTCGCGAGCTGCGCATCACGTGGACGGGCTCGCAAGTCACCGCGGTGTCGATCTGGACCCCGGAGTCGGGCACCGCGGCCACGTGGACCTACGCCTACACGAACGGCCGACTGACCCAGGTGTGCAGCCCGTTGTCCGCGGCGTCGTGTACGGCCTACGAGTACACGTCGACCTCCTACTACCGCACCGCGGTGCTCAACGACGGGCCGGCGTCGTACTGGGCGCTCGGTGAAACCGAGGGCAGCGTGGCGCGCAACCTCATGGCCACCACGCCCGGCCAGCTGGACGGCAACTACGTCGGCGTGACCCTCGGCGGCGCGGGCGCGATCCAGGGACTCTCGGACGCTTCGGCGACGTTCACCGGCGCGTCCACGGCCTCGGTCGCCATGCCCACGAACTTCTTCAACTCGTGTGGCGAGTGCACGTACGAGTTGTGGTTCAAGGCTCCGCCGGGCGCTTCCGGGACCTTGTTCGCCTTGCAGAACGGGACGATGACCAACTCGACGCAGGTCCGCCACCGCATCTCCGTGCACACCGACGGTGTGCTTCGCTACAACTTCAGGCCCTACCCCGACGGGGGCAGCTCGTTGACCGAGATCAAGCCGGGCGTGAACGACGGGCAATGGCACCACCTGGTGCTCGTCACGGGCGAAGGCACCGACGACATCTACGTCGACGGCGTGCTGGAAGGAAGCACGTTCGGCTGGCCCCATCACGGTACGAGCCAGCACGCGTTCCTAGGCAACGCCCGGTCGGTCAGCGGGTCGACGACGACCTACACGCCGTTCACCGGTCAGATTGACGAGTTCGCGTTCTACCGCGGTTCGCTCCTGGACGACCAGGTGCGGGCGCACTGGGCGGCGGCGACGATCGGCGGCCGGTTGGTCAAGGTGACCGAGCCGGGCGGCTTCGTCGCGACGCAGGTCGGCTACGACGACACGACCGGACGCGTCAGGACCGTCACCGACCGGCACGGCACCGTCTGGAGCATCGAGTCGCCAGTGGCCGAGCAGGGAAGTCGGAGCGTCACCGTCACGTCGGACACGGGCGAGCCGACGACCTACCGGTACGACGACACGCAGGGCGGCCGGTTGGTGTCCATAGAGGACACGTTCGGTCAGCAGACCTGGGAGTACAACGCAGCGGGCTTCGTGTCGAGGATGACCGATCGCAACGGCAACGCCACGACCTTCGACACCGACGCGCGGGGCAACGTGCTGGGCCGCACCAGGTGCCGGGCAACGGGCAACTGCGCGACCGAGTACACCGGGTACTTCCTCAACCCCAACGACCCGCTGGACCCGCGTAACGACGTACCGATCTGGCGGGCCGACCCGCGCTCGTCGTCCGCGACCGACACGACGTACCGCACGACGTTCGACCTGGACGCGGCGGGGCGGGTAACGCGGACCACCCGTCCCAAGCCCGCCGGACAGAGCGTAGCGCCGGTGGAGACGTCTACCTACTCCACCGGTACGGAGCCGGGCGGCGGGAACCGTACCGTCTATTCGAAGTCCGAACAGACCAGGGCGTTCGTGCCCGCAGACCAGTCGGTGCTGGCGTTGACCGGCGACGACGAGATTCAGCAGATCACCCTGCCGTTCCCGGTCGCGTTCCATGGCCAGCCTCATTCGACCGGGTGGGTATCGACCAACGGCGTCTTCACCTTCCTGGATCCGGGTGAAGCGCTCTACTTCAACGGGGCAGTGCCCAGCGGTGACGAACCCAACGCGGCCGTGTACGCGTTCTGGGACGACCTGGTGGTCGACGCCAGCGCGTCGGTGCGCACCGCGACCATCGGTACCGCACCGAACCGCCAGTTCGTGGTGGAGTGGCGCAACGCGCATCGGTTCGACGACGCGACCCAGCGGATCAGCGCGGAGATAGTCTTCGCCGAGAACGGCGAGATCTCGCTGAACTACTCCGGCATCGACGCCGTGCCGGACGAACAGGGGGGCTCGGCGACGACGGGAGTGGAGGAAGCCTCCGGGCTCCGGGCCGTGCAGCACTCCTTCCAGCAGCCGGTTCTCCGGTCGGGACTCGCCGTGGTCTTCACGCCGAGCGTGGTACCGAGAACGATTCCCGCCGGTCTGTTGCTGACGTCGACCGACGTCAACGGCGCGGTCACCACCCGCGGCTACGACGCCGCCGGTGACCTGACCCAGGTCGTCGAACCGGCGGGCCTGACCACCGTCCACTCCTATGACTCCCTGGGCCGTATCGTGGGCACCACCACCTCGTCGGCGACGGAGAACTACGGTACGGCGACCGTGCAGTACAACGCGGTCTCGCTGCCCGCCTCGCGGACCGCGCCGGGTGTCGTCAACCCGATCACCGGAGTCACCCACACCGCGGTGACCACGTACGCGTACGACGCCGTGGGACGGCTGACCGGGCAGGCGGTCTCGGACTCGACTGGTGGCGACGCGTCGCGCACCTGGACGTTCGGCTACGACCCCGGTGGGCGGCTGACCTCGTCCACGACCCCGGCCGGCGCGACCACCACCCAGGTGTGGAACAACCGCGGCGAGCTGGTTCGGGTCACCCGGCCGGGCCTGGTGCAGGAGTATGCCTACGACGAGGCGCACCGGCTGATCGAGACGGCCGCGGTAGGCGCCGGTGTCGACCCGATGGATTCGGCCGCCACGCGGCTGGTGCTCGAGTCGCGCGCGTACGACCCCGCCGGTCGGCTGGCGTCCATTGTGGACGCGATGGGTCGGGAAACCGGGTACACCTACTACGGCGACGACCGGCTGGCCACGACCAGCCGGGTACGCCGCAACGCCGTGGGCGACATCGTCTCGACCACGGTGCTGTCCGATGTGGACTACGACAAGGCCGGCAACCTCACCCGGTCGACCGGCATGGGCGGCGTGACGACGACGTACGCCTACGATCCCGCGGGTTACCCGACCTCCACCGTGCTGGATCCCGGTGGCCTGGCGCGTACCACGGCGTACGCCCGCAACCGGGACGGCACGGTGGCCCGCGAGACCCACACCGGTAGCGCGTCACCCGGCCGGACCGAGCGCACCGACTTCGCCTACGATGCGGCCGGCCGGCTGCTGACCAGTACGGTCGACAACACCGGTGGTACCCCCGCGAGCCTGGCCACGACGTACGAGTGGGACGCGCGCGGGCTGCTGACCAAGCAGACCGACCCGACGGGGATCGCGACCTCGTTGAGCTACGACAAGCTCGGCGAGCTGGTGGCCCAGACCGGTGCGCCGCGCACGACATGGGTCGCCGGCGTGTCCACGGGCAACGTTCGGCCGGTGACGACGCTTGGT
Organism: Micromonosporaceae bacterium; assembly: GCA_035650075.1. Lineage (GTDB taxonomy): Bacteria > Actinomycetota > Actinomycetes > Mycobacteriales > Micromonosporaceae > DASSUC01. The sequence goes on along the minus strand of DASRII010000160.1, from coordinate 585 downwards.
CGCAACACCTTCGGAGAGATCACCGACGTTCGGGACCCGGCCGGGTCGGTGACCCGAATGACGCTGGACGCGATGGGCCGGACAACGCAGGTCCGGCTGCCTGCCTACACACCGCCGGGCGGTTCGACGGTCAACCCGACCATCTCGGCGCAGTACGACGCACGGGGTCTGCTCACCACGGCCACCGACCAGCTGGGCCGGGTCCGGACCGCCAGCTACGACGCGTACGGGCGGGCGGTCTCGTCGACGGAGCCGGATCCGGACGGGGCCGGGTCGAAGCCGGCTCCAGTGTGGACGTTCGCGTACGACCGGGTCGGCGAACTGCTGGACGCTACCGACCCGTCCGGGGCGCACCGGCTGGCGACGTACAACGATCTGGGACAGCCTGACACGTCCACGGCCAGCGACCGGGACACCGGGCAGACCGTGTACTACACCACGACCTTCGGGTACGACCCGTTCGGCAATCTGTCCACTGTGGCCGATCCACTCGGGCGGACCACGGCGTTGGCGTACACCAGAGCCGGCGACCTCGCGGGCGTGACTCCGCCAGCCGGCCCGGATGCGCAGCTCGGCTACGACCTG